>JAGPGQ010000223.1 GCA_018055925.1 Micropruina sp.
GTGACCGGAGGGACGTCCGCCCCGTCGGTGGCCCGGCGGGGCTCACCACCGTCCTGCCGGCGAGGGTTCGTCGTCTCCTCGTCATCCCGAACGCCGGGATCTCCGGGCTCCGCCGCCCCCGGATCGCCACCATGATGAGCGTCGGCCACCCCACTCCCGTCATCCCGGCGGACGCCGGGATCTCCGGACGCGACCCCCGGGTCGGCGCCGTCCGCAGCATCCACGACCGGATCCTTCGGCTCAGGCATGGAACAGGTCCCGCCGGATCGCGGCCGCATTGGTGAAGATCCGGATGCCGAGCACCACGACGACGGCGGTGGAGAGTTGCGCCCCCACCCCGATCTGGTCGCCGACCCAGACGATCAGGGCGGCGATCAGCACATTGGACGCGAACGACACCACGAACACCTTGTCGTCGAAGGTGCGCTCCAGGTAGGCGCGGAATCCGCCCGCGAGCGCGTCCATGGCGGCCACGATCGCGATCGGCAGATAGGGCTGCAGCCACACCGGAAGGGTCGGTTGGAGCAGGACTCCGAGGGCGATGCCGATGATCAGTCCCACGAGCGCGAACACGGCGGCACCCCTCTCACCTACTCGATCTCACTGCTTGGGGCGGGCGTTGGACACGCCGAGTCCGGGATCGGCGTTCAATCGCAGGTTACCCGCCGACCCGAGCTCGTACCGAATGTCGTAGTTCTGCTTGAGATAGGCCCACCAGGAGCCGCCCGGGGTGGCCGCGAAACCGGAGAGCAGCGCCTGCGGGTCGCCGATCGCCTCGATCTTGTAGGGACGGGTGAGCGAGCGGTAGTCCACCGTGATCGCCTCACCGGCGCTGCGGATCGAGGTGCGGGCCGACAGCCGGTGACCGTTCACGGCGATCGCCTCGGCGCCGGAGCGCCACAGGCCGTTGACCGCCTGCCGGATGTCGATGTCGACCACCTTGCTGCCCCGCTGGGTGGTGTCGTCGGCGTCGTCGGCGATCAGCACCACACCGGGGCCGGTCACCGCCCGGGTGCCGGTCACCGGCCCGAGCAGGTCGAGCTGACGCTGCACGGCGGCCCCCTCGGGATCGCCCGCGAGCGCGTCGAGGGACAGCCGCCGGTTCTGTTCCTTGAGTTCGGCGACCCGGACGCGCCGGGCATCGGCCGTGCCAGCCGCCTCGTCTATCCGCCGGATCAACTCGTCGCGCTCCACCTGGTCGGCGGGCGCGGCCCGCAGCCGGTCGCCGATCGAGGTGCCGACCAGCAGCCCGATCAGCAGCGTCACCAGGCCGACCAGCCACCACCGGGAGCGCCGGGGCCGGGCGGAGGCGTAGGCGGGATCGAGCGCCTCGGCGAACACGCCGGCGAGCAGGTCCATGCTCTCGTCGGCCCGGCGGCGCAGCGGTCCCCGGGTCGCGCTCATCGTCCCGGACCGGTGACCGCGGCGGTCGTCGAGGGACGATTGCCCTTGCCGACGGGCGGGAACCGGTGGAGTACGTCCAGGGTCTGGTGCAGGTACATCAGCCCGGCACACCAGTACAGGGCGGTCCCCCAGGCGGCGATCGCCCAGCCGATCACCCGGAACCACAGCGCCCACGGCTCGGCGCCGGCGCCCAGCAGGACCATCGGGAACGCGTACAGCAGGCAGAACGTCGCGGTCTTGCCGAGAAAGTGGACGGGCAGGCTGACGAAACCGCGGCTGCGCAGCAGGGGCAGCACCGCGGCCGCCATCAGCACGTCGCGGGCGACCAGCAGGAGCACCATCCACCACGGGATGATGTCGCGGATCGCCAGCCCGATCAGGGTGGCCAGGATGTAGAGCCGGTCGGCCAGCGGGTCGAGCACCTGCCCGAGTTTCGAGCGCTGGTTCCAGCGGCGGGCGATGTAGCCGTCCACCCAGTCGGTGGCGCCCAGGAAGGCGAGCACCCCCACGGCCACCAGGTCGTACTGCCGTTCCAGCAGCAGCCACAGGAACAGGGGCACCCCGAGCAGCCGAACGAAGCTCAGCACATTCGGGAGGGTGAGGATCCGCTCGGTGTCGTAGGGCTCGCCGGCTGACACGAACCCAGACTAGCGATGCGTCCGTGTGGTCCGGCCGGACGCCTCGACCGCGCGTCGGGGTTGTGGGCTGCCGCTGTCGTGGTTGCGTTGGGTGCCGCGGAGTGGGCTGCACCCCGTCCCGCCCGGTCACGCTCGTCCGGGTTCGCTGTTTCTCGCGCGTTGGGTGGGGAGGGACGAGCGCGCCCAACGCCCACCACACCTGGACGGGGTGCAGCCCACTCCGCTTTCCGTTGCGCAGGTGCGCCATCCCAGCGACGCGGATCGCCAGCAATGAGATCCCGGATCGAGTCCGGGATGACGAGACCGGAAAGCCAACCAACGAGATCCCGGGGCAAGCCCGGGATGACGAAAGAACCCTGTCCGGGATGACGAGACCGGCCAGCCACACCGTCATCCCGGCGGACGCCGGGATCTCGTTGGTGCGGTCGGTCAGGCGTGGTCCCAGGCGTCGGCGAGCAGGTCGCGGGTCTGGGTGAGGAGCTGGGGGACGGCCTTGGTCCGGGCGATGATCGGCAGGAAGTTGGCGTCGCCGGCCCAGCGGGGGACGACGTGCTGGTGCAGGTGGGCGGCGATCCCGGCGCCGGCGACCTCGCCCTGGTTGATGCCGAGGTTGAAGCCGGCCGGACCGCTGACCGAGCGGATCACGGTCATCGCCCGCCGGGTGAGCGCCGCGATCTCGGCGACCTCCTCCGGGGTGGCATCGGTGTAGTCGGACACGTGCCGGTACGGGCAGACCAGCAGGTGGCCCGGCGAGTACGGGTACAGGTTCAGCACCACATAGGCCACCGCGCCGCGGTGCACCACCAGCCCCTCGTCGTCCGGGCGTCCCGGCGCCCGGCAGAACGGGCACTGCCGTTCGGTGCTGTCGGACGGCTTGTTCTCCCCGCCGATGTACACCATGCGGTGCGGCGTCCACAGCCGCTGGAAGGCGTCCGGCACCCCGGGACGCTCGTCGGGGGTCTCCACGACGAGGTCCGCGGGGTCGGACGGCATGACGCTCAGCCCTCGGCGGACGGATCCGCGTTGGACCGGCCGGCGATGAAGTCGGCGATGGTCGCCACGGCCTCGTCCACCGGCACTCCGTTGCGCTGCGAGCCGTCCCGGAACCGGAACGACACCGCGCCGGCCTCCCGGTCGGTCTCGCCGGCGATCAGGACGAACGGCGCCTTGGCCTTGGCCGCGTTGCGGATCTTCTTGCCGAACCGGTCGTCGGAGGCGTCCAGTTCGACCCGGACGCCGCGCGCCCGCAGCTGGTCGAGCACCCCGGCGACGTAGTCGTTGAACTCCTCGGCGACCGGCAGGCCGATCACCTGGACGGGGGCCAGCCAGGCCGGAAAGGCGCCGGCGTAATGCTCCAGCAGCACGCCGAAGAACCGTTCGATCGAGCCGAACAGCGCGCGGTGGATCATCACCGGACGCTGCCGGCTGCCGTCCGGCGCGGTGTACTCGAGCTCGAACAGTTCGGGCTCGAAGAAGTCCAGCTGGATCGTCGACAGCTGCCAGGTGCGCCCGATGGCGTCCTTGGCCTGCACCGAGATCTTCGGGCCGTAGAACGCGGCACCGCCCGGATCGGGCACCAACTCCAGCCCGGACGCCTCGGCCACCTCGGCGAGCACCCGGGTGGCGTCGGTCCAGGTCTGCTCGTCGCCGACCGACTTCTCCGGGTTCCGGGTGGACAGTTCCAGGTAGAAGTCGTCCAGCCCGTAGTCGCGCAGCAGATCGAGGACGAAGGTGAGCAGCCGCGCGAGTTCGTCCTTCATCTGGTCGCGGGTGCAGTAGATGTGCGCGTCGTCCTGGGTGAACCCGCGCGCCCGGGTGAGGCCGTGCACCACGCCCGACTTCTCGTAGCGGTAGACGTGCCCGAACTCGAACAGCCGCAGCGGCAACTCCCGGTAGGACCGGCCCCGGCTCTGGAACACCAGGTTGTGCATCGGGCAGTTCATCGGCTTCAGGTAGTAGTCGGAGCCCTGCCGGGTGACCCGTCCCTGCTCGTCGCGCTCCTCGTCCACGCGCATCGGGGGGTACATGCCGTCGGCGTACCACTCCAGGTGCTTCGAGGTCTCGAACAGGTGCCCCTTGGTGATGTGCGGGGTGTTCACGAACGAGTAGCCCGCCTCGACGTGCCGGCGGCGGGAGTAGTCCTCCATCTCCATCCGGATCATCGCGCCCTTGGGATGGAACACCGGCAGGCCCGAGCCGATCTCGTCCGGGAAGCTGAACAGGTCGAGTTCGGCGCCGAGCTTGCGGTGGTCGCGCTTGGCGGCCTCCTCCAACCGGAACTTGTACGCCTTCAGGTCGTCCCGGGTCGGCCAGGAGGTGCCGTAGACCCGCTGCAGCTGGGCGTTGCGCTGGTCGCCGCGCCAGTAGGCGGCGGAGGTGCGCATCAGCGCGTAGGCGTTCAGGTAGCCGGTGTGCGGCACGTGCGGGCCGCGGCAGAGGTCCTTCCAGGCGACGCTGCCGTCGCGCCGGACGTTGTCGTAGATGGTCAGCTCGCCGCCGCCCACCTCGACCGAGGCGCCCTCGGTGTCGCCGGCGTTGCCCTTGATGCCGATCAGCTCCAGCTTGTAGGGCTCGGACGCCAGCTCGGCGCGGGCCTCGTCCTCGCTCACCACGCGGCGGACGAACCTCTGGCGTTCGCGGACGACCTGGCCCATGCGCTTCTCGATCGCCGCGACGTCGTCCGGGGTGAACGGACGCTCGGTGTCGAAGTCGTAGTAGTAGCCGTCGGCGATGAACGGGCCGATGCCCAGCTTGGTGTCCGGATACAGCGCCTGGACGGCCTGCGCCGTGACGTGGCCGGTGGAGTGCCGCAGGATGTTCAGGCCGTCGGGAGAATCGATCGAGACGGGTTTGACCGCGTCGCCGTCGGTGAGTTCGCGGGAGAGGTCCCGCAGTTCGCCGTTGACCCGCATGGCCACGACGGTGCGGTCGGCGCCGAACAGGTCGAGCCCGGTGGTCGTGGTCTCGACCACCCGGGTTTCGCGCGAATCGGGGCGCACCACGGTGATGGAGACAGACACGACGGGACTTCCTTCCGAAGATGGGGCGGACGCCCGGAACGGACGCCATCGGCCATTGTGCCGCACGCGAACGGGCAGGCGTCGCGCGGGCCACGGGTTCGGGCCGGTCTGGTGAATATTGAGTGGGGACGCGTTGAGGCCGGATTCCGATCCCCCCACCGGAACCCGGCCTCAACCACAGTCTGAACAAAGAGCCTCGATCGAAGCCCTGCTCTCCCGTCATGGAGCCAGTCGCCCTACCGTCCCCCCAGATCGGTTGAGCGGAACCTCCACTGATCGAAACCCTAGAGAGTCACCGCATCGCGATGCCACCGCAAACTGTCCCCCCTGCGGGTGACTTGGCCCGCTCACTTCCCCCGATGGCGGGCCGGCCGGACCGTGCCGGCTTTCTTGAGGGCATCTCCAGGGGCCCTTGAGGTTGCCTCGACCGCGTCCTGAGCCGGGCCGTGCAGAGTACTCGACATGCACCGGGGCCGCCGAGATCGGGAGGGCTCGACGCAGGAGGGCCGCAGGCGAGGCACCGCGGGGTGACCGTCGTTGCGGACGCCGAACCGGGGGCGGCGAACGGGAGACCCGTCCTGCGGAGCGGAACCGGCGCGGACTGACGGCCGGCCGATACGGGGGTATGTCGGCTGGTCGTCAGCCCGATGGGTGACGGGTCGGCGCGGGAGGGCGCCGACCGGTTGCGGCGGGGTGCTGGTCGATCGGCGAGGAGGAAGCCGATCACCGGCCCACATGCAGTCCGTGCCGGCACGGGAGGGTGCCGGCACGGGGAGGGATTGCGATCGTTCGGCCGGCCGACGTCTGATGCAGGCGTCGGCCGGTCGCGCGCTGCTATCGTGAGCCCACCCCCGAAGCTTGATCAGACCAACGCCACAGGTACGGTTCTCCACCGATCGCCGCAGTGGCCCCGGCGCAGTCGTTGCCAGGGGCCCACTTGGTCAAACACCGAAGACGAATGAGGAATGCAGCGATGGCGGCTGACCCCTACCGGGCGCTGGTGATCGAGGATGATCCCGATCTGGCGCATCTCACCGGAATGATCCTGGAGAACGGTGCCGGCATGTCCACGGCGCTGGCCTGCGACGCAATCACGGCACTCGAACTGCTCGAACGGGACCGGTTCGACGTGGTGATCAGCGACATCCAGATGCCCGGACGGTCCGGGCTAGAGTTGCTGCCCGAGATCCACCGGCTCGCCCCCGGCGTACCGGTGATCTTCCTCACCGCGCACGCCAAGCTGGACTACGCCGTCCAGGCCCTGCGGGGCGGCGCCAACGAATTCCTGGCCAAGCCGATCC
>JAGPGQ010000224.1 GCA_018055925.1 Micropruina sp.
TGGTGCGGGCCGAGGCCAGCGCCGACGAGAAGCTGATCGCCTTCGAGCACGCGCTCGACCGGCTGAAGTCGCAGCTGCGGCGGGCCGCCGACCGGCGCAAGGTGCACCGCGGCCTGCGCGCCGGCCAGCAGTTCGGCGCGCCGCCGCCGGTGGCCGCGCCGCAGCCGGACGAGGACCGTCCCGAGATCCGCAAGATCGCCGGCCTGGAGGTGCACGGCGACGGGCCGCTGGTGGTCCGCGAGAAGCTGTTCAAGGCGACCCCGCTGACCCTGGCCCAGGCCTTGGACGAGATGGAACTCGTCGGCCACGACTTCTTCCTCTACGTGGACGCCGAAACCGGCGCCCCCAGCGTCGTCTACCGCCGCAAGGCCTACGACTACGGCGTCATCCACCTCGACCTGGAGCAGATCGCCGAACAGAGCGCCTGAGCCTCACCGGCGTCCGTCCAGCCTCGGGGTCGCGGCGACCACCGCGGCCCCGAGCAGCCGGTGCCCGCACTCGCCCAGTGCGCGGTGCGCGTCGGTGAGGGTGGCCCCGGTGGTGACGATGTCGTCCACCAGCACCACCTGAGCGGCCTGCACCGGGAGCGCACGCATGCTGCGCCGCCGGTTCGCGGTCCGGTCCGCGACACCCAGCCCGGCCTGGTCTCGGCTCTCGCCGGCCAGCACCAGGGCCCGCCTGGGTCGGACGTCCAACCCGAGCCGGGCCAGCCCGCGGGCCGTCCGCCTCGCCAGCAGCCAGGTCAGGTCGAAGCCGCGTTCGGCGACGGTGGCGCGGGCCGACGGCACCGGCACCAGCAGCACCGGGCCGCCGGGCCAACGGTCCCGGACGACCGCCGCGGCGCTGCCCAGCAGCAGATCACCCAGCAGCGGCACCAGCCCGAGCCCCTGCCGCTCCTTGCAGGCCAGGATCAGCGCGCGCAACTCGCCGGCGTAGTCGCCGCGCGCCCAGGTGGGGGCGCGTCCGTCACCGGCCGGCACCGGACGCGGAACCAGCGCCCGTACCGTCCCCGCGCACGCCGGGCAGCAGACCGGACCGGGCCGTCCGCAGCCGGCGCAGCTGCCGCCCCAGGCCAGGTCGGCCGCCGCGTCCAGCACCCCGCGCCATCCCATCGGACGAGTCTGCCCCGCCGGCGACCGCGATGACGGGGTTATCCACAGCTCACGGCAGGGAAACGGCCTGCACCCGGTCCAGCCAGCGTTCCCAGGTGAAGTCGTCGACGAACCGCCAGGTCTGCCCGTCGGGGCCGCGCAGCACCGCGCGTCCGGAGCCGGTCACAGCCAGCTGGACCAGTGCCGAGGTGTCGTTGGGCCCGATGTCGGTGGACAGCGCCCCCTCGCTGTCCACGCTGACCACCCGGGTGGTGGGCGTGCCCCCGAGCAGCAGCAGCAGGCTCGCCGGGCCCGCCCAGCCGACGTCCACCACGGGCTGCCCGCTGGGCGCCCAGCCGGCCGGGGTCAGCTCGCGCCAGCCGACGAAACGGACGCCGCCGTCGGTCCGCACGATCGCCGCCACCCCCAGGCTGGAGCGTCCCTGGTTCTCGATCACGACCGCCACCCGGACGCCGTCCGGCGCGGGCACGAAGGCCCTGATCCGGCCGGTGGGCAGCGCGCCGCCGTCCACCTGCAGTTCGCGGCCGTCCTTCACGGCGCGCAGCCGGACGTCGCGGGTCCGGTCGAGCACCGCCCAGAGCTCACCCTGCCGGGTCCAGCGGACGCCGACGAAGTCGGAGCCGTTCAGCTCCACCCGGCCGGCGCCGTCCCGGACGGTGACGCTGCGCAGCCGGGTGCCGTCGTCGGTGACCAGGCCGACCGCCTGCCCGTCGCCCCGCGCCGCGATCGCACTGACCCGGTTCACCGGGCCGCCGATGGCCTGCGGGGAGGCGCCCGGGTCGATCCAGTTGGCGCGCTCCACCACGCCGTCGCGGATCAGGTACACGCCCTCGCCTGCGGTGCCGGGCAGCGGCGCCCCCTCGCCGAAGTCGTCGATGGTCACGGTGTCGCCCGACCCGCCGAGTTCCCAGGGCGTCCCGTTGCCGCTCACCCGCAGGCCGCTGACCCCCTCCAGGGAGGCCAGCGACCAGACCAGCTCGGCGGCCAGCCGGCGGCGCGCCGCGGCGTCCAGGTCGCCGACGGCGCCGGTCAGCTCGGCCGTCACGACACCGTTCGCGTCGAGCGTGACCGCCGCGGCCTCCAGCTGCGCCGCCAGCGGCGGCCGGTAGGCCGGGGCCGCCGCCCGGCTCGGCCCCGCGAGTACGGCCCGGACGGTGTCCAGCATCCCGACCGTGCCGGTCTGGACGAAACGCGGGTCGGGTACCAGCCACTCCCCCGTCGCATCCCAGAAGCAGACGTCGGACCGCACCCAGGTGCCGTTGAACAACGATTGCAGCACCAGCAGCCCGCGCGGGGGCTGAGAGATCCGCCACTGGCCGTCGGCGTCCCGGACCAGGCCGAAGTCGTGGTGGTACTGCCGGCTGGCGGGGGTGAACGAGCCGCGGGCGTCCAGCGTGCCGACCAGCGGCGCGGTGAGCACCACCCCCGAGTCGCTGACCTGCGGTGGGTACCCGCCCGCGTAGATCTCCACCCCGGACTCCGGCCGCCAGAGTTCGGCGGCCTCCGGGGTGAGGAACTGCCGAGCCACCGAATAGCCCGGCTGATAGGTGGCCATGGCGTGCAGGAAGCCCTCGACGATCAGTCCGGGCGAGACATTCGTCGCGGGCGGCACCGGCGCGATGTCGACGCCCGGGTCGGCCTGCTGCTGGGCGGGCGAGTGCCGCTGGACCGGTCCGGTGGTGGGCACCGTCACGCAGCCGCCCAGCAGCATCAGCGAGCACAGCATCAGCGGGCACAGCACCGTCCGCAGCCTCCTCATCCGGCCACCTCGGAATCCTGCGGGACGACCGGCCACGGCGAGGAGATGAAGCTTCCGCCCGCGTTGCGCGGCACGGTCAGCCGGAACTGCGCGCCCTGACCCGGACGCCCCCACGCGTTCAACCAGCCGTTGTGCAGCCGGGCGTCCCCCAGCGCGATCGCCAGGCCCAGGCCGCTGCCGCCGACGGTCCGGCGGCGGGACGGGTCGGCCCGCCAGAACCGGTTGAAGACCTGGTGCGCCTCGGCGGCGCTGAACCCGACCCCGTGGTCGCGGACGGCCACCGCGACGGCGGTCGCGTCGGCGCGGACGTGCACGCTGACGGGGCGGCCCTCGCCGTGCTCGATCGCGTTGGTGATCAGGTTCCGCAGGATGCGCCGGATCCGGCGCGGATCGACGTCGGCCACGCAGCGCCCGGGGGCGTCCAGCTCGAGCGGCGTGCCGTAGCGCTGGGCCAGCCGGGACTGCGCCGCCAGCTCCTCGGCGGCGACCTGGCTCAGATCGACCTCGTCCAGGTTCAGTTCGGCGGCGCCGGCGTCGAACCGGCTGATCTCCAGCAGGTCGGTGAGCAGTTCCTCGAAGCGGTCCAGTTCGGCCGACAGCAGTTCGGCGCTGCGGGCGGCCAGCGGGTCGAACTCCTCGCGCTGCCCGTGCAGCACGTCCGCGGCCATCCGGACGGTGGTCAACGGCGTCCGCAGCTCGTGGGAGACGTCGGAGACGAACTGCTGCTGGACCTGGGAGAGGTCCTCCAGCTCGGTGATCTTGCGGTCCAGCTCGGTCGCCATGTGGTTCATCGACCGGGCCAGCCCGGCCAGGTCCTCGGTGCCGCGGACCGCCATCCGGTCGTCGAGGTGCCCGGCCGCGAGCCGCTCGGCGGCCAACCGCGCGGCCCGGATCGGCCGCAGCACCTGGAGCGCGATCAGCCACACGGTGGCGACCACGCCGATCAGCACGATCATCCCCGCCACCGCCGTCGCCCGCTGGACGACGGCGAGGGTGTCCGCCTCGGGCTGCTGGGTGAACAGGAAGTAGACCGGGTAGCGCAGGCCTCCGGGCGCCGACAGCGCCGAGCCGATCGCGAGGCCGGGGACGGCCGGGCGGGCGTCCACGAAGCGGATCTCGGTGGGCGTCGAATACACCCCGTCGGCGCCCAGCACGGCGCGGCGCAGCGACTCGGGGACGCTGGAGGACTCCAGCCCCGCCGAGCCGATGTCGGAGACCGGGCCGGCCACCACGACGTAGTACTGGTTCCCGACCGAGCCGCGGTAGGCGGCGTCCCGGGCCAGCTGGGTGAGCCGCTCGTTGATCGACGCGGTGCGCAGGTTCAGGGTGCGCAGGTCGCGTTGCATGCCGTCCAGCACCACGGACGCCTCGGCCAGGCTGGATTGCCGCTTGCCGTCGAGGATGCCGCGCGACGACTGGTCCATCAGGAACCAGCCGGTGGCGGCCAGGACGGTCAGCGCCGCGACCAGCGCCGTCACCACCACCCGGAACGGCAGCGAGCGGGCCCAGGGCGTGCGCGCGCGCCGCTCGCCCACCTCGGCGATCATGTCGCTTCGCGGGGCTCCCCGGCCCGGTAGCCGACGCCCCGCACGGTGACGATGATCTCGGGGTGCTCGGGGTCGTGTTCGATCTTGCTGCGCAGCCGCTGCACGTGCACGTTCACCAGGCGGGTGTCGGAGGCGTGCCGGTAACCCCACACCTCTTCGAGCAGCAGCTCGCGGCTGAAGGCGTGCCGCGGACGCCGGGCCAGGGCCAGCAGCAGGTCGAACTCCAGCGGGGTGAGCGCGATCAGTTCCGAGCCGCGGCGGACGGTGTGCTCGGGCACGTTGATCACCAGGTCGCCGATCGGCAGCAGGCCGGAATCCTCGTCCGAGACACGGCGGCGCAACCGGGTGCGGATCCGGGCCAGCAGCTCCTTCACCTTGAACGGCTTGGCGACGTAGTCGTCGGCGCCGGCCTCCAGGCCCTCGACCACGTCACGGGTGTCGGACTTCGCGGTCAGCATCACGATCGGGACGCCGGAGACGGCCCTGATGTCGCGGCAGACGTCCACGCCGTCGCGGCCGGGCAGCATCAGGTCGAGCAGCACCAGGTCGGGCCGGTACTGCTGGAACGAGCCGACCGCGCGGAGGCCGGAGCTGCACCAGGCGGCGTCGAAGCCGTCGGCGCGCAGCACCAGTTGGAGCATCTCGGAGAGTGCGACGTCGTCGTCGATCACGAGGATGCGTTGCGTGCGCTGCATGCCGTCCGACACTGCACCCCCTCGGTAACCCTGTTCGCGGACGATTGCCTGGAGTGTAGTCGTCAGTTTCGTTCGGGCGTCGAGGTCCAACTGGCCAGCAACGCCAGGTCGCCGCCCTGGCGGCGCAGCACCCGGCGCCACAGGGTGTCGGGGTCGCGGTCGTAGACGTCGGCGTAGGTGGCCCGCACCACGTGCCACCAGCCTTGCTCCAGTTCGCGTTCCAGCTGTCCGGGGGCCCAGCCGGCGTAGCCGGCGAAGATCCGCAGGTCGCGGTAGGCGCCCTCGGCGATCTCCACCGGCGTGTCCAGGTGCAGCAGGCCGACGGCGTCGAACAGGGAACGCCAGCCGGGCGGTTCCTCGTCCGGGCGCTGTGGCGAGGCCAGGCAGATCGCCCCCTCCTGGGAGACCGGGCCGCCCTCGAACAACACCCGTGGCTCACTGACCAGGGGCGCCCAGGCGGGCAGCGCGCTGCGCAGGTCGATGGTGGCCTCGCGGTTCAGCACGACCCCCAGCGAGCCGGACTCGTCGGCGTCCAGCACCAGCACGACGGTCTGGTCGAAGACCCCGTCGCTGAGTTCGGTGCTGGCCACGAGCAGCACGCCGGGCGTGGCTTCACCGGTCATTCCGCTCGCCCCCTCATGGCTCCAAGGATGCCATCACCGGCTCTTCGGCGGACCCTCCCTGTGGTGGTGGCGGCCGATCGGCAGCACCAACGGCGTCCCCGAGACCTGATCGGCGACGACGCGGCAGTCGAGGCCGGAGACGTCGGCGACCAGGCTCTCCCGGATGACGACCGCGCGGCCGCAGGTTCGTCCTGTCACATCCCGCCCGCGGCCGGTGTCGTATGGGTGAGTACGACCACATAGGAGAGACTCATGACCAGCACGACCCGACTGCCCCTTGCCGAGCCGACCGGCGTGCTCGGGACGATCCTGAAGGGAGCCACCCGGAAACTGCTCGGCCGGGTACCGAGCCCGCTCGGGGTCTACTGGCACAACCGCCGGGTGCTCAAGGGCTATCTCGCGATCAGCGCCCGGGCGCAACGCTGGAACGCCTGCGACCCGAGCCTGAAATCGTTCGCGCACATGGCGGTGGCATCGCTGCTGGGCTGCACCTGGTGCCTCGATCTCGGCTACTTCCAGGCCCGCAACGAACACCTCGACCTGGCCAAGGCCCGCGAGGTCCCCCGCTGGCGCAGGTCGGACG
>JAGPGQ010000032.1 GCA_018055925.1 Micropruina sp.
GGGGACGAGTTCGAGGCGTTCATCGAGAAGGAGCAGGAGGCCATCTCGGCACTGCTGAAAGAGTTGGGATTGGCATGAGTGGATCAGAGAGCACCGAGACCACCGAGAAGCGTGCGGAGCAACCGGACTCCGGCCTCACGCACCCGGCGCCGCAGCGCGGCGTCCTGATCATCGCCGGCGTGCTGGTCGCCATCGGCGGCCTGCTGATCTACGGCAACCTGACCATGAAGGTGAACGGCACGAGCGTCTTCGGCCCCCAGGCGTTCCCGTGGATCGTCGCCGGGGTCTGCCTGCTGGCCGCGGCGCTGATCGTGGTCGAGCAGATCCGGCACCCGCGCCCGGTGCCCAGCGTCCCCGAACAGGACGCCATGTCGGGTGTCGCGGTGGTCCACGACCCGTTCGACGAAACCCTCGGCCCGCAGCAGAAGGCGGAGGCCGCGGACGTGCCCAGCGGGGTCAACTGGGGCAAGCTCGGCATCGCCCTGGCGTCCCTGATCGGTTTCACCCTGATCATCGAGCCGGTCGGCTGGCTGATCAGCGCGACCCTGCTGTTCGCCGCCATGTCGTTCGCCCTGGGCGGCCGGAAGGTGGTGCCCGCCCTGATCATGGGTCTCGGCCTGGCGTCGCTGATCCAGGTGGTGTTCAGCGCCATGCTGGGCATGACGCTGCCCGCCGGAATCCTGTTGCTGGGGAGCTGAGCCATGGACCAATTGATCAACCTGCTCAACGGCTTCGGCCAGATCCTCACGCCGCAGAATCTGCTCTGGGTCGCCGTCGGCGCGTTCCTCGGCACCGCCATCGGCGTGCTTCCCGGTCTCGGCTCGGCGATGGCCGTCGGCCTGCTGCTGCCGCTCACGTTCACCCTGGAGCCGCTGTCGGCGCTCACCATGTTCGCCGGCATCTACTTCGGCGGCCTGTTCGGCGACTCGATCGCCGGCATCCTGATGAACACACCGGGCAACAGCACGGCGATCGCGAGCGCCTTCGAGGGCCACATGATGGCGCTCAAGGGCAAGGCCGCCCAGGCCCTGGCGACCGCCGCCATCGGCGCCTTCACCGGCGGCATCATCGCCACCATCCTGGTGGTCTTCTTCGCCCCCTTGATGGCGGCCCTGGCCACCAGGTTCGGGCCGGCGGAATACTTCGCCCTGGCCCTGTTCGCGTTCATCGCGATCTCCACGGTGGTCGCCGACTCGGTGATCCGCGGCCTGGCCGCGCTCGGCGTCGGCCTGGCCCTGGCGATGGTCGGCATCGACCAGTCGACCGGCACGGCCCGGTTCACCTTCGGGATCCCGGCGCTGTTCGACGGCATCTCGGTGGTGGTGATCACCGTCGCCCTGCTGGCCATCGGCGAGGTGCTGCACGTGGCGTCCAAGGTCGGACGCCCGGACGACAAGAAGCTGATCAAGACCGAGGGCCGGCCCTGGCTGAGCCGGGACGAGTTCCGGGCTGCGCTGCCGGCCTGGCTGCGCGGCACCGGCTTCGGCGTGCCGTTCGGGATCATCCCGGCCGGCGGCGCCGAGGTGCCCACGTTCCTCGCCTACGGCACCGAACGGTCCCTGGACGCCCGGCGCAAGAACCCGATGTTCGGCAAGGGCTCGATCCAGGGCGTCGCCGGCCCGGAGGCGGCGGGCAACGCCACCGCCGGCTCGGCGATGGGTGCGCTGCTGGCGCTGGGCCTGCCCACCTCGGCCACCGCCGCGCTGATGCTGGTGGCGTTCCGGCAGTACGGCATGCAGCCCGGACCGCTGCTGTTCGAACGCAGCGCCGACATCGTCTGGGCGCTGCTGGCGGCGCTGTTCATCGCCATGATCATCCTGCTGATCCTGAACCTGCCGTTCGCGCCCATGTGGGCGATGCTGCTGCGGGTGCCGAAGGAGTACCTGTACGCCGGCATCACCGTCTTCGCGGCGTTCGGCGTCTACGCCGCCGGCGCGTCCGTCATCGACCTGGCGGTGATGATCGCGATCGGCCTGCTCGGCTTCGTGATGCGACAGTACGACGTGCCGCTGGCACCGGTCCTGATCGCCCTGATCCTCGGGCCGCTCGCCGAGTACTCGCTGCGGGACGCGATGGCGAACTCGCAGAACAACCCGGCCGTGCTGGTGAGTTCGCCGATCACCATCGGGCTCTACGTGGTGTTGGTCGCGGGCGTGATCTGGAACGGCTACCGGCGGGTGCAGGAGAAGAAACTCGCCGCCGAACTGCAGGCCGCCGAGGCGGCCGCGCTGAAGGAGGCCGAGACGGTCTGACCGGCCCCGGAATCGCGGAAGGGCTCCCGGCCGGCTGGCCGGGAGCCCTTCCGCGGGTGGGTGGCGACTACTTCACCTTCACCGTGTAGGTCTTCGAGCTGGCCTTGACCAGGCCGGTGCCCGCGTACTTCACGGTGAGCTTGTGGGTGCCCTTCTTGAGCTTCTTCTTCAGCTTGATCTTGATCACGCCCTTGTGCTTGCTGGCGAGCGTGCCCGAGCCGACCGACTTCTTGCCGTCCAGCACGGTCACCTTGCCGGTCGGACGGCTGACCCCGGAGGCCTTGACGGTCACCTTGGCGGTGCCCTTCTTGGACTTCTTCCTGGTCTTGGAGTCGAAGGACGCCTTGGTCGTCGAGCTGAACTTCACCACCGTGACGTGCACGTACTTCGAGGCGGTCGGCCCACCGTCGTTGCCGGCCAGCAACCGCACCCAGTAGGTGCGGGCGTTGCTGTTCGGGGTCAGGCTGGCCGGGACCTTCAGCCGCACCGTGAAGGTGCCGGACGCGTTGGGCAGGTTGGCCGGCTTGCGGGTGTAGACCGTGCCGGTGCCGTCCACCGTGCCGTCGGGACCGCCGTCGGTGAACCGCAGCGCCCCGTCGTTCAGCTTGTAGGCCAGGTAGCCGCCCGCGGGCCGCTGGTCGAACCCGGTGCCCTTGAGCGTGATCGTGCCGCCCGGTGTCACCGTCGACTTCACGATGCTCAGGGTGCCGTTGCCGGCGCCCGGACGGGGCTCGGCGGCCGCCCGCTGGGCCGGCAGCAACCCTCCTCCCAGGAGGGCGACCGCGGCCAGCGTGGCCGCCGCGCGGACCGGCCACGCGCCGAGGCGGGTCATTGTCTGTGTCATGTCGTTCCTTTCACACAACCCCCGAACGGGCATTGGAAGTTTAGGTAAGCCTAACTATCAGCTGGTGAATTGCCAGAGGCCGTCCGCGGATCGGCTCGACCGCGATCCCTTGCCGCGGCTCCGGGATCGGCGTATCGTTCGAAAACGCAACGCCGAGCGAGAGGAGGTCACCGATGCTGAACAACGCCGTGGTGACCGTCCGGAGCCGGCTGCGCCGTCGCGGGCTCACGCGTAACTGATCGCTGCAGGGCAGCAGTCTGCCCGCAGCCATGCCGAACAAACCTCGCTGACAAGCGGAGACGCACCCCTGTGCGAACCGCCCGTTCGTGAATCCCGCAGCTACTGAAATCGAGACTCCATCATGAGCATCACCATCGACCGCACCATCGTGGGCCTGGAATTCCGCCCGCTCACCATCCCGGCGTCCGTCCACGCCCCGGACGCCGGCGACTTCGTCGCCATGACGAACGTCCGCAACCGCATCTACCGCTGGCTCCACGGTCACGACGACCAGCACCTCGAGCCGACCGAGCTCCTGCCGCACTACCTGCCCGACGAGTACGAGTTGCGCTTCGTCTGGCTGGTGCTGCTGGACGGGGAGCCCGTCGGCCGCCTCGGCATCGACGTTCCGCTGGAGGCCGGCTCGAAGGTGGCCTACTGGCTGATCGAACTGCTGCCCGAGGCCTGGGGACGGGGCGTCGGCAGCGCCGGCTACCGGCTGCTCGAAGGGGTCGCCCGGGAGCACGGCCGCACCGTGCTGCAGTCCTGGGCGCAGCACCCCGAGCAGCCGGGGGAGCGGCTCGTCCCGCCGACCGGTTTCGGGTCCATCCCGCGGGACCACGCCGCCCGGTTCTACCTGCGGCACGGCCACTCGCTGGAGCAGATCGAGCGCTACAGCCGGCTCGACCTGGCCGCGTCCCAGCCCGAGATCGAACGCCTGCTGGGCGTCGCCGAACGGGCGGCCGCCGGCTACCGGGTCGTCCAGTGGCTGCTGCCGACGCCGGAGGAGTTCCTCGAGGGCTACGCCTGGATGAAGTCGCGGATGTCGACCGACGTGCCGGCCGCCGCGCTCGACTTCGACGAGGAGGTGTGGGACGTCGCCCGCATCCAGCTGCACCAGTCCCGGTACCTGGAGGCCGGGCAGACGGTGCAGGTGACCGCCGCCCAGCACATCGCCAGCGGCGAACTGTGCGCGTTCAACGAACTGGTGATCGGCACCGACCCCACGCACGTGACGCACCAGGAGGACACCCTGGTGCTGCGCGAGCACCGCGGGCACCGGCTGGGGTTGCTGGTGAAGTGCGCGGGGCTGCTCGCCTGGCGCCGGGTGGCGCCGGACTCGCCCCGGGTGGTCACCTACAACGCGGAGGAGAACCGGCCGATGCTGGACATCAACGAGGCGATCGGGTTCCGTCCGGCCGCCTACGAGGGTGCCTGGAAGCGGACGCTGGAGCCGGCCGCCGGCTGAGCTGAGAGCTGAGAAACCGTCGTGGGCGGCGGGTAGGTTCCCGACCGTGATCACCAGCCTCGCCGTCCACGGCTTCCGCTCGTTGCGCGAGGTCGTCCTGCCGCTCGACGCGCTGACCGTCGTCACCGGAGCCAACGGCACCGGCAAGTCCAACCTGTACCGGGCGTTCCAACTGCTCGCCGACACCGCCGCCGGGGCGTTCGTCGGCTCGGTCGCCGCGGCGGGGGGACTGTCGTCGGTGCTGTGGGCCGGGCCGGAACAGATCTCCGGCGCCATGCGCCGGGGTGAGGTGCCGGTGCAGGGCACCGGGTCGCGCCGGGCGCCGGTCAGCCTGCAACTCGGGTTCACCACCGACGCACTCGGCTACCTGATCGACGTCGGCCTGCCCGTGCCCTCCCGGACGATGTTCGATCGCGACCCGGCGATCAAGCGCGAGATCATCTGGGCGGGCCGGGTGATGCGACCCGCGGCCACCCTGCTGGACCGCACCGCCCGCGGCATCCGGGTCGCCGACCAGGAGGGACGCCGCCATCTCGAGCTGAGCCTGCCGCCCTGGGCGAGCGTGCTGGACGAACTGGTCGACCCGATCCATCGTCCCGAGCTGACCGCCGTGCGGGACACGGTCCGGGGCTGGCGGTTCTACGACAGCTTCCGGGTCGACCCGCGCGCCCCGGCGCGCAGGCCACAGGTGGGCACCCGCACCGAGGTGCTCGCCGCCGACGGCCACGACCTGGCCCCCGCGGTCGCGACCATCCTGGAGTCGGCCTGGGAGGAGCCGTTCCGGGCCGCGGTGGCGGACGCGTTCCCCGGCACCGGGGTCGGGGTCGCCGACCACGGCGGACGGTTCGAACTCGAACTGCGCCAGACCGGCATGCTGCGTGCGCTGACCGCCCGCGAACTGTCCGACGGCACGCTGCGCTACCTGCTGCTGGCCACCGCGCTGTTCTCGCCCCGCCCACCCGGGCTGATCGTGCTGAACGAGCCGGAGACGTCCCTGCACGCCGACCTGCTGCCGGCCCTGGCCCGGCTGATCGCGGACGCCGCCCGGCGCAGTCAGCTGGTCGTCGTCACCCACTCCGAGACGCTGGTCCGGTCGCTGGCCGGGGCGGGCGCCACCCGGCACGAACTGGTCAAGCCGTTCGGCGAGACCGAGGTCGCCGAGCAAGGTCTGTTGACCCGCCCGACGTGGCACTGGGGTTCCCGCTGAGCCCGCGCGATAGCCTCGCCGGGTGAGCGAGTATCCAGCGATCTCCTACGTGATGCCGGTTCTGAACGAGGAGGGGTACCTGGCGGACGCGGTGGCCGCCGTCCTCGCCCAGGACTACCCGGCCGAACAGGAGCTGGTGCTGGCACTGGGCGCCTCCAGCGACCGCACCACCGCGCTGGCGCGGGAACTCGCCGAGCGCGACCCCCGGGTGCGGCTGGTCGACAACCCGGCCAACGACATCCCGGTCGGGCTGAACCGGGCGATCGACGCCAGCCGGCACCCGATCGTCGTCCGGGTCGACGCGCACGCCGAGCTCCCGGCCGACTACACCCGGGCGATGGTCGACCTGCTGAACGCTACCGGCGCGGTCAACGTCGGGGGCGTCATGCACGCCCGGGGACGCACCCCGTTCCAGGCGGCGGTCGCCCGCGCCTACAACTCGCCCTGGGGGCTGGGCGGGGGGCAGTACCACGGCGCCAAGCAGGCCGGCCCCTCCGACAGCGCCTACCTGGGGGTCTTCCGGCGCGAGGTGCTGGACGAGGTGGGCGGCTACGACGAGACCCTGCGCCGGGCGGAGGACTGGGAACTCAACTCCCGGATCATCGCCCGCGGCCACCTGGTCTGGTACACCCCGGACATCGCCGTCACCTACTGGCCCCGGGCCACCCCCGCGACGCTGCGCCGGCAGATGTTCGCCACCGGCGTCTGGCGCGGCCACCTGGTCCGGCAGCAACGGACGACCCCGCTGAAGTACCTGGCGCCGCCGGCGACGGTGCTGGCGCTGGGCGCCGCGGCGCTGGCGGGCCTCGGCCGGGCGACCGGCCTGTTGAGCGGACGGGCCGCTGCCGCGGCCGGCGTGCTGTACGCGGTGCCGTTGGCCTACGCCGGCGGGCTGGCCTACGTGTCGTGGCGCTCGCTGGGCGCCGACGACCTGCGCGCGTGGGCGCTGAACACCGGCGTCCTGGCCACCATGCATCTCTCCTGGGGCGCCGGCTTCCTGCGCGGCCTGGTCGCCGGCGGGCACCGCACGGTGGACACCTCCCGGCTCAGCCGGCGCTGAGCTCCCGCAGCCGGGTGGCCACCCGCCGGGCGTTGCGGCCGTCGGTGAACGCGTGCGCCAGGTTCGCGATCCGCGCGCTGCGGTCCGCGGCCGCGGACCGGGACGAGGCGTCGGCGTCCAGGTCCTCCAGGGTGTCCAGGACGCCGTCCCAGTCGGTCTGCCAGCCGCCGCCGGTGATCGTCGGGTAGTCGAGGTAGAGCCCGCGGGAGACCCGGTAGTCGTCCAGGTCGGGGGCCAGGAACACGATCGGCCCGCCGGTCACGGCGAAGTCGTACATCATCGAGGAGTAGTCGGTGACCAGCGCGTCCACCCCCCACAGCAGCGGCATCGACTCCGGCAGCACGGACGGGGCCGCCAGCCGCACGTACCGGGAGGCGTGCGGGTAGTCGCCCACCCCGAGTGGGTGCGGCCGGATCAGCAGGACGCTGTCGGTCGCCGCGCAGTAGGCGTCGATCCGGCGCCACTGCCGTTCGGTGGGCATGCCCGGATCCGGGTTGCCGTCCCGCCAGGTCGGGGCATACAGCAACACCCGGCGGCCACCGATGCCGGGCACGGCGCGCTCCAGCAGGTTGCGGGCCGCGGCCCGCCGTCCGGCCGGCGAACCCCGGAACAGCACGTCGGTGCGCGGCTCGCCCAGCACCCGCACCTCGCGCGGCGTCAGCGCGAACGCGCTGCACATGAACGGCACGAAGGCGTCCGCGGAGACCGGCAGCAGGCCGATCTGCCGAGTGCCGCGCCGGTACGCCTGCCGCATCGCCCGGCGGGCCAGGGCCACCCGGTCCAGCGGCCCCAGCGACAGCGCCGCGGGAGAGTCCGCGTGCAGCTTCTTGAACGGCGAGCCGTGCCACAGTTGCGCGATGGTGGCCCCGCCGATCGCGTACCGGTTGACGTCGCCGAAGCCGTGGGTGACCACCAGTACGCCCGCTCCGGCGGTCGCGTCGAACCCCGCCCGGGAGTCCTTCTCGGCCCACTCGATGCCCAGCCGGCTGGCCCGGTTCGCCTGCGCCGGGCCGTCGGTGAGCCAGACCAGCCGCAGCGACGGATCGAGCCGGCGGGCCGCCCGGAGCACCGCCAGGGCGCCGTCGGCCAGGCCGAAGGCGCTGCCGAAGGCCCACACCCGCGGGTCGCGCCGGCGCAGCCGGGTACGCATCCGGCCCGCGGCGTACCGGGGCAGGGCGGCCAGTTTGGCGGCATTGCCCCTGGCGAAGGTGAACGAACCGTTACGGGTGGGCGACACGGGCGTCACCTTAGCCGCCCGCGCCGCGCTGACCGGACGCCGGGAAGGCCGCTCGATAAGCTGTGCCGCGTGAGTGAGACCATTCGATGAACCCCATCGTCAGCAACATCCTGCTGATCTTTCTGTTCATCATCGTGGGCGGGGTGTTCGCCGCGGCCGAGATGGCGCTGGTGTCGCTGCGCGAGAGCCAGGTCAAGCAGCTCTCGACGCGTGGCCAGCGGGGCCGGACGGTGGCCGCACTGGCCGCCAACCCGAACCGGTTCCTGTCCGCGGTGCAGATCGGCGTCACCATGTCGGGATTCCTGTCGGCGGCCTTCGGCGGCGCCACGCTCGAGGAGCCCACCTCGGCGGTGCTGATCGGTTGGGGCCTGCCCGAGTCGGTGGCCGGACCGGTGTCCCTGGTCACGATCACCGTGATCATCTCGTACTTCTCCATCGTGATCGGCGAACTGACGGCCAAGCGGCTCGCCATGCAGAGCGCGGAGACCTTCGCGATGGCGCTGGCGCCGCTGGTGAACGCGATCGCCACCATCACGCGCCCGGTGATCTGGTTCCTCGGCGTCTCCACCAACGCCCTGGTGCGGGTGCTCGGCGGCGATCCGAAGGCCGGTCGCGAAGAGGTCACCGACGAGGAGCTGCGGGCGATGGTCACCTCGTCGTCCACCCTGGGCGACGAGGAGCGCCAGATCGTCGACGAGGTGTTCGCCGCCGGCCAGATGAGCCTGCGCGAGGCCATGGTGCCGCGCACCGAGGTCGACTTCCTCTCCGGTGACCTGGCCGCGCACAAGGCGCTGCGCACCTTCCACGAGAATCCGCACAGCCGGTACCCGGTGATCGGCGAGGACGTCGACGAGGTGCTCGGCTTCGTCCATGTGCGCGACCTGTTCGACCTCGATCCGTCGGCCCGCAACGCCCCCGTCCGGCAGCTGGTCCGGCCGGTGGTGTCGCTGCCGCACACGATGAAGATCCTGCGGGCGCTGACCCAGATGCGGGCCGCGAACGCGCACCTGGTGATCGTCTCGGACGAGTACGGCGGCACCGCGGGCATCGTCACCATGGAGGACCTGGTCGAGGAGCTGGTCGGCGACATCTCGGACGAGTTCGACCAGCCGTCCCTGGGGTCGGCGGACTCGCCCAGCAGCGCCGAGCTCGACGGCCTGGAGACGCTGGAGGAGTTCGGCGAGGACCACGGCTACGTGCTGCCCGAGGGCCCCTACGACACCATCGCCGGGTTCGTGATGGCCCACCTGGGCCACCTGCCCGAGGTGGGGGACACCATCGAGGTGCTGCTGGATCCGGTCGAGGTCGGCGAGGCAGGTTCGGAACGCTTCGAGTTCACCGTCGCTGAACTGGACGGACGCCGCGCCTCGCGGCTGCGGCTGCGCCGCCTCGGAACGGTCCAGGGCGCCGAATGACGGGGGGTGGCGATGCCGGACGATGATCCCGACGGGTCGCGCCTGCTCACCTCCGACGAGGTGGGCGAACTGCTCGGCGTCGCCGTCGAGCACGCCGGCGGGCGGCTGCTGAACTGGGCCCTCGACCACGTGGACGCCAACCCGCAGCAGTCCACCACCGCGACCTATTCGGCGACCGTGGCCTGGCCCTACGGGGAGCGCGACGAACTGCTCGGGGTCAGCGCCCGGGCCGGCGGGCCGGTGCCCGCCGACACCCGGGCCGAGATCTTCGCCGACGGCGACCGGGAGGTGGCCGTCTGGATCTACCCCAACGATCCCGACCTCCCGGGACTCGCCCGGGCCGCCTACACCGAACGCATGGCCCAGGTGCTGACCGAGCACCACGTGCTCGGCCGGGACGTCGGCGGCGACCAGGTGCGGCTGAAGATGATCGGCTACCGGCCCCGCCGCCGTGCCGTCCTGCGGGTCGACGTCGGCGACCCGGTGGAGGCCACGCTCTACTGCAAGGTGCTGCGCGAACGGCTGTTCGACGACGTCGTCGACCGGCACCGGGTGCTGCTCGCCGCCGGTGTGCCGGCGCCCAGGATCGCCGCCACCACCCCGGACGCGCTGATGCTGCTGCACGCGCTGCCCGGACGCCCGCTGGCCCAGGCGATCTTCGACCCGGACGAGCCGTGCACCGCCGAGCAACTGATCCAGCTGCTGGACGCGATGCCGATGAGCGTGGCCCACCTCGACCGCCGTCCGCCCTGGGCCGACGCCGTGCAGCACTACGGCCAGATGGTCTCCGCGGCGCTGCCCAGCGCCGGCGCCAAACTCGAACGGCTGACCCGGCAGATCACCGACGGGCTGGCCGGCATCCCGCTCGGCCACGAACCCACCCACGGCGACTTCCACGAGGGCCAGGTGCACGTCGCCGACGGCGGCATCGTCGGCATCCTCGACGTCGACACCGTCGGGCCCGGGCGGCGCGCCGACGATCTGGCCTGCCTGATCGCCCACCTCTCCACCATCCAGCGGATGAACCCCGCGCAGGAGGCCCGGGTGCACGGGCTGCTGCGCGCCTGGGTGCCGGTCTTCGACGAGCGGGTCGACCCGACCGAGCTGCGGCTACGCGCGGCCGCGGTGATCATCTCGCTGGCCACCGGGCCGTTCCGCGGCCAGGAACCCGACTGGCAGTGGGAGACCCTGCGGATGATCGCCTCCGCCGAGGCGCTGGTGCGCCAGGTGAGCTGAGCCTCGATCCACCGATCTGCGCCTACGGCGCCCATCGCCGGATCGAGGCTGAGCCGCCCGGGCACGACCGCCCGGACGTTGTCCCGCGAAGCGGACACGTTCTCGGATCGCGAGATCGGAGGGTTCGGGGTTCGGGTGTTTCGAAGGACCGGCAGCGGGCCGAAAGCACCCGTCCTACGCTGACCAGCATGACCGAATCCCCGCTCACGCTGGCCGGCGACTTCACCCCGCCGAGCCGCCAGGATTGGGAGGCCGAGGTTCTGCGGGTGCTGAACCGGCGTCGCCCGGAGGGCAAGGAACTCTCCCTCGACCAGGCGATGAAACGGCTCACCACCGTCACCGTCGACGGCCTGGTGATCGAACCGCTGCAGACCCGCGCCGACCGTCCGCTCGGGCATCCCGGGGTGGAGCCGTTCACCCGCGGCTCGACGCTGCGCACCGGCACCATCCACGCCTGGGACGTGTGCGCCCTGCACGAGGATGGCGATCCGGCGTTCAGCAACCCGGCCGTGCTGGCCGACCTGACCCGGGGAGCGACCTCGCTGTGGCTGCGGCTCGACCCGGACGCGATCGCGCCGGACGACCTGCCGGCCGTGCTCGCCGGGGTGCGGCCCGAACTCGCCCCGATCAACGTCTCCAGCCGGACCGATCAGGCGGCCGCCGCGCGGGCGCTCGCGGACGTCTGGCGGGCGAGCGGCCAGGCGGCGACCGTCCGCGGCAACCTCGGCATCGACCCGCTGGCGCGGTCCGCGCGCGGCGGGGAGGCCCCCGAACTGGGCCTGCTCGCCGACTGGGTGACCACCGCGCGCGGCGAGTTCGGCAACGCCCGCGCCCTCGCGGTCGACGTCCTGCCCTACGACGACGCCGGGGCGGGCGACGTGGACGTGCTGGCGTTCGCGATCGCCACCGGCGTGGAGTACCTGCGCGCGCTCGAGGCCGCCGGCATCGACGCCACCACGGCCTTCGGCCAGCTGGCGTTCCGAGTGCCGGCCAACGCCGACCAGTTCCTCACCATCGCCCGGCTCCGCGCCCTGCGCCGGCTGTGGGCCCGCGTCGGCGAGGTCGCCGGCGTCCCGGCCGCCCGGCGCGGCGCGATCCAGCTGGCCGTGACCTCGTGGCGGATGATCACCCGGGACGACCCCTGGGTCAACCTGCTCCGGGGCACCATCGCCACCTTCGGCGCCGCCGTCGGCGGTGCCGAGTCGATCACCGTGCTGCCGCACGACACCGCCTGGGGCCTGCCCACCGACTTCTCCCGCCGGATGGCCCGCAACCTGCAACTGCTCGCCGCCGAGGAGTCCAACCTGGGCCGGGTGGCCGACCCGGCCGGCGGCTCCTGGTACGTCGAAAGCCTCACCGACCAGCTGGCCCGCCGCGCCTGGGAGCGCTTCGGCGAGTTGGAGGCGGTCGGCGGCATGGCCGCCGCCCTCGACCGGGGCCGGATCGCCGAATGGCTCGCCGAGACCAACGCGGCCCGCGCCGTCCGGTTGGCCGAGCGGCAGCAGCCGATCACGGGCGTGTCGATGTTCCCGGCCACCGACGAGCAACCGCTGCCGGTCCGGCCCCGCCCGGAGCCACCGGTGCTCGGCGGCCTCCGGCCGCACCGCGACAGCGAGGTGTTCGAGGCCCTGCGCGACCGGGTCGCCGCGGCCGATCCGCAACCCGTGGTGTTCCTGGCCTGCCTTGGCGAGCGCCGCGACTTCGGGCCGCGCGAGCAGTTCACCGCCAACGTGCTGCAGATCGCCGGCATCGGGCACCCCGCCAGCGAGGGCGGCACCCCCGCCGAGATCGTCGAGCAGGCCCGGGCCGCCGGCGCGTCCGTGGTGATCCTGTGCTCCTCGGCCAAGGTCTACGCGGCCCAGGCGATCGAGGTCGCCCGCGCGCTGAAGGACGCCGGCACCGGCAGCGTGCTGATCGCCGGACGACGCACCGAGACCCGCTCCGACGAGGCGGCCGGGCTGATCGACGGCGAACTGTTCGCCGGCATGGACGTGGCCGCCTTCCTGGCCGGCACCCTGGACGAACTGGGAGTATCCCGATGACCATTCCGCGTTTCGACACCATCGAACTCGGCGACGACCTGCCCCCGGCCGACTCCGGGCAGCGGTGGCACGACCTGATCGACAACGTGCCGTCCTACAGCCACGGCTGGCAGACCCCGGAGCACATCCTGGTGCCGCCGCTGTACGACGCGTCCGCCTACACCGGCCTCGACTTCCTGGACACCTACCCCGGCATGCCGCCGTTCCTGCGCGGACCGTACGCCACCATGTACGTCAACCAGCCGTGGACGATCCGGCAGTACGCCGGGTTCTCGACCGCCGAGGAGTCCAACGCGTTCTACCGGCGCAACCTGGCCGCCGGCCAGAAAGGCCTGTCGATCGCCTTCGACCTGGCCACCCACCGCGGCTACGACTCCGACCACCCCCGGGTCACCGGCGACGTCGGCATGGCCGGCGTGGCGGTCGACTCGATCCTCGACATGCGGCAGCTGTTCGCCGGCATCCCGCTCGATCAGATGAGCGTCTCGATGACCATGAACGGTGCGGTGCTGCCGGTGCTCGCCCTCTACGTGGTGGCCGCCGAGGAGCAGGGGGTGAAGCCGGCACAGCTGATGGGGACCATCCAGAACGACATCCTCAAGGAGTTCATGGTCCGCAACACCTACATCTATCCGCCGGCGCCGTCCATGCGGATCATCTCGGACATCTTCGCGTACACCTCCGAGAACATGCCCCGGTTCAACTCGATCTCGATCTCCGGCTACCACATGCAGGAGGCCGGCGCGACCGCCGACATCGAGATGGCCTACACCCTGGCCGACGGCGTGGAGTACATCCGCGCCGGGCAGGGCGTCGGGCTGCACGTCGACCGGTTCGCCCCGCGGCTCAGCTTCTTCTGGGCGATCGGGATGAACTTCTTCATGGAGGTCGCCAAGATGCGGGCCGCCCGGCTGCTATGGGCCCGGCTGGTCCGCGACGCCGGCGCCGAGAACCCCAAGTCGATGTCGCTGCGCACCCACTCGCAGACCTCCGGCTGGTCGCTGACCGCGCAGGACGTGTTCAACAACGTCGGCCGCACCTGCCTGGAGGCGATGGCCGCCACCCAGGGGCACACCCAGTCGCTGCACACCAACGCGCTGGACGAGGCGATCGCCCTGCCGACCGACTTCTCCGCCCGGATCGCCCGGAACACCCAGCTGTTCATCCAGCAGGAGTCCGGCACCTGCCGGGTGGTCGACCCGTGGGCGGGCTCCGCCTACATCGAGCGGCTCACCTACGACCTGGCCACGCGGGCCTGGGGGCACATCCAGGAGGTCGAGGCCGCCGGCGGCATGGCCAAGGCCATCGAGGCCGGCATCCCGAAGATGCGCATCGAGGAGGCCGCCGCCCGCACCCAGGCCCGGATCGACTCGGGCCGGCAGCCGCTGATCGGGGTCAACAAGTACCTGGTCGAGAACGACGAGACTCCCGAGGTGCTCAAGGTCGACAACGCCAAGGTGCGCGACGAGCAGATCGCCAAGCTGCACCGGCTGCGCGCCGAACGGGACGAGGACGCCACCCGCGCGGCGCTGGCCCGGCTCACCTGGGCCGCCGCCAACCCCGACCCGACCGACCCCACCCGCAACCTGCTGCACCTGGCCATCGACGCCGCCCGCAAGTCCGCCTCGGTGGGGGAGATCTCCGACGCGCTGGAACAGCAGTTCGGCCGGTACACCGCCCAGATCCGTACGATCAGCGGTGTGTACCGCAGCGAGACCGGCGAATCCGGCGGCGTCGAGGGCGCCCGCACCCTGGTCGCGGAGTTCGAGACCGTCGAGGGCCGGCGCCCCCGCATCCTGGTCGCCAAGATGGGTCAGGACGGGCACGACCGCGGCCAGAAGGTGATCGCGACCGCGTTCGCCGACCTCGGCTTCGACGTCGACGTCGGCCCGCTGTTCCAGACCCCCGGCGAGGTCGCCCGGCAGGCGGTCGAGGCGGACGTCCACGTCGTCGGGGTGTCGTCCCTGGCGGCCGGCCACCTCACCCTGGTGCCCGCGCTGCGCGCCGAACTGGACGCCCTGGGCCGCGACGACATGATGATCGTGGTCGGCGGCGTGATCCCGGCGCAGGACTTCGACGAGCTCCGGGCCGCCGGCGCCGACGCGATCTACCCGCCCGGCACCGTGATCCCGGCGGCGGCGGTCGAACTGCTGCAAAAGTTGAGGGATCGTCTCGACGACGAGTGAGAGGGCGTTCGGTCCCGGACGCCTGTGGTGCGCAGTTGCTGTGGGGACGCGGCGAGGGATGGCATCGGCTTGCGACGGTCGCTACTTCGGCCGCTGACGCGCCCGAAGAGACTTCGTAGTGTCGCTGCGCCGATGCCATCCCTCGCCGCTCACTCTCGCTGGGGTCACGTGTGGGCGTCCGGTCGGGGTGGACTCACTCATCGTCGAGCCGTGGGGGTTCCGGACTTGGGCGGCTGCGCCGCCGGGCTGCGCCGCCGTTGGGGACGGTTCTTATTCCCGTTCAGGGGACGGTTCCTATTCCGGTTCACGCGGGGGGCGACGTCCGGACGGGCGAGCGCCGGGGGCGACTCCGGGGGTCAAAGGGGCCGAACGGGTGCGCGACTTCTGAAAGGGTGGAGCACATGCGCAGGATGAACCCGGCCGAGCTGGCCGAGAAGGTCCGTGAGCGGTCGCGGCCGCACATCGCCCGGGCGATCACCCTGCTGGAGTCGTCCCGTCCCGACCACCGCGAGAAGGCGAAGGAGCTGCTGCGGCTGCTCGGGCCGGACGCCGGACGTTCCGTCCGGGTCGGCATCACCGGGGTGCCAGGGGCCGGCAAGTCGACCTTCATCGACGCGCTCGGGGTGCGGCTGATCGAGGCCGGGCACCGGATCGCCGTGCTGGCGGTCGACCCGTCCTCGTCGCGCACCGGCGGGTCGATCCTCGGCGACCGGACGCGGATGGCCAACCTGACCGCGCTCGACGACGCCTACGTGCGCCCGTCGCCGTCCGGGGGCCACCTGGGCGGGGTGGCGCGGGCCACCCGCGAGGCGATGGTGGTGATGGAGGCGGCCGGGTTCGACGTGGTCCTGGTCGAGACCGTCGGCGTGGGGCAGTCCGAGGTCGCGGTGGCCGGCATGGTCGACACCTTCCTGCTGATCACGCTCGCCCGGGCGGGCGACCAGCTGCAGGGCATCAAGCGCGGCATCCTCGAAATGGCCGACGTGATCACGGTGAACAAGGCGGACGGCGACCACGAGGGCGAGGCCCGGGTCACCGCGCGCGAGCTGACCATCGCGATGAAGTTGATCAGCTCCGACCCGCACGCCCGGCGGCCACCCGTACTGACCAGTTCCGCGCTCACCGGCAAGGGCCTGGACGACGTGTGGCAGGCCGTCCTGGACCACCGCGCCCACCTGGAGAGCCACGGCGGGCTCGAGCCGCGCCGGGCACGGCAGCAGATCGACTGGCTCTGGTCGCTGGTCGAGGGCGAGATCCTGGACGGCGTGCGCCACTCACCCCGGGTGCGGGCGCTGCGCGGCGGCATCGAGGCCGCCATCGCCGGCAACGAACTGTCGGCGGTGGAGGGCGCCGAGGACCTCGTCCGGGCGTTCGTCGCCGACGTCCCGGCGCTCTGGCCGGCCGCTACGCGCAGCGCGACCGAGGCCGGATGACGCGGACGACCGGACGGCTCACTTCTTGGTCATGGTCGGCAGCAGGCCGTCCCAGCCAATGACGTAGCCGAAGCCGTGCGCGACGATGTAGCCGATGCCGAGCAGGATCGCGATCACCACCACGGCGAACAGCCCGGCGGCGACCAGCCTTCCGGCCGGGTTGCGCGGCGTCCCGGAGAGGTCGCCGTTGGCCCAGGCCAGGGACTTCACCCCGAGGGCGAACAGGATCGGCAGGCCGGCGCCCAGCACCAGCCCGGCGACCAGGACGCGCCACGCGCCGTCCAGGGCGGCGATCCACATCAGACCGTCACCTCGTGCTTGTCGTTGCCCTTCGACCCGGAGTCCTTCGACGAACTCCAGTCGTCGTTGACGTTGTGGTGGCCGATCGGCTCCTTGCGCGAATGCAGCCACATGTAGACCGCCGCGCCGCACAGCAGCAGGAACACCACGCTGGAGCCCAGGCCGGGGCCGAGCGCATTGCCGAGCAGGTACATCAGCGCGCCCACCAGGGCCGCCGACGGCAGCGTGGTCAGCCAGGCGGACGCCATCCGTCCGGCAACCGCCCAGCGCACCTCGGCGCCCGGACGACCCACACCGGAACCCAGGATCGACCCCGTCGCGACGTGGGTCGTCGACAGCGCGAAGCCCAGCTGGCTGGAGGCCAGGATCACCGAGGCCGACGACATGTCGGCGCTCATCCCCTGCGGCGGCTCGATCTCGACCAGGCCCTTGCCCATGGTCCGGATGATCCGCCAGCCGCCCAGGTAGGTGCCCAGGGCGATGGTGACGGCGCAGGCCAGCTTGACCCACAGCGGCACCTCGTGGGTGTTAGTCCAGTGACCCGACGCGATCAGCGCCAGGGTGATCACGCCCATCGTCTTCTGGGCGTCGTTGGTGCCGTGCGAGAGCGACATCAGCGAGGCCGCCCCGACCTGGCCCCAGCGGAAGCCCTTCGTCCGGTAGCGCTCGGTGAGCCGGGCGGCGACCCGGAAGACCAGGTTGGTGCCGACCAGCGCGACGATCATGGCGATCGCCGGTGACATCAGGCCCGGCACGATCACCTTGCCGACCACGCCGTCGAGCTTGTCGCCGTCGCCGATCCACTTCACGCCACCCCAGCCGAGGCCGGCGATGGTGGCGCCGATCAGGCCGCCGAACAGCGCGTGCGACGAACTGGACGGCAGGCCCCACAGCCAGGTGGCCAGGTTCCAGATGATCGCGCCGGCGAGCCCCGCCAGCAGCATCAGCAGCAGCTGGACCCCCCCGTCGGCGACCACCTCCGGGCGCGGCGACCCGTCCGCATTCTGCAGATTGATCACGGCATTGGTCACCGTCAGGGCGACCTCGACCGACAACAGAGCACCCACCAGATTCAGCACAGCGCACAGCGCAACAGCGGCTTTGGGGGTCAACGCCTTAGTGGCGATCGAGGCGGCCATGGCATTGGCCGTGTCGTGAAATCCGTTCGTGAAGTCGAAGGCCAGGGCCGTGACGACGACGAGCGCCAAGAGTATGAGCTCGGGGGACACGTGTTCATCGTAGGGACAATCTCGTCACCGCGGAAACAGTTGGTTGAGGGTCTTGTGTAACCCCTTGTTAACCCTGGCTTAACCTTGTCCAGAAGGGCCATCGCAGGGCCCGGGGACGGCGTGTCGCGCCCGAGCCAATAGGATGCCGGGCATGAGTTCACCCATCCTGACCGCGGTCGCCTGGCCCTATGCCAACGGCCCGCGGCACATCGGTCACGTCTCCGGATTCGGCGTCCCCTCGGACGTCTTCTCGCGCTACATGCGGATGGCCGGCAACGACGTGCTGATGGTGTCGGGGACGGACGAGCACGGCACCGCGATCCAGGTGCAGGCCGAGAAGGAGGGCCTCACGCCGCAGGCCACCGCCGACAAATACCACCGGGTGATCGCCGAGGACCTGGCCGGGCTCGGCTGCTGCTACGACCTCTACACCCGCACCACGACGCTCAACCACCGCGCCGTCGTCCAGGAGCTGTTCCGGGCGCTGCACGCCAACGGCTACGTGGTGGCCCAACGGCAACAGGGCGCGATCAGCCCGTCCACCGGGCGCACCCTGCCCGACCGCTACATCGAGGGCACCTGCCCGATCTGCGGCTTCGACGGCGCCCGCGGCGACCAGTGCGACAACTGTGGTCGCCAGCTGGACCCGATCGACCTGATCGACCCGCGCTCCCGGATCAACGGCGAGACCCCGCAGTTCATCGAGACCGAACACTTCTTCCTCGACCTGCCGGCGCTGGCCGGGGCGCTGGGGGAGTGGCTGGAGACCCGCACCGACTGGCGTCCCAACGTGTTGAAGTTCAGCGAGAACCTGCTCGCCGAGCTGCGTCCGCGGGCGATCACCCGGGACCTCGACTGGGGCGTCCCGATCCCGCTGGAGGGCTGGGAGGACGCCGCGATGAAGCGGATCTACGTCTGGTTCGACGCGGTGATCGGCTACCTGTCGGCGTCCATCGAATGGGCCCGGCGCTCCGGCGACCCGGAGGCGTGGCGGCGCTGGTGGCAGAACGACGAGGCGCGCTCGTACTACTTCATGGGCAAGGACAACATCACCTTCCACTCGGTGATCTGGCCGGGCATCCTGCTCGGCGCCAACGGCGAGGGCGACAAGGGCGGGGTGCCGAGCGCGTTCGGCCCGCTGGACCTGCCCACCGAGATCGTCAGCTCGGAGTTCCTGACCATGTCCGGCTCCAAGCTGGCCAGTTCGCGCGGGCACGTGATCTACGTGGGCGACTTCCTGCGGGACTTCGGCCCGGACGCGCTGCGCTACTTCATCGCGGTCAACGGGCCGGAGAACCAGGACACGGACTTCACCTGGGAGGAGTTCGTCCGCCGGATCAACTTCGAGCTGGCCAACGAGTGGGGCAACCTGGTCAACCGGTCGATCTCGATGGCGCACAAGAACGTGGGCGCGATCCCCGCCGCGGGCGAGCTGACTCAGGACGACGAGGCGCTGCTGCGGGCCGCCAGGGACGCCTACGACGTGGTCGGGGACGCCTGGGGACGGTGCCGGTTCAAGGCCGCCACCACCGAGGCGATGCGGATCGTCGGCCTGGCCAACAAGTACCTCTCCGACCAGCAGCCGTGGAAGCTCAAGGACGACCCCGCGCGCCGCGACACCGTGCTGCACGTGGCGCTGCAGGTCGTCCAGGACTGCAACACGCTGCTCACCCCGCTGCTGCCGCACGCGGCGCAGAAGGTGTTCGAGGCGCTCGGCGGCGAGGGCGTGTGGGCGGCGCAGCCGGAGCTGGTCGAGGTCACCGAGCCGGGTGCCGAGGCCGCCTACCCGGTGCTGCGTGGCGACTACGTGAACCAGCAGGCGGTCTGGGAGTCGCGTCCGATCGCGGTGGGGACGCCGCTGGCGAAGCCGTCCCCGATCTTCACCAAGCTCGACCCGAAGCTGGCCGAGACCGGCCCCGAGTGGGCGCCGATCGGGTAGGCACCCATGGACGAGCCGATCCTGCTGGCGATCATCGGCATCGCGGTGATCGCGACCGCTGCGGGACTGGCGCCCCGGGTCAACATCGCCGGCCCGCTGCTGCTGGTGATGGCTGGGCTGGGGGTCAGCCTGCTGCCGTTCGTGCCGGCGGTCGAGGTCGATCCCGAGATCATCCTGGTCGGCATCCTGCCGCCCCTGCTGTATTCGGCCGCGGTGGCGCTGCCGGCGATCGAGTTCCGCCGCGACTTCGGCCCGATCGCCGGGCTGTCGGTGCTGCTGGTGGTGATCAGCTCGGTCGGCCTCGGCCTGTTCTTCGCCTGGGCCGTACCGGGCCTCGGGGTGTTCCTGGCGATCGCGCTGGGAGCCATCCTCAGCCCGACCGATGCCGTGGCCACCTCGATCGTGAAACGCCTGGGGCTGTCGCGCCGGGTGGTCACCATGCTCGAGGGCGAGAGCCTGCTCAACGACGCCACCTCGCTGGTGATCCTGCGCACCGCGGTGGCCGCCGTCGCCGCCGGCACCGTCCAGGCCAGTGAGTTCGTCGGCGCGTTCGTCTGGGGCGTGCTGGTCGCGATCGTGATCGGCGGCGCCGTCGGCTGGCTGAACCTGCGGTTCCGGGCCTGGGTGGGCGACTCCGCGGCCAACACCGCGGTCGGCTTCGCGGTGCCGTTCGCCGCTTTCCTGCCCACCGAACACTTCGGCGGCTCCGGCCTGGTCGCCGCGGTGGTGGCCGGCATCGTCACCGGTCAGGGTGCGGCCCGCTGGTTCACCCCCGAGCAGCGGCTGTCGGACAGGCTGAACTGGCGCACGGCCGAACTGGTTCTCGAGGGGGCCGTGTTCCTGGTGATGGGCCTGGAGCTGAAGGAGATCTGGCGGCAGAACCTGGCCCAGCACGAGGGCGCCGGGCGCGCGTTCTGGCTGGCGGCGGCGGCGCTGGTGATCATCCTCACGATCCGCGCCGGCTACGTCGCGCTGCTGGTGCTCGGGCAGGGACGACGGGCGCGCGGCAAGCTGCGGGAGCGGCTGACCGCGATGGACGAACGGCTCGACCAGGTCGG
>JAGPGQ010000225.1 GCA_018055925.1 Micropruina sp.
GCCCGGCGGATCTCGTCGGGGAAGACTTCGGTAAGCCGAGCCAGTAGTTGTCGGGCGGTCAGCAGTTCGATGTCGTGCTCGGCCATCCAGGTACGTGGGAAGTGGCGCACGTTCTCGGTGACAAGGATGTCGGCGTTCGCTGAAAGCGCGGCGGCAAGGACGTGTCGATCCTTGACGTCCATCGCCACCCCGATGACGACAGCCAGGTCGTCAGCCTCTACCTCGACGAGTGCTTCGTCCAGATAGACGTTCATGAGACGTTCGAGCCGGTCAGTGTCGGCCTGGCTGAGGCCGAGTCGTCCCTGGAGGTTGCGGGACATCTCGTCGAGGATCTGCTGGCTCCAACGGACCTCGATGGCCCCTGCTTCGGCGGCGTACAGGACGTAGTCGCGCAGGGTTCGGGAGAACAGGATGTTGGCGTCGGCCAGGACGACGGCGATCGTCAATCGAGGTGGCCGATCTCGTTGGAGAACTCTGCCAGCGCCTGCGCGGCTCGCTCCCTCCGTGCAGCACGGGCCTGCTGGAAGGCGAGGATCGCCTGCGCCGGGATGCGGTGGTGAGTGCCGGCCATGACGTGGTCGATCTCCCCGGAGGCGATCAGTTTCATCAACGTCGGCCGGGACAGGCCCAGCATCGTGGCCGCCTCGGTGGTGGTGAACAGCTCCTGGATCGGGACGACCACAGCTCCGGTCGTGCGCTCTGCGTCCAGCAGGCTGAGGACCTTCTCCGCGCTCCGACGAGGGAGCTCAAGGGTGACGCTCACGCTCTCGCCAGGGCTGGCGAGAGCGGCGCGGAGTGAATCTAGGTTGTCAGCACGAACGGCAGACATTCGATCCTCCAAGTGCAATATCCATTCCCAACTCCTCCAAGTGTAACGCACCGACTCCGCCGGTCAGCAGCCCCGGTTCCTATCTCAAGCCAACCCTCGCGCGGCCTCGAAACCTGGCTCTGACTAAGGAGTCTTCTATTTCAAGCCAATCCCGCATCACTGGCGGAGGAGGCATCATGGACCACGGTTCGTGCCGTGCCCCAAGCCTGGCGGCCGGGTTGAGCGTGCCCCAGTTGTCGGTCACGCCACGCGGTGCCTGCCTGGCCACAGCGGCGCCTCCGGCCAAGCGTGCTCTTGCCGTGAGTCGCGCCGGGTTCGCTAGGGACGCGGTTCGAGTTCGGACCCCGGTCGCAACGCCGTGCGGCCGGGTCGCCAAGGATGGGCCAACTGCACGCCACGCGTCCGAAGCTAAGGGCACAAGCCTGAAACCGCCTTCGGACGCCTGAGCGTGTATTGGCTTGTCAGCAAGCACAAACCATGTGGCGGAGGATACGAGATTCGAACTCGTGAGGGTGTGAACCCAACCCGCTTTCCAAGCGAGCGCCATAGGCCTCTAGGCGAATCCTCCGCCGGTCACGATACCGGGCCCTCGCGACCTCGGCCAAACGCCGTCCGGCTAGCGGAGCCGGAGCCATCCATCGTCGGCGGCGTTCTCGGCGGTTCGGCCCGGCGAGTTGCCACGCACTCGCCGGGTGCCGTTCACTGGGCCGATGGGCAAGACGCGCAAGCCGCCGGAGGAACCGACCGCACCGATCGGGCGGCGGGTGCTGGCCAGCCTGATCGACTTCGGCGTGATCGTTGCCTGGTTGCTGGTGCTCACCGGGGTCGGGTTCCTGATCCGTCCCCTGCTGCCGCCGGCCGGTGAGGCGAACCTTCCCCTGACCGATGTGCTCGCCTTCGTCATGACGGTGCTGCCCGTGTGGTGCTACCTCACCTTCACCGAGGCGTCCGCGCGGGCCGGGACGCTCGGCAAGCAGCGGATCGGGCTGCACGTCCGGTCGGTGCAGCAGCCGCTGCCGTTCAGGGCCGCCGCCATCCGCAACGCGATCAAGTTGCTGCCCTGGCAACTGGCGCACATGGCGGTCTCGCGATTCATCCTGGAGCAGGAGTTCACGATCGCGGTGACGGCCAATGTGGCGTCCCTCGCCCTGGCGGTCATGCTGGTCATGACGGCCTTCGGCGATCCTCAGCGGCGTGGGTTGCACGATCTGCTGGCCGGCACCCGGGTGGTTGCCGCGGCCTGAGCCTCGATCCACCGCTCTGCGCCTACTGCGCGACCCCAGCTGGGCGCCCTGGCTGCGCCGGGCGCGCTCGTCGTACGACCCGGTACGCCTTCGCGCGCCCGGCTTCCCAGTGCACCCATCTGGGGCCGCTCGCTACGGCGCCCATCGGTGGATCGAGGCTGAGCCCGGTGCCCGTCCGGTGGTCGGGGCGACCGCGGATGTCCCCTACACTAGGCGCAAGGTCCCCGTGCGGCGGTACCTCGCCCAACTCCCCCAGGGCCGAAAGGCAGCAAGGGTAAGCGAGCTCTTCCGGGTGCGCGGGGACCCCTTCGCGTTCCGGAAAGTCGTCCGGGCGGCGCGCACTGTCGGAGCGAGGCCGTAAGGTGCAACAGGTGAGCGAGCAGGATGAGTTCTCGGTCGAGGACGAGGTCGACTTCCACGAACAGGAGGGTCCCGACCTGTTCGGTTTTGCCGACGATCCTGCCCCCCCGGAGCCCCCGGACGAGCCGGAGCCGACAGTTGAGGCCGAGCCTGCCGTAGCACCCGCGGTGGAGACCTCGGCGGCCGCGCCCGCGCGTCCCGAGCCGCCGTTGGCGTTGTATCGCCGCTACCGGCCGGACACCTTCGCCGACGTGATCGGGCAGGAGCACGTCACCGAGCCGCTGCAGCGGGCCCTGACCAACAACCGGGTCAACCACGCCTATCTGTTCTCGGGCCCGCGTGGCTGCGGCAAGACGACCTCGGCCCGGATTCTGGCGAGGGCGCTGAACTGCGAGAACGGCCCGGCGCCGGTGCCGTGCGGCGAGTGCCGGTCGTGCCGCGACCTGGCGAGGGGTGGGTCAGGATCGATCGACGTGATCGAGATCGACGCCGCCTCGCACGGCGGCGTGGACGACGCCCGCGACCTGCGCGAGCGGGCCTTCTTCGCGCCGGTGAGCAGCCGCTACAAGATCTACATCGTCGACGAGGCGCACATGGTGAGCACGCAGGGCTTCAACGCCCTGCTGAAGGTGGTCGAGGAGCCGCCGCCGCACGTGAAGTTCATCTTCGCCACCACCGAGCCCGAGAAGGTGATCGGGACGATCCGCTCGCGCACCCACCACTACCCGTTCCGGCTGGTCCCGCCGAAGACCCTGTCGGCCTATCTGGCGACGTTGTGTGAGGCCGAAGGCGTGCGGGTCGATCCGGCCGCCCTGCCGCTCGTCGTGCGCGCCGGGGCCGGGTCGGTGCGCGACTCGCTCTCGGTGCTCGACCAGCTGATCGGCGGCGCCGGCGACGACGGGGTCGGCTACGGCCAGGCCGCGGCGCTGCTCGGCTACACCCCGGACGCGTTGCTGGACGAGATCGTGGACGCGTTCGCGGCCGGCGACGCCAACGGCGTGTTCGGCTGCATCGACAAGGTGATCGAGGTGGGCCAGGATCCGCGGCGGTTCGCCGAGGACCTGCTGCGCCGGCTCCGTGACCTGATCGTGGTGGCCGCCGTCCCGGACGCGCTGACCACCGGGCTGGTCGACGTGGCGGCCGATCAGGCCGACCGGCTGCGGGGGCAGGCGACCGCACTCGGGCCGGGCGAACTGACCCGTGCGGCCGAGGTGCTGGCGGTCGGGCTCACCGAGATGCGGGGTACGACCGCGCCGCGGCTGCACCTGGAGTTGATCTGCGCCCGGGTGCTGCTGCCGGGGGCCGATGTCGGCGACCGCGGTGTGCATGCCCGGCTCGACCGGCTGGAACGCCGCCTCGCGATGACCGCGCCCGAGGCGCTGGCGGCGGTCGAGTCGTCGGGTGCTCCGCAGACCGAACCCGCGCCGACCCGGGAGGCCCGCGCCGCCGAGCCTCCCCGGAACGAGTCCGTTCGGCCGGAAGCCGTCCGGGAACGACCAGCGAAGGCGGAGCCGCGGGCTGCCGAGCCGATGGAACGTCCCGGCCCGGAGCGCCCGAGCGCCCCTCCGTCCAGGCCCGCCCGGCCGACCGCGCCCCGGCAGACGGGGCCGTCCCAGCCGGAATCGGCACCCGCGTCGGCCCAAGCCAAGCCCCAGTCGGGCGGTGCCCTCACCACCGCGGACTTCCGCCACCTGTGGCCCGAGATCCTCACCGAGGTGAAGAACCGCCGCCGGTTCACCTGGATCCTGCTCAGCCAGAACGCCCACGTCGTCGACGTGGTGGACGGCGTCCTCACCCTCGGAATGAACAACCCGGGGGCCCGCGACAGCTTCGGCCGCGGTGGCAGCGAGGACGTCCTGCGCGAGGCGATCCTGCAGGCCACCGCCACCCAGGTGAAGATCGAGGTGGTGCTGGACGCCGGGGGCGAACAACCACCGGCGGCTCCGCCCGAACCCGCACGGCAGGCCCCGCCGCCGCGTCCCGCCCGTCCGGCCGCCGCCGACGAGGCCCGGCAGAACATCCGCGCGACCAGCCGGGTCGCCGAACCGGCGCCCGACGAAGAGGTGCCGAGCCGCGACGATGCCTCGGTCGAGGAGGAGTCCGCCAATCACGACGAACTGCTCGCCAAGCATCTGGGGGCCGAGTTGATCGGTGAAGAGGAACCCCCGCCGGCTCCGTAGTTCCTGAGCCGTGAGATCCCGGGTCGGAGCCCGGGATGACGGGGTTTGGTTCGTGGAGCGGCGTCCTGTTGGGGTAGTTGGCCGTGAGATCCCGGGTCGGGGCCCGGGGATGACGGTGGCTGAGGGATCCCGACGCACGCAAGGGCCGGTCGCTGCGCGAGCACCGGTGGGCCCGCGGGTAGCATGAGGCGGTGCCCCGGCGATTGGAGTCTTGATGTTCGGCGAGCAGGGATTCGACGTGAATGCGCTGCTGGCGCAGGCTCAGGCGATGCAGTCCCAGATGCAACGCGCCCAGGAGGAGTTGGCGGCCCGGCGGGTCCGCGGCTCGGCCGGCGGAGACCTGGTCGAGGTGACCGTCAACGGTGCCGGCGAGCTGCTGGCCGTCGACATCAAACCCGAGGCGTGGGACCCGGACGACCCGTCGACGCTCGGCGACCTGGTGGTGGCGGCTGTCCGCGACGCCAACAAGAAGGTCGCGATCCTGGCCGAGTCCACCATGCCGCAGCTGCCGGATCTCGGCGGCCTCACCGGTCAGTGAACCGGGGGTAAGGGGTGTTCGAGGGGCCGATCCAGGACCTGATCGACGAGTTGGCCCGGCTGCCCGGGATCGGACCCAAGGGGGCCCAGCGGATCGCGTTCCACATCCTCAGCACCGACAAGAGCGACGTTGAACGGCTCGCGGACGCGCTGCGACACGTCACCGAGAAGGTGCGGTTCTGCGCCACCTGCTTCAACATCTCCGAGGAGGAGTTGTGCCGCGTCTGCCGTGACCCGCGGCGCGACCGGACCGCCATCTGCGTGGTCGAGGAGTCCAAGGACGTGATGGCGATCGAGCGCACCCACGAGTTCCGCGGGCTCTACCACGTGCTCGGTGGCGCGATCTCGCCTATCGACAACGTCGGTCCCGGTGACCTGCACATTCGCGAGCTGGTGATCCGTCTCGGCGACGGCACGGTCACCGAGGTGATCCTGGCCACCGATCCCAACCTCGAGGGCGAGGCGACCGCCACCTACCTCTCCAGGCTGCTGGTGCCGATGGGTGTCACGGTGTCCCGACTCGCCTCGGGCCTGCCGGTCGGTGGCGATCTCGAATACGCCGACGAGGTCACCCTCGGCCGCGCCTTCCAGGGACGCCGTCGGCTCGGCGAGGCCGCCCCGCTGCAGGTGTAGCGATCCGCCCCGGGCGTCCGGATTCACAGCGTCCTGACATTGTCCTGCGCCGAAGACGACGCACCATGGAACCCATCGGACATCGACGAGGGAGAACGACATGGGTCCACGTGGAGGCGGCGGATACGGGTTTCTGCACCTGATCGGCGGCATGGTCGGGATGGCCATCTGCCTGGCGGTGCTGGTGGGACTGGCCCTGCTGGTCTGGAAGATCGCCAAGCGCAAGGGCTGGGTCTCACCCGGACGCGGCCCGCACCACGAGGCCGGCGCCCCGCATCCGTCGCACCCGGAGCACGGTCCGGTGAGTGCGCTGCGGATCCTGGACGAGCGGCTCGCCCGCGGCGAGATCGAGGTGGACGACTACCGGGTGCGCCGCGACGCCCTGCTCAGCGGCGGCTACCCGCCGTTCCAGCAGCCGCCCGCAGCGCCGCCGGCGCCGGATTCGCCACCGCCCGCCTGAGGTTTGTCGGCGGGAGCGGTGGCCCGTCCGCCGTTCCCGCCGGCGCTCAGTC
>JAGPGQ010000033.1 GCA_018055925.1 Micropruina sp.
TCCGGCCCGCTGGAGTAGGCTCAGGTCTCGGCTGAGGAGGTGTCGCCTAGTCAGGTCTATGGCGCCCGCCTGCTAAGCGGGTTTGGGGGTCAACCCCATCGTGGGTTCAAATCCCACCACCTCCGCCACGATCAGAGGAACGCCCCTCCCCGGTAATGCCGGGAGGGGCGTTTGCTCGTGTCGGCCTCAATTCAGTCGCTTCGGGAACATCAAAACCACGAAGCCCGTCGCCTACTGTGACGTCGTGGGCGAGTTGCGGATTGCCCCGGCGCCGGGAATGCCGTCGGGGCTGATCATCCCCGACCGGGAGTTGGTCGAGCGGTACTCGCACGCGTCCGGTCCTGGTGGGCAGGGCGTGAACACGACCGATTCGAGGGTCCAGTTGTCCTTCGATATCGCCGCGTCCGCGGCCCTGGACGAGGTGCAGCGCGAGCGGCTGCTCCGCCGGTTGGCGTCCCGGTTGGCCGGGAGCGTCCTCACGGTCGTGGCTGCCCAGTTCCGCTCTCAGCGGCAGAATCGCCTGGCCGCCCGCGAACGCCTGGCCGCGCTGCTCCGCGAGGGTGTCGCTCCGCCGGCACCGCCGCGGCGCGCTTCTCGTCCGTCGCGTGGCTCTGTCGAGCGTCGACTGGCCAACAAGCGGCGCCGGAGTGAGATCAAGCGCCACCGCGCCCGCCCAGACAGTACGTAGGTCTGGGTCGCGGGGGCCGCGGATAGGGAGTACGCGTGACCACCTTGTCCTGCGCTCTCGCCTCTTGTGGCGTGACTACTCGGCGTTACTATGTACTGGTAGTCAATGTTATTGAGTAGAGGGAGCCCGGTGGGCAAGCTGATGACGGAGATGCTCAAGGGCACGCTGGAGGGCATCGTCCTGCTGCTGCTGTCCGGGCGTCCGGCCCACGGCTACGAGATCACGGCGTGGCTGCGGGAGAACGGCTTCGCCGACATCGCCGAGGGCACCGTCTATGCGCTGCTGGTGCGGATCGAACGCCGCGGGTTGGTGGACGTGGAGCGATCTCCGTCCGAGAAGGGCCCGCCGCGCAAGGTGTTCTCGCTCAACCAGCGGGGACGCGACCATCTCGACGAGTTCTGGAGCACCTGGCGCTTCCTCGCCGAACGACTCGAACGGCTTCATGAAGGAGGCAGATAGCCATGGTGGCGAAGTGGATCGAGCTGGTCACCGGCTCGCTCGAAGAGAAGCAGCAGTACCGCCGCTACAAGGCGCGGCTCAAGGCGCTGCCGCCGAACTACCGGACGGCGGCCGAGGCGGTGGAGCGGTACCTGATGTACGCGGCCGGAATCGCCAAGGGCGACGTCCTGGTCCGGATGTACGGCGACCTCGTCGGCCTGTTCGAGGAGAGCGCGGCCAACGGCACCCCGGTCCGCGGCATCGTCGGCGACGACCCGATCGAGTTCGTGGAGGCGTTCGCCGCCAACTACGCCGACGGCATGTGGATCAACAAGGAGCGACAACGGCTGATCGAGGCCATCGACCGGGCATCGGGTCAGGAATGACCGCCGCCGGGCCCCGGCGATCGATGCCCGGAAGTCGATCAGCCTGACCGGTCGGTTCGCCACTGTGGGCGGCCCGCTGAGCGGACGGGAGAACCTCGAACGGATCGCCCGACTACGCCACCTGCCCAACGCCGTCCCCGATCGGGCGGCCGGACGCAATCGGTTCGTCCCCGGCTCTCGTCATCCTCGCCCTGATCGTCATCCCGGCGGACGCCGGGATCCCCGCACCCGGCTTGCTGCTCGACCGTCGGGATCCCGGCCCGCGCCGGGAGGGCGGGTGTGCTGGGTCGCCACGTTTCGAGGAATGACGGGTGTCTGGTCGCCACAGTTCGAGTGTGGCGAGATCCCGGCGTGCGCCGGGATGACGGTGCGGGCAACCGACCTGGATCGCGCCGCGGCGTTCTACTCGCTGCTGCTCGGCGCCGCGCCCACGACGGATCCGTCGGCGGCTGTGCGGGGTAAGCCCGGGCCGGGGCCACCGTTTCACCAACCGGGAGTCGGAGGTGCCGGCTCGTCGGAGCCGTCAAACCCCCACGAGAAAGGTGCTACGATTTTGTCCATGTTCGCCGGACGTACCGCCCATCGTGTGGGCGATGTGTGTTCGCGAATGTGTTGTTGTCGCTGATCCGGCCGACAACGCCCTCCTGATCGCGCATGGTCGCGGTCGTGCCCACGTACCTGCCGTCGATGCGGGACGGTGGTGTCGCGCCGAGCAGTCCCACCTCACACAACACCTCTGCAAACGACCAACCACTAGGGGAGGAACCACCCACCATGGCGTACTACAAGGACGCGACCCAACTGATCGGACGCACACCGCTGGTCCAGATCAACCGGCTCTACGGCGACAGCCGGGCGATCGTGCTGGCCAAGCTCGAGTACTACAACCCGGCCAACTCGGTGAAGGACCGGATCGGCGTCTCGATCGTCGACACCGCCGAGGCCGACGGCTCGCTGAAACCGGGCGGCACGATCGTCGAGGGGACGTCCGGCAACACCGGCATCGCGCTGGCCTGGGTGGGCGCGGCCCGCGGCTACAAGGTGATCATCACCCTGCCCGAAACGTTCAGCAAGGAACGCCGGGCGGTGCTGCGGGCGCTGGGCGCCGAGCTCGTGCTGACACCGGCCGCGGAGGGTGTCCCGGGCGCCAACGCACGAGCCGCGGAGATCGCCGAGAAGACGCCGGGCGCGATCCTGGCCCGGCAGTTCGACAATGCCGCCAACGTCGAGATCCATCGCCGCACGACCGCCGAGGAGATCTGGGCCGACACCGAGGGCGCGGTCGACATCGTGGTCTCGGGCGTGGGCACCGGCGGCACCATCACCGGCGTCGGGCAGATCCTCAAGGAGCGCAAACCGAGCGTGCAGCTGTACGCGGTCGAGTCGGCCGAGTCGGCGGTGCTGTCCGGCGAGCCGAAGGGACCGCACAAGATCCAGGGGATCAGCGCCGGCTTCGTGCCGAACATCCTGGACCGGGGCGTGATCGACGGCATCATCAAGGTGACCTCGGACGACGCCATCGAGTGGGCCAAGCGGGTCGCCCAGGAGGAGGGGCTGCTGCTCGGCATCTCGTCCGGGGCCGCGCTGCGGGCCGCCGCCGACCTGGCCGCCGATCCGGCGAACGCCGGCAAGACCATCGTCGTGGTCACCCCGGACTGGGGTGAGCGCTACCTGTCCTCCCCGCTGTACGCCGACCTGCTCGACTGACCGGCGGCGTCCGGGACGAAAAGCCTGCCCGGCCACGGACCGTCACGGCCACCGCCGATCCCGGGATCCGCGGTGACCGTGTGGCCGGGCAGTTACGCACCGGTGGACGACGAGGCCCGGCCCGCGTCGTCCGCCGGTGCGTCACGTCCGACGGCGACGGAGCGTCCGCGCCCGCGCGGCATTCCACCAGCCGGACGACGCCAGTAGGGTGGTGGGCTGCCCACCGCCGCGGATGCGGCCCGGACCCTTGGAGCGCCAGTGGTTTCGCAGAGCTCGTCCAGCCGGCACGCCGCCGACAGCCATGACCTGATCCGGGTGCACGGCGCCCGGGAGAACAACCTCAAGGACGTCAGCATCGAGGTGCCCAAGCGCCGGCTGACCGTCTTCACCGGGGTCTCCGGCTCGGGCAAGAGCTCGCTGGTGTTCGGCACCATCGCGGCCGAGAGCCAGCGGCTGATCAACGAGACCTACAGCGCCTTCGTGCAGGGGTTCATGCCCACCCTGGCGCGTCCCGAGGTCGACCTGTTGGACGGCCTGACTACGGCGATCATCGTCGACCAGGAGCGGATCGGTGCCAATCCGCGCTCCACCGTCGGCACGGTCACCGACGCCAACGCGCTGCTGCGGATCCTGTTCAGCCGGATCGGCCGGCCGCACATCGGGCCGCCGAACGCGTTCTCGTTCAACGTGCCGTCGGCGTCCGGCAGTGGCGCGATCACCGTCAAGCGGGGCGACAAGACGATCGCCGAGAAGGCGTCGTTCAGCGTGCTGGGCGGCATGTGCCCGCGCTGCGAGGGCCGCGGCAGCGTCACCGACTTCGACCGCACTGCCCTCTACGACGAGGACAAGTCGCTCAGCGAGGGCGCGCTGCTGGTGCCCGGCTACAGCATGGACGGCTGGTACGGCCGGATCTACCGGGCGTCCGGCTTCTTCGACCCCGACAAGCCGATTCGCCGCTTCACCAAGCGGGAACTGCACGACCTGCTCTACAAGGAGCCGACCAAGATCAAGGTCGAGGGGATCAACATCACCTACGAGGGCGTCATCCCGAAGATCCAGAAGTCGATGCTGTCCAAGGACGTGGACGCCATGCAGCCGCACATCCGGGCCTTCGTCGAGCGGGCGGTGACGTTCACCGACTGTCCGGAGTGCGAGGGGACGCGGCTGGCGCCGGAGGCGCGCTCGTCCAAGATCGCCGGGATCAACATCGCCGACGCCTGCGCGATGCAGATCACCGACCTGGCCGCCTGGATCCGCGGGCTGGACGAGCCGTCGGTGGCGCCGCTGCTGGGTTCGCTGCGGGACACCCTCGACTCGTTCGTCGAGATCGGACTGGGCTACCTGTCGCTGAGCCGGCCGTCCGGGACGCTGTCCGGCGGCGAGGCGCAGCGGACGAAGATGATCCGGCACCTGGGTTCGTCGCTGACCGACGTCACCTACGTGTTCGACGAGCCGACCGCGGGGCTGCACCCGCACGACGTCCAGCGGATGAACGACCTGCTGCTGCAGCTGCGGGACAAGGGCAACACCGTGCTGGTGGTGGAGCACGAACCCGAGACCATCGAGGTCGCCGACCACGTGGTCGACCTGGGTCCGGGTGCGGGCTCGGCCGGCGGGCGGATCTGCTACGAGGGCAGCGTGGAGGGGCTGCGGGGCAGCGACACCGTCACCGGACGGCACCTGGACGACAAGGTGACCGTGAAGGCGGAGGTGCGGACGCCGACCGGTGCCCTCGAGATCCGGGGCGCCAGTGCCAACAACCTGCGCGACGTCGACGTGGACATTCCGCTCGGCGTGCTGGTGGTGGTCACCGGCGTGGCCGGCTCGGGCAAGAGTTCGCTGGTGCACACGTCTATTCCGTCCAAGGCCGGGGTGATCTCGGTCGATCAGAGCCCGATCCGGGGTTCCCGACGCAGCAACCCGGCGACCTACACCGGTCTGCTGGAGCCGGTCCGCAAGGCGTTCGCCCGGGTCAACAAGGTGAAGCCGGCCCTGTTCAGTGCCAACTCCGCCGGTGCCTGCCAGGCGTGCAACGGCGCCGGCGTGATCTACACCGACCTGTCGGTGATGGCGACCGTGTCGACCACCTGCGAGGCCTGCGAGGGCAAGCGGTTCCAGCCGGAGGTGCTCGAATACACCCTCGGCGGACGCAACATCGCCGAGGTGCTGGCCATGCCGGTCGCGCAGGCCAAGGAGTTCTTCGCCGCCGGCGAGGCCCGGGTGCCGGCCGCGCACGCCATCACGAACCGGCTGGACGACGTCGGCCTCGGCTATCTCAGCCTGGGGCAGCAGCTGACCACGCTGTCCGGTGGCGAACGGCAGCGGCTCAAGCTGGCCACCCACATGGCCGATTCGGGCGGCACCTACGTGCTGGACGAGCCCACCACCGGCCTGCACCTGGCCGACGTCGACAACCTGCTCCGGCTGCTGGACTCCCTGGTCGAAGCGGGAAAGTCGGTGATCGTGGTGGAGCACAACCTGGCGGTGATGGCGCACGCCGATTGGCTGATCGACCTCGGCCCCGGCGCCGGACACGACGGCGGCCGGATCGTCTTCGAGGGAACCCCGGCCGACCTGATCGCCAACCCCGGGACGCTGACCGGGCAGCATCTGGCCGCCTATGTGAACGGGACCGGACGCTGAATCCGCCTTCAACGGCCCGGTGAGATTGGCCATCCCAGCGCGCTGGCATCCCGGTCAGCTGTCCATCGTGGCCACCCCGTCACGCCGCACTGCCGACCCCCCGGCCCACCGTCGCGCCGCACTGCCGCCACCGTCATCCCGGCGCACGCCGGGATCTCCGTCCGACAGTCCCGCCAACGAGATCCCGGCGTGCGCCGGGATGACGGGGGCTTCGAGAGCCGGACGCGCTCGGGCGGGGTCCGAGACCGGATGCGCTTGCCGATGAGATCCCGACGTGCGCCGGGATGACGGTGGGCCGGGCGACGCTTCCCTAAGCTGACCGGCATGGCCGACCCGCGCACCCGTGACGTCGAGCGCTGGTTCATGCGCCGCGGTTTCACGGCGCTGCTCGACGGCACCTCGATGCGTCGCCGCCGGGCCGCCAGATTCGCCCGGACGCTGGCCGCGGTGTTCGTCGCGGTGATGGTGATCGAGGTGCCCCGCTACGCCAGCAACCTGTGGGTGACGCTAGCCATCTCGGTGGTCGTGGTGGTGCTGACCTGGGTGGCCGGAAACCTGATCCGGCGCCGGCCAGCGTTCGCGCTGCCCGACCGGGTGACCGCCCTCGACCGGGCGGTGTTCCTGTTCTTCCCGGGCCTGGTCGTGCTGGCCACGCCGCACGATGTGCTCTCGGTCGAGGGCTTCGAACTGCCCGGATTCGCGGCCGGCGCGCTGATCGCGGTCGGCCTGGTGGTGGGCCAGCTGGTGCTGCTGGGGGTGCTCACCCTGCTCGCCTACAGCGGCGTGATCGCGCTGGGGCCGTGGCTGTGGCGCCGGGTGGTGTCGTCCTTCATGGCGGGCGGGACGGCGATCGGCCGGACGCTGCCGCTGCTGCTCGGCGTCGTCGGCTTCCTGTTCTTCACCGGTGAACTGTGGCAGGCGCTCGGCGGGCTGTCTCCGCTGGCCTACCTGCTGGCCGCGCTGCTCTTCGTCGGCCTGAGCTGGCTGTTCCTGCACACCCGCGGACTCGACCTGGACGCACTGGCCCGCTTCGACCGTCCCGGCGAGGTGTCCGAGCAGGTGGCCGGGACGCCGCTGGAGGGCGGCGATGTGGTCACCCCGGCCGTGTGCCCGTTGACCCTGGAGCAACGCAAGAACCTGCGGCTGGTCGGCGTGATCTCGAAACTGACCATCGCGACGGTGGTCGGGCTGTCCGTGTTCGTGTTCTTCGTGCTGCTCGGCCTGATCACCGTCAACGGCGACGTGGTGCAGGCCTGGACGCAGGCGCGGCCCGAGGTGCTGCTGGCGTGGGAGACCGAACGGCACAGCTACGCGCTGACCGTGCAGCACCTGCGGGTGTGCGGCTTCCTGGCGGTGTTCTCCGGCTTCTACTTCGCGGTCGTCTCGGCCACCGACCCGGCGCTGCGCGAGGGGTTGCGTGACGGTGTCGAGGACGACGTCCGGCAGGCGTGCGCCGCCCGGCTGGTGGCGCTGCAGCGGTTCCCGGCACGACCGGACGGGAACAGCCCGGACTGATCAGTCGTCGTCGCGCACCAGGTCCCAGGTGAGCGCACCGGACTTCAGGGTCACACGCTGTCCGCTGCACGCCGCCGAACCCTTGCCCTGCGGGGCCAGCACGGCCGCCACCTGCTTCATCGTGATCGTCTGTGACTTGCCGTTCTGGGTGATCCTGGCGGTGCCCTTGGTGTCGCCGAGGGTGAACGTCAGGGCCTCGGGAGTCCCGGTGTAGGTGCCCCGGACCTCGCCGTCGATGCGCACCTTGGCGGTGCTGTCGCCGAGGGTCAGGCTGACAGTCTGGTCGTCGTCGAAGTCGAACGTGTAGCGGCCGTCGCGGAAGGTGACGCCGACGTCGGTCACCTTGCCCTTCCCGGAGGCGGCGTTCGCGCCGACCGCGGTGAACCCGGTGGCCCGGTACTCGCCGGACGGGCAAGCCGCGGCCGGTGCCGCGCTGGTCGTGGTGTTGGCGCCGGTCGGCACCGAGGTCGGCGGATTGACGCTGATCGCCGGCGGCGGAGTGGTGGACGGCGCGGCGGGGGCGGCGCTGCATCCCACCAGCAGGGCCGGGACGGCCAGCAGCAGGGTGAGCGGACGACGGAACGACATGGCGGGCAGCCTACCCAGGCGTTCCGGAGGTGCAGGTGATCGATGCCTGTTTGTGGGTCCCAAGTGTCATTATTGGCCGCATGGCGATCTCGCTGCTCGACCGAGCGATCTACTCCTACGCGGACGTGGACCGTCTGGTCGGCCTGCATACCGGCACCGCTCGTCGGTGGCTGGACGGGTACAGGCGTTCGGGCAGGTTCTACGAACCAGTGCTGCGCGAACATCCGACCGGCGCCGACGTGGTGACCTGGGGCGAGATGGTTGAGGCGCGGCTCTTGGCAGAGTTCCGTAGCCAGCAAGTGCCGGTGCAGCGGTTGCGTCCCGCGGTGCTCCGGCTGCGCCAAGAGTTCGGCCGTTACCCGTTGGCGCATGCTCGACCCTTCCTCGACGTCGAGGGGCGCGAATTGGTGCGGGCGGTTCAGGACGAGGTACGCGTGGACCGTCCGCTGCAACTCGTCGTCGTGCGCAACGGCCAAACCCTGCTCGCACCAGCCACTCAACGATTCCAGGAGATCGTCGGCTACTCGGCAGGCGTGGTTGACCGACTCAACCCCAACGCCCGCACACCTGCGGTGGTCATGGACCCGGCGCGTGCATTCGGCCAACCCGCCATCAGGAGTGTGCGCACGGAGGCACTCGCCGAGGACTACCGGGCCGGCACGTCACGGGAAGAGCTGGCCGAACTCTACGATCTCGAACTTGGTCAGGTCGACGAGGCGATCCGCTTCGAGTTGATCGCCGGCAGCGAGCGCGCAGCCTGATGAATCCGAGGTTCGCGCCGGTGTACTTCACCGACGAGAACGCCCTCGGACTCAGGGAGCCGGTCAGCTCGCTTCGGTGATCCGTTGCCGCAGCGCCTCCAGCTCGGCGGTCAGGGCGGCCGGCAGCCGATCGCCGAACCGGGCGAAGTACTCCTCGGTCAGGTCGGCCTCCTGGGCCCACGCCTGCGGGTCGAGGGTGAACAGCTCGTCCAGTTGCTCGGCCGAGATGTCCAGGCCGTCCAGGTTCAGGTCGGCGCGCAGCGGCTGGCGTCCGTTCAGCATGTCGACCGCCTCGACCTCGCCGTTGATCCGGCGCAGCGCCCACTCGATGGCGCGCGCGTTGTCGCCGAAGCCGGGCCACAGCCAGGAGCCGTCCGCGGCCTTTCGGAACCAGTTCACCTGGTACACCCGCGGGGCGTGCTCGCTCAGCAGCTCGCCCATGCGCAGCCAGTGCGCCCAGTAGTCGGCCATGTTGTAGCCGCAGAACGGCAGCATCGCGAACGGGTCGCGGCGCAGCGCCCCCACCGAACCCTCGGCGGCGGCGGTCTGCTCGGAACTGACGGTGGCGCCGACGAACACGCCCTGCTGCCAGTCGTAGGTCTCGGTGATCAGCGGGACGTTGTGTGCCCGGCGTCCGCCGAACAGGATCACGTCGATCGGCACACCGGCCGGGTCCTCCCACTCGGAGGCGATCGACGCGGCCTGGTCGGCGCGCACCGTGAACCGGCTGTTCGGGTGGGCGGCCGTGGTGGGCGAGTCGGGTGTCCAGTCGTCGCCCCGCCAGTCGATCAGGTGCGCCGGCGGCTCGTCGGTGAGCCCCTCCCACCACACGTCGCCGTCGTCGGTGAGCGCCACGTTGGTGAAGATCGTGTCGTGGTCGAGTGCCGCCAGCGCGGTCGGGTTGGTCTTGACCGACGTGCCCGGGGCGACACCGAAGAAGCCCGCCTCGGGGTTGATCGCGTACAGCCGTCCGTCCTCGCCGGGACGCATCCAGGCGATGTCGTCGCCGATGGTCTCGACCGTCCAGCCCGGAATGGTCGGACGCAGCATCGCCAGGTTCGTCTTGCCGCAGGCGGACGGGAAGGCGGCCGTCAGGTGGTAAACGCGGCCGTCCGGGCCGGTGATCTTGAGGATCAACATGTGCTCGGCCAGCCAGCCCTCGTCCCGGGCCAGCACCGAGGCGATCCGCAGCGCGTAGCACTTCTTGCCGAGCAGCGCGTTGCCGCCGTAGCCGGAGCCGTAGGACCAGATCTCGCGGGTCTCGGGGAAGTGGGTGATGTACTTCTCGTCGTTGCACGGCCAGGGGACGTCGGGGCGCGGGTTGCCGTCGGCGTCGACCAGCGGGTAACCGACCGAATGGACCGACGGCACCCAGTACTCGCCCGCGCCGATCCCGGCCAACGCCTCGGCACCCATCCGGGTCATGATCCGCATATTGACCACCACATAGGGCGAGTCGGTGATCTCGATGCCCAGCTTCGAGATGTTCCCGCCCAAAGGACCCATCGAGAACGGGATGACGTACATGGTCCGGCCCCGCATGCAGCCGTCGAAATGTCCGGCGAGCGTCTGCTTCATCTCGCTCGGGTTGGCCCAGTTGTTGGTCGGACCGGCGTCCTCCTCGTCCTCGGAGCAGATGAACGTGCGGGACTCGACCCGGGCCACGTCGGAGGGTGTGGAGCGGGCCAGGTAGCTGCCCGGCCGCTTGTCGGGGTTGAGCTTGATCAGGGTGCCCGCGTCGATCATCTCCTGGTAGAGGCGGTCGCGCTCGGCCTCGGAGCCGTCACACCAGTACACCGCGTCGGGCTGGGTGAGCTCGGCCACTCCGATCACCCAGTTGACCAGTGCGTCGGTCGCTGCAGCGGGGGCGGATTCGGTGATCTGTCGGGCGTCAACCGGCATGAGGAGACTCCTTCTGCCCGCGCCGATGCGGGCGGCTCTTCTCTCCCATCCTGCCTCATGGGGTGCCTCCGCGCGCCGTGTTGCGAGGCGAGAACGGCCGGTTGGACGGGCATGCGCACGATCAAGTAGTCTTGTCCGTCGGTGGTGCGGCGGAAGCCGGACACCGACCCAGCGCCCGTAGCTTAACGGATAGAGCATCTGACTACGGATCAGAAGGTTGGGGGTTCGAATCCCTCCGGGCGCGCCAAGCTCTCAGCCATCGCCATCCCAATCTGTCTGCCGCGCGTTTGTCGAACGTGACGACCTCGCGGCAGCCCGCCCGGGTGGCGGATGCGTCGATGAGAGCGTCGGCGAAGTCAGCACCATCGCGTGCCGATCTGAGCGCCGTGGCCACGCCTGCGGGGTCTTCGGGATGGATCTCGTCGGCTAGGGAGAGCGCGGCCAGGCGATCGACGACCTCGTTGCGCGGGAATCCGTAGGAGCGAGTCAACACCCAGTAGGTCTCCGCCCAGACCACGGTGGCCACGTGACCGGGGTCGTCCTCGCGCAGGCTTTCGAAGATGCTCGTGGCCACTGGTCCCTGGTCGGGATCATCCTGAGTGAGGTAGCGGACGATGACGTTGGTATCGAGTCCGATCACCGCATCGACTCCGCCGCCGCCGCGGCGATCGCGGCGTCCATCTCCTCCAGGGTTCGTGCCGGACCTTCGAACCGTAGCGACCCCGCAAGATCCCTGACCGGCCGCCTCTCCCGGTGCAGTTCGAAGAAGCCGTCCTCGTTCTTGACGAAGCTCACCCGACTGCCCGGCTCAAGCGACAGTTCGTCCCGGACGTCCTTGGGGATGGTGATCTGCCCCTTGCTGGTCATGGTCCCAGTACTCATCGTTCCTCCTTACCCTATTGTAAGGAGATCGGTGTGTGGCTGCAATGGCCCGTTCGCGGTGGGCGGCGTCCGCGTGGGTGCGAGAGTGCAGATCTGTGGCGTTGGATCGCCCGTCCGGTGGGGGCATGCCCTGCGAGTGAGCCCTTCAGCGGAGTCGCCAGGGCAGGCCGATCGTCGGCCTCGTTTCGCAGGGATCAGTAGAAACTGGGCAATGCCCAGACCTGGTTCGAGGCGCATAGCCTTGCACCGGATATGGAGGAATGGGGTCGTAAGCCTGCACACGTCACCCAACCCGTCGGATGTCCCTCGGACAGATCTGTCATAGCGGTCCGCTAGCTTCTCACCTGTGGATCTAAGGTGATGGAGTTCGATATGAAGTGGTCGGGAACGGCTTGGTCGGTGTGGGGAAAGCTCGACCCGGCTTCTGACAGTTGGATGCCGTTGGTGAGGCACCTGGAGGACGCCGCAGCCGTTGCGGGATACCTTTGGGATAGTTACCTCCCGCCCGCCACGCGGAGCTTCATCTGCGCGGCACTCGGAGTTTCCGATGAACAGGGGCGCCAACTGGTCAGCTGGCTGTCCGGAGTCCATGACATCGGCAAGGCGACTCCGGCTTTTGCTGCCAAGGCACTGCCGATCCTCCCGCAGGTTCTGGATCGCATGCGCGATCACGGCCTGGATGCGCGGCCGACGCCGGAGGACAAATATGCGCCACACGCCACCTCGGGACAGCTTCTGTTGGACGATTGGCTGGCGGATCGCTACCCGGAGACGGCGAAGCGGATCCGGGCCACGCTGACGTGTGTCATCGGGTGCCACCACGGCACCACGCCCGCGGCGCCAGCTCTTCTGGCGGCCCGCAACCACCCCGTGCAGCTCGGGGGTGGACGGTGGCGTGACGTGCGTGCTGAGATCCTGGAGAAGATGACGGAGCACGTCGGTGCTAGCGAGCATCTGGAAGGGTGGCTGAATCGTCGAGTTCCAGTTCCTGTGCAGGTTCTGCTCACGGGCATCGTCATCATGGCCGACTGGATTTCGTCCAACACCGACTACTTCCCATATGCCGATGACGTCCCCAGCGATCGGTTGGGTATGGCGCTCGAAGCTCTCGATCTGCCGGAGCCTTGGCTGCCGGCTACGGGGGTATCCGATGCGGATCAGCTATTGGGGAAGCGATTCCCTGCACTGAACGGGTATCGTGCGCGACCGCTGCAGCAGAGTCTGCTCGCGCAGGCCCGCAAGGCGCGTGAACCAGGCTTGTTTATCGTCGAGGGACCGATGGGTGTCGGTAAGACGGAGGCGGCGCTGCTCGCCGCTGAGGTGCTTGCGGAGCGCTTCGGGCTCGGTGGCGTGTTCGTAGGCCTGCCGACGATGGCGACCGCGGATCCGATGTTCGATCGCGTGCATCGTTGGCTGAACACGACGCTCACCGACCGCCATGTGAGCATCGCTTTGGCGCACGGCAAGGCCGCTCTGAACGACAACTACTCCGGGTTGCTGCGCCGTCGCTGGCGGGGTCGCCTCTACGGCGAATCTGAGTCAGGTGATCTCGTCGGGGAGGTGGTGGTCAATGAGTGGCTCCGCGGTCGCAAACGCAACGGTCTGGCCAGCTTCGTCATTGGCACGATCGATCAGAGCCTCTTTGCCGCGCTCAAGGCAAAGCATGTCGTTCTGCGGCACCTCGGTTTGGTGGGCAAGGTGGTGATCATCGACGAGGTCCACGCTGCAGATGACTACATGCGTGAGTATCTGAAGCGTCTGTTGTCCTGGCTGGGCGCCTATCGAACGCCGGTCATGCTGATGTCAGCGACTCTTCCTCCCGAGCAACGCGACGAGTTTCTGCGGGCCTACGCACAGGGGCTCGGGTCAGTGCAATCGATCGCAACATCGAGGTCGGACGGCTATCCGCGGATCTCAATGTATGACCGTCAACTCGCCGAGATCGAGGTCGGGTCGGACACTCGTGCGCTCGATGTGAGCCTTGGACGTCTCTCGGACGATCTTGGCGACCTCGTCACTCTGTTCCGAGAAGCTCTCGTGGACGGCGGCTGCGCCGCCGTGATCTGTAACACGGTGACGCGGGCGCAGGAGGCGTTTGCTGCCCTGCAGGCCGAGTTCGGCACCGACGTCCGGCTCGTGCACAGTCGATTCATTGCGCCCGATCGAGCCCGACGCGAAGCCCGGCTGGTTCAGGAGTTGGGCCCATCGGGCGACCGACCAGTCCGATTGATCATCGTGGGCACGCAGGTGCTCGAACAATCCTTGGACGTCGATTTCGACTTGATGGTGACCGACCTTGCGCCGGCGGATCTCATGCTGCAACGAGCCGGACGCCTGCATCGTCATGAGCGTGACGATCGCCCCAAGGGCCTTGCTCGCCCGACGCTATGGATCCGTGGCGTGGTCGACTGGGAAGCCGAGCCGCCGCAGGCCGTCCGTGGCTCTCGCGCGGTGTACGGCAACCAGCGACTTCTGCGCGCTGCGGCCGTGCTAAGGGAACTGCAGTCCGTCTACTTTCCCGACGACATCCCCAGGATCGTCCGGTTGGCTTATGACCCTGAGGCGCAGCCCCCGGCGAAATGGCAGGACGCGTGGCATGCGGCGGAAGATCAGGAGTTCAGCCAACGACAGCGTGCGATCGCGCGCGCCCATACCTACCTCATGGACTCGCCGGCAAAGCCGAGCACCATCAGTGGTTTGATCGATGTGGAGGCGGGCGATCCGGACAAGGCTGAGGAGCAGGGCAAGTCCCAAGTGCGAGACAGCGATGAAGGCTTGGAGGTGATCGCCCTGTGGCGCATGGACGACGGGTTGCTTCATCTCCCCGCTGGCCTGGAGCGCTATGCCGGTGCGGTCGTTCCCGAGGGCCTTCAGTGGGGCACGGCGGCGGACGAGAGACTGGCGCGGGCAATGGCTGCCTGCACGCTGCGATTACCAGCTTCGTTGTGCTTCCCGGCGGTGATCGATGCGGTGATCGGGGACCTGGAGCGAATGGCGGACTATTCCGGTTGGCAGCAGTCGCGCTGGATCTCTCGACAACTCGCTCTAGTATTCGACAACACGGGTGTCTCGCATGTGGCCGGGCGCATTTTGTCCTACGATCCCGAACAGGGACTCCGAGTGTCCACCCCCGAGGAGCCGCGTCGATGACGACAGCAAGTTGTGCGTTCAACCTCTTGGACGAACCGTGGGTTCGCGTGCGCACCCTCAGCGGAGACGTACTCGACGTCTCGCTGCGACAGGTATTCGAGAAGGCGCATGAACTCCGAGGACTCGCCGGAGAAATCGCCACTCAGGATGTGGCGACGCTTCGTCTGCTCGAGGCCGTACTGCTCGGTGCCACGAGAACGGACCGGCCACGCAGCGATGACGAGAACATCGATCTTTGGGAGGGCTGGTGGCGTTCGGGCGAGATACCATTGGATGTCGTATCGAGTTACCTCGAGAGTCATCGTGACCGCTTCTACCTCTTAGGCGGGCATGCGCCCTTCATGCAGGTGGCAGGGCTGCACACTGCGAGCGGGAGAGCGTCCGGTCTGATCAAGCTGATCGCCGACGTTCCCGACGGTCATCAGTACTTCACGACCAGGGCCGGGCGTGAGATCGAGTCGCTTTCGTTGGCCGAGGCGGTGCGCTGGCTCGTCCACTGCCATGCCTTCGACCCGGCCGGGATCAAGACAGGTGCCGTGGGCGATGATCGGGTGAAGGGCGGCAAAGGGTACTCAATGGGCTATCCGGCGTGGGTCGGAAACCTAGGGGTCATTGCCGTCGAGGGGCGGAACCTGTTCGAAACGCTGTTACTCAATCTCCCCTTGTCGCTGGTGGCCGACCCGGAGGACAGGCCGGTGTGGGAGCGGCCGCCGCTGCCGGCCGGCGTCTGTGCCGACCATCTCATGCCCGTTGGTCCCGCCGACCTGTTCACGTGGCCGTCGCGTCGCGTTCTCCTGCTGGAGCATCGCGGGCGGATCGTCGACGTCCAGATCTCCAACGGCGATCGGCTTGGTCCGCAAAACCAGAGCGGCAACGAGCCAATGACATCGTGGCGCAAGAGCCAGAATCAGTCCAAGCGTGGCGGAACCGATGTGTACATGCCCGTGCTGCATGCACCCGAGCGACGGATCTGGCAGGGTCTCGGTTCTTTGCTGATCACGGCGAAGGGGACCACCCATCGGGCGGCAGTTCTGGATTGGCTGGCCAAGCTGATCGAACTCGAATGCCTGTCGGATGACTACCAGGTCCGCCTGCGTACCGTAGGCATCGAGTATGGAGCGCAGGCGAGTTCCATTGCCGGGGCGGTGGATGACGTCCTTGACGCGCGTGTTGGCGTTCTTACTGACGCGGTCCTCGTTCAGTGCGCTGTGGATGCCGCCTCTCGAGCGGGAGGTGCAGTCGTTTCCTTGGTGAATCTTGCCAGCAACTTGGAACAGGCTGCAGGGGGCGAGGCTGAACGTCCGAGATCGCGCACATTCGAGTTTGGCTACAGCCTGCTGGATGGCCCATACCGCGTGTGGCTGAGCGACCTCGTAGACGCGGCGACCACCGCGGAGCGACTGGACGTCTGGAGCCAACAGGTGCGAGGGATCCTCCTTGAGGCCGGCCAAGCCTTGATCACAGCTGCAGGGCCAGCGGCGATTGTCGGGCGTCCGGTCTCCAGGATGGGATCCGACGAGAAACAACGCATTGACGCCGGCCTCGCAGAGATTTGGTTCCGTGCGGCGCTGAACAAGGCGTTGGGGATCGCGCCCGTTTCGCAACCTCAGGAGGTAGCCTCATGACCGAGTCCACTCCAGTCGTCACCCGCGCCGACATCCTGAGACGCGAGGTAGATCGACGCGTTTGGCAGCTCCAACGTGCCTATCTCGACTCCGCGGATCGGGAGAACTCCGAAGCCACAGCTACACTCGCTCGTTTGCGACGTTGTGACCCAGACGCGCCGGGCGGCGATCCGACGGTGTGGGAGATCACCCTGGGAGACCTTCCGGCCGAACTGCGTTGGGATGACGCATCCAGCCCGGCGGAGCGTGCCGTCCATGCAGCGTTGGTGCTCTACGCCACTCATCAGCAGTCGAATCAGACGCCGGTCCATGTTCGGCGTGCAGGTCTCGGAGCGGCCGTCCGGCGCCTGTCGGAGGCTAGGGGTCACAACGGTGAACCGGACGAATCGAGCGTCCGCCGGCTGCATCAAGTGGTTCTGGCGAATGATGCATCCGGCCGGCTGCACCACCTGCGAGGGCTTGTCACTCTGCTGCGCGGCGAGGCGGAGCCGATCCCGCTCGATTACGCCCAACTCGCCGTCGATCTCTGGCGGCTCTTCGACCCCTACCAGGACAGCGAACGCGTTGTGGCCCGATGGGGTCGCGATCTGCACAACCGGCCGCGCGCCACGACAGGAGAATCCGAATGAACCTCAGCATTGACGTGCACGTCATCCAGTCCGTGCCGCCGAGCAACCTCAATCGCGATGACACCGGTAGCCCCAAGACGGCGGTGTACGGCGGCGTGAGACGTGCGCGGGTGAGCAGCCAGGCATGGAAGCGAGCGACCCGGCGTGACTTCGAGGCCCACCTGGACACTACGGAGTTCGGCGTGCGTACGAAGCGGGCGGTCGAACTACTGGCGGACCGGATCGGGAACCTGCGCCCGGGAATCGATGCGGCCGAAGCACAAGCGCAAGCCACGACCGTACTCAATCAGGCGGGTCTCAAGACGAAGGCTCGTCGCAAGGCCGAGTCCGGTGAACCTGAGCTCACGGAGTACCTGGTCTTCTTCAGCAACCAGCAGCTCGACAAGCTCGCTGCCCTGGCCGTGGAATCGGGTGACAGCCCACCCAACTCGCGAGCGGCCAAGGGCATCCTGAAGGACGGCAACAGCTTCGATCTGGCCCTGTTCGGCCGAATGGTCGCCAATGATGCCGATCTCAACGTGGATGCGGCCTGCCAGGTTGCGCATGCTCTCAGCACTCATGCCGTGACCAACGAGTACGACTACTACACCGCGGTCGACGACAAGAACCCGGACGACGAGACCGGCGCAGGGATGATCGGGACTGTCGAGTTCAACTCGGCGACGCTCTATCGCTACGCGACGGTGAACGTGCGTGCGCTTCACGACAACCTCGGGCATGGTGAGGCGACGGCGCGGGCAGTCGAGGCGTTCGTCCGGTCGTTCGTGCAGTCCATGCCCACCGGAAAGCAGAACACGTTTGCGAATGGCACGCTGCCCGAAGCGGTGGTTGTCATGCTGAGGAACCGCGGAGTCAACTTGGTGGGCGCTTTCGAAGACGCGGTTGCCGGTCGCCAGGGTGGCTTCATCCAAGGATCGTGCGAGCGACTGGCCGCCTACGGGAACGAGGTCGCTAGCGCCTACTCGGCACCTCCGGAAGTCACCCTGGTCACTCGTGTGGGCGATCGCACCGCTGCCCTCGACGATCTGGGTGGGGAACGGGTCACCCTTGACGAACTCGTCTCAAGGGTCGGTGGGTTGGTCCGCGAGTCGACGGCTGTGAAGTGACAGTTCTGCTCCTGCGTCTCGCGGGACCGCTGCAGGCGTGGGGCGACGCAAGCCGGTTCGCCAGGCGCGATACCAGCCGATACCCCACGAAGAGTGGGGTACTCGGTCTGTTGGCAGCGGCTGGTGGGCGCCGCCGGACTGACGATATCGAGGACCTGACGGGGCTTCGATTCGGGATCAGGGTCGATCAACCGGGGCAGCTGCAGCGCGACTTTCAGACCGCGATCAACTGGTCCACCGGGAAGTCAATGCCCTTGTCCTACCGCTACTACCTGGCGGACGCGGTCTTCGTCGCCGGCGTCGAAGGCGAACGGGATCTACTGGAGGCCCTTGATGCTGCACTAATCAATCCGGTGTTCCCGCTCTACCTGGGGCGGCGTTCCTGCCCAACCTCGGGGAGGGTTTCACTCGGCGTCAAGGATAAGGAGTTGGAGTCGGCGTTGCATGCGGAGGAGTGGCACGCAGCGTCCTGGTACCGGCGTACTCAGGCGCAGCGCGTGAACCTTGAAGTCGTGGTCGACGCGGAGCCGGGCAGTGCGGATCCAACGGAGACCCGGCGGGACGTTCCATTGAGCTTCAGCCCGGAGCGGCGTGAGTACGGCTGGCGAGAGGTGGCCCACCGACCTCCGGTGGTCGTCAACAATCCGCTTGGCCGTCCGCCTCGGAAGGTGGCAGGAATCGGCTGGCTCGATACCGTTGAGGGAGTCTGATGTATCTGACACAGATGCCGCTGAACCCGCAGCGGCGGGCAACCCGGGACCTGGTCACGTCACCGCAACGCATGCATGCCGCCGTTCTCGCCGGCTTCCTGCCGGGTGCCCCAGCGAGGGGGCGGGTGCTGTGGCGCTTGGACTCCGATTCGAAGCACGAACTGAACCTCTATGTCGTCAGTGCAGAAGCTCCGTCCTTCGACGCACTCGCTGAGCAGGCCGGGTGGAGTTCCACGCCCGTATGGCGAACTGCTGACTATCGGCGTTTCCTGGAACGCCTCGCTTCCGGTCAACGTTGGATATTCCGGTTGGTTGCGAATCCGATCCGCAATGTCCGGGACGTATCGTCGGCCAATGACGGGGGGCGGCCCGCCCGAGGCAGCCGAGTCCCCCTGATCAAGGAAGGGGATCAGCGAGAATGGCTGCTGGCGAGGGCCGCGTCCTGTGGTTTCACGGTCGTTCCCGGTGCTTCCGGCGGGCCAAACATCAGCGTGACGCATAGTACGCGGCGCCGGTTCGGACGTCGCAGCGATGGCACCACGCGGCGGGTGACACTGCAGACCGCACAGTTCGATGGCGTCCTTGAGGTAGGCGATGCGAGCGCTCTGCGACGCGCCTTGACTGAGGGCATCGGAGCCGGCAAGGGCTATGGGTGTGGCTTGCTGACTCTCGCCGCAGACTCATGAAGCCGATCCCAGGAACTCCGCCGGCGAAGGTCGGTGAACTTTCCCGGGTCACTGACCGAATCACGTTCCTCTATCTGGAACGCGCGATCATCCACAGGGATGGGAACGCCATCACAGTCCGGGATGAGCGCGGGGTGATTCACGTACCAGCGGCAACGATCGCGTCCGTCATGCTGGGTCCCGGAACAACGATCAGTCACCAAGCGGTCATGCTGCTGGCCGACAGCGGGGCCGGCACCGTCTGGATTGGTGAGCAAGCCGTGCGCTACTACGCGCACGGTCGTCCTTTGGCTCGGACGAGCCGACTTCTGGAAGCCCAGGTCGCCGCAGTCTCCAATCAATCGAGTCGACTGCGAGTCGCTCGCCACATGTACGCGATGCGGTTCCCCGGTGAGGAGACGGATCACCTGACGATGCAGCAGCTCCGTGGTCGCGAGGGTGCCCGCGTGCGACGGCTCTATCGACAGAATGCGGCTGAGTTCGGTGTGGAATGGAAGTCGCGGGACTACCGGCCCGATGACTTCACCGCCAGCGATGAGTTGAACCAGGCCCTGTCGGCGGCGACGTCATGTCTGTATGGCGTGGTTCATGCCGTCGTCGTCGCACTGGGTTGCTCGCCGGCCTTGGGATTCGTTCATACGGGACACGACCGCTCTTTCGTCTTCGACATGGCTGATCTGTACAAGATGGAACTCGCCGTGCCCGTTGCCTTCGGGATAGTCGCCAAGGGGTCCGATGATCTCGGAGGTGACGTTCGGCGAGCGATGCGGGATGCGATGCACTCGGCGCGCCTGATGGGTCGGTGCGTGGATGACCTCCACCGACTTCTCGGCACTGGCGGGGAACAGGAGACCGACTTCTCTGCCGATGTCATTGAGCTTTGGGATTCTCGGAGTCGGGTCGCAGGCGGCACCAACTACTCGGACGAGCCACCGTGGTAGTCCTGGTGCTCACCGCATGCCCTGTTGGTTTGCGAGGACATGTGACGCGGTGGCTCTTGGAGATCGCACCGGGAGTCTTCTGTGGCCGCATCTCGGCAAAGGTCCGGGACGAACTCTGGTCGCGAGTGATCGAGATGTCCAAAGACGGCCGAGCCCTGATGGTGTTCAGCCGTAGGGGCGACCAGGGTCTCGACTTCCGAGTGCATCGCCATGACTGGGAGCCGGTGGACTTTGACGGGATTCGCCTCATTCGACGTCCGGAGGATGTGGCGGCCACTCCGACTATGCGTCCCGGCTGGAGCGCCGCGAGCAGACGGCGGCGTGCGCGAAAAGTGAAGTAGGATGCCGCATCTGGCTCGTGAATGCCCTTGTCAACAAGTGCCGTCCCCGCCCGCGCGGGGGTGAGCCCCGCCTGACAACACGGGCGGTGTGCTGCCCCGCGCCGTCCCCGCCCGCGCGGGGGTGAGCCCCAAGTCGTTGATG
>JAGPGQ010000226.1 GCA_018055925.1 Micropruina sp.
ACCGGCAAGCGGGTCAGCCACGCACTGCTCAAGGGGCGCACCAACTACGCCTGCCTGTACCGGGCGCGGGACGGCCTCGGCCTCGACCAGGAGAGCCTGCTGGGCGGCGCCGAGCTGGCCGAGGCGCTCAGCGCGACCGCCACCGATCCGTCGTCCAAGGTAGGGGCCGAGGTGGTCGCCCTGCGGGAGTGGATCGAGCGGGAGGCCGACACCAGGGGCGGCGGTGACCGGGACGACGCCCCGACGCACACCGGACCCGCCTGGGCGCAGGTGTCGATCCCGTCGCGCGAGTGCCTGGGCGCGCAGCGCTGCCCGTACGGCAGCCAGTGTTTCGTCGAGCGGTCGCGCGAGACCGCCCGGTCCGCGCAGCTCGTGGTCACCAACCACGCCATGCTCGCGATCGACGCGATGAACGACGGCGGCGCGCTGCCCGAGCACGACGCGGTGATCATCGACGAGGCCCACGAGCTGGTCGGCCGAGTCACCAGCGCCGCCTCGCATGAGCTCAGTCCGCAGCTGATCGAACGGGTCGGACGACGCTGCCTGCCCTGGCTGGACGACGACCTGGCGCTGGAGTTCCTGGACACCGGGGAGGACTTCAAGACCGCACTCGACAACGCCCCGGTCGAACGGGTCGAGAATCCCGACGGCGCGCTGGCGGACGCGCTCCGGGCCCTGCGGGACGTCAGTCGGCGGGTCACGTCGGCGATGGCCAAGGGGGACGCGTCCGACAACGACCGGGTGCAGGCCGCCGCCGCGGTCCAGGAACTCTACGAGGTCACCCAGCAGCTGGCGGCGCTGTCCCCGTTCGACGTGATCTGGGTCTCGGAGCGGGAGCGGTTCGGGCGGCAGCTGAACTCAGCGCCACTGACGGTCGCGGGGCTGATGCGCGAGGGCATCTTCGCGAAGCGGCCCACCGTCCTGACCTCGGCGACCCTGACCATCGGGGGGTCGTTCGACGCGGTGGCCGGCTCGGTCGGGCTCACCAAGCCGTACGCGTCCGACGGGGACGCGGAGCCGGAGCTGCCGCGCTGGCGCGGCCTCGATGTCGGATCGCCGTTCGACTACACCAGGCAGGGCATCCTCTACGTCGCCCGTTCGCTGCCACCGCCCGGACGGGACGGGATCGGCCCCGCCACCCTGGCCGAGATCGCCGAGCTGGTGTGGGCGGCGGGCGGACGGACGCTCGGCTTGTTCGCCTCGCAGCGGGCGGCGGAGGCGGCCGCGGTGTACTGCCGGCGCGAACTGCCCGATCGGCAGATCCTGTGCCAGGGCGACGCCCAGCTGGGTGAACTGACCCGGACGTTCGTGGCCGATCCCGAGACCAGCCTGTTCGGCACGCTGTCGCTGTGGCAGGGGGTGGACGTTCCCGGCGACACCTGCGAACTCGTGATCATCGACAAGATCCCGTTCCCGCGACCCGACGACCCGCTGCTGCAGGCCCGGCAGCGGGCGGTGGCCGAGGCCGGCGGCAACGGCTTCATGGCGGTGGCGGCGAACCACGCCGCCCTGCTCCTGGCCCAGGGATCCGGACGGCTGATCCGCCGGCTCACCGACCGCGGGGTGGTCGCGGTGCTCGACCCACGGCTGATCACCGCCCGGTACGGCAGCTACCTGCGGGCCTCCATGCCCGACTTCTGGATGACCACCGACCGCGAGACCGCGATCGGGGCGCTGCGGCGCCTGCAGGAGGCCCGAGCCCAATGATGAGCCCCGGACGCGGACAATGGAGCCCATGCGCATGATCGACCGCCGGACGCTGTTCGGGCTGGGTTCCGTCGCCGCCGTGTGGCTGGCCACCGGTTGCACGCCGGGTGGGTCGCCGTCCGATTCCCCGTCGCCGTCGGGGTCGTCGGCGGCGTCGCCGAGCGGACGGGGCCCCATGCTGTCGATCGCCCAGGGCACCGTCGGCAGTGTCGGTGCCGCCCGGGTCGGTTACGTGGGTCGCGACGCCGGGGCCGACCGGGTCTCGATCTGGCGCGATGGAGACGAGTCGGGCCTGGAATCATCGGTCGGCCTGGGGGACGGGGAGTGGGCGTTCATCGGCGGCGAGTGCTGGCGCACCAGCCGCCTGGAGGCGAGGAACGGACGCACCTTCGTCGGCTTCGATCCGGTCCTGACCAGAGTGGCCTCACCTCCGGAGGAGGCCGGCCTGCTGTACGTCGCGCGGGACGGCGACGACACCGCCGCCATCGCCCGGGTGGGCACCCTGAACCGGCTCCAGGTGACCGAACTCACCGCCCGCACGGCGGTCCTGCGGCATTGGAAGGGCGTGTACCGGCCGGAGGAACCCGGAGAACGAACCGTGCTGCGGGTCGGCTCGGTGATCGCCATGGGCAAGGTCAGCCTCACGGTCACCCGCCTGCAGCCGACGCTGGACCGGCTACGCGGCTTCGTCCAGGTCGAGGGCAAGCGCAGCCGGTAGCGATCGCCGGCGTGAGTCGGCGCTCTCCGGTCGGAAAGGGACGGGCTCGATCGGCGGCGTCCGGGCCCCCGGCCGGTCGATTGCCGGGTCAGACGCGGCGCAGGACCGCTACCACCTTGCCGAGGATGGACGCCTGGTTGCCGTCGATGGGGGAGTAGGCCGGGTTGTGCGGTAGCAGCCACACCTGGCCGTCGGCGCGCTTGAACGTCTTCACGGTCGCCTCGTCCTCGAGCAGGGCCGCGACGATGTCGCCGTTGTCGGCCGTCGGTTGCTGCCGGACCACCACGAAGTCGCCGTCGCAGATGGCGGCATCGATCATCGAGTCGCCACGCACCTCGAGCAGGAACAGGGTGCCCTCGCCGACCAGCTGCCTGGGCAGCGGGAACACGTCCTCGACCCGCTCCTCGGCGAGGATCGGGCCGCCGGCGGCGATCCGGCCGACCACCGGCACATTGACCGCCTCGGGCATGGCGTCGCCGAGGTCGGTGACGTCGACCGGGTCGGCCTCGGGGTTCGCGTGCTCGGCCAGCGACCGTGGCAGCACGACCTCCATCGCGCGGGGGCGGCGGGGATCGCGGCGCAGGAAGCCCTTCTTCTCCAGGGCGCGCAGTTGATGCGACACGCTGGACGGTGAGGCGAGCCCGGCCGCCTCACCGATCTCGCGGATCGTGGGCGGGTAGCCGCGGGTGGTGATGGCCAGGTGGATCAGCTCCAGGATCCGCCGCTGCCTGGGCGTGAGCCCCTCGGTGTCGGGGGGACCGTCGGGTAGCGGAGTGATCTTCGCCATCTCGAGCTGCTGCGCCACGTCGGCGTTGCTCGGTCGCCCCACGCTCATCTTCGGCGGCTGCTTGGGCGGACGGCCACGGCGCGGGGTCTTGTCGAACGGGTTCCTGCCAACCATGGCTCAAGACTAGGCAATTCGCCCGCTGGATTCAAACATGCGTTCGAGCGTGTCGCCGGCCCGGGCCGGCGGTGCGTCCAGGGTGCTGCGAAAACTGTCAGTGGGGTGCTGTGTGCTTGACCCAAGGCCGGAAGGTTCGCGAACGAACGTACGAATAGCGCTTGCGTCGACGACCCGCCCGGGGTAACAATGGCATCGAACAGGTGTTCGAGGAAGGAGTTCGAGATGAGCACACTCGCGATTGCAGAGGTGGCGACCCGGCCGACGGTGACGCGCCCCCGTTGGCAGCACGTGCCCTCGACGCGTGGGCCGGTGGCCCGTCCGCATCATCCTGGAGCGCCCGGTGGGCGACCGGCCGTGTTGCCGGCGCCGCTGGTCCGTGCCGCGGCGCCGGCGAGGGTCGTCGTCGGCGAGGGGCTGACCCTGACTCGCCGCGGCTTGGCGGTGGCGGTGACCCTGTTCCTGGGGGTTGCCGCGGCGGCCGCGCTGACGCTGGTGACGGCCTTCTTCGGCGTCTCGAACGAGCCGCCGGCCGGGTGGCAGCCCACGACCGCGGTGACCTCGGCGTCCTGACGGGAGGGGGTGATCCCGGCGTTCACCCGGCGGGGAAGAGTCCGCCCGCGACACGCCGCAGTGTGTTTGCGTAGTGGCGCATCGCGTCGTATCGTCTACATGTAGTAGTTACAGAGTTGTGGTTCATCCACAGATTGTGGTTCTATCCACAGTGCTTTCCACAGCCGGTACACATGGCGCTCCACAGGGGCTGGCGAGACAAAGGGGGTCGGCGCGATGTTCTGTCCGTACTGCCGGCACACCGATTCCCGGGTGCTCGACTCGCGGGTCGTCGAAGAAGGGGCGGCGATCCGCCGCCGGCGCCAGTGCCCCTCGTGTGAGCGCCGGTTCACCACCGTCGAGCAGATGCAGCTGGTCGTGGTGAAGCGCTCGGGGGTCGTCGAGCCGTTCTCCCGCGAGAAGGTCGTCAACGGAGTCCGCAAGGCGTGCAAGGGCCGTCCCGTCTCCGAGGCCGACCTCGCGCGGCTCGGCCAGCAGGTCGAGGAGAGCCTGCGGGCGGCCGGTCAGGCGGAGATTCCGGCCGACGACGTCGGCCTGGCCATCCTCGGGCCGCTGAGCACCCTCGACGCGGTCGCCTACCTGCGGTTCGCGTCCGTTTACAAGCACTACTCCTCCGTCGAGGACTTCGAGGCCGAGATCGAAAATCTCCGCGGCCGCCTGGTCACCACATCCTGAGCATCCCGACAACCACCCCACTCCCGTAGGAAGGCAGCACAATGACCGAAACCGCCCGCGCCGGTAGCCGGAGATCCTCGAAGTCGCCCGGTCTGACCGTCGAGCGCGTGTTCACCACCGAGGGTGTGCACCCCTACGACCAGGTGGTCTGGCAGAAGCGCGACGTCGTCCAGACCAACTGGAAGACCGGCGAGACCGTGTTCGAGCAGCAGGGCGCCGAGTTCCCCGACTTCTGGAGCGTCAACGCCTCCACGATCGTCACCACCAAGTACTTCCGCGGGGCGGTGAACACCCCGGCACGCGAGACCAGCCTGCGCCAGTTGATCGACCGGGTGGTCACCACCTACCGCCGCGCCGGTGAGGACAACGGCTACTTCGCCACCGAGAACGACGCCGAGATCTTCGAGCACGAACTCGCCTGGATGCTGCTGCACCAGTACTTCAGCTTCAACTCGCCGGTGTGGTTCAACGTCGGCACCAAGAGCCCGCAGCAGGTCAGCGCCTGCTTCATCCTCAGCGTCGACGACTCGATGGAGTCGATCCTCAACTGGTACAAGGAGGAGGGCTTCATCTTCAAGGGCGGCTCCGGCGCCGGCCTGAACCTGTCGCGGATCCGTTCCAGCAAGGAGCTGCTCTCCTCCGGCGGCACCGCGTCCGGCCCGGTCAGCTTCATGCGCGGCGCCGACGCCTCGGCGGGCACGATCAAGTCGGGTGGCGCCACCCGCCGGGCCGCCAAGATGGTCGTGCTCGACGTGGACCACCCCGACATCGAGGAATTCATCGAGACCAAGGCGCGCGAGGAGGACAAGATCCGCGCCCTGCGCGACGCCGGCTTCGACATGGACCTCGGCGGCAAGGACATCGTCAGCGTCCAGTACCAGAACGCCAACAACTCCGTCCGGGTCAACGACGAGTTCATGCGCGCCGTCGAGGACGGCACCGAGTTCGGGCTGCGTGCCCGGATGACCGGCGAGGTGATCGACTCCGTCGATGCTCGCGACCTGTTCGCCAAGATGGCGAAGGCGGCCTGGGAGTGCGCCGACCCGGGCATCCAGTACGACGACACGATCAACGCCTGGCACACCAACCCCGAAACCGGGCGGATCACGGCGTCCAACCCGTGCTCGGAGTACATGAGCCTCGACAACAGCTCGTGCAACCTGGCCAGCCTCAACCTGCTCAAGTTCCTGGGCGAGGACGACAGCTTCGACGCGGCCACGTTCGTGAAGGCCGTCGAGTTGGTGATCACCGCGATGGACATCTCGATCTGCTTCGCCGACTTCCCGACCGAGTCCATCGGGCAGACCACCCGCGACTACCGGCAGCTCGGCATCGGCTACGCCAACCTGGGTGCGCTGCTGATGGCCGTCGGCCGCGGTTACGACTCCGAGGGCGGCCGGGCGCTGGCCGCGGCGATCACCTCGCTGATGACCGCCACCAGCTACCGGCGCTCGGCCGAACTGGCCGGGATCGTCGGCCCGTACGCCGGTTACGCCCGCAACGCCACCGCCCACCAGAAGGTGATGCGCAAGCACCAGGCCGCCAACGACGAGATCCGCTCGTTCACCACGCTCGACTCCACCGTGCACGACGCGGCCACCGCCGAGTGGGCCAAGGTCGTCACCCTGGGCGCCGACAAGGGGTTCCGCAACGCGCAGGCGTCCGTGCTCGCGCCGACCGG
>JAGPGQ010000034.1:0-5554 GCA_018055925.1 Micropruina sp.
TGGGTGAGCCGGTTGTCGCTCATGTAGCCGGCGCCGCCGCACGCCTCGCGGCAGGTCTGGATCGCGGTGTTGGCGAAGTCGGTGTTGAGCACCTTGAGCCCCGCCGCCAGGGTCTCCAGCGCGCGCTGGTCGCGCGGGTCGTGGTCGGTCTCGGCGGCCACCCGGCCGAAGGAGTCGATCAGGTCGTTCTGGGCGAAGCCGAGCGCGTAGGCCCGGGCGATCGCCGGCAGCAGCTTGCGCTGATGGGCCAGGTAGTCCAGCAGCGGGGTCTCGGCGTCGGTGCCCGGGTGCCGGAACTGCCGGCGCCGGTCCGCGTACCGGGTGGCGATCGACAGGGCGCGCCGAGCCGCGACCGCGGCCCCGCCGCCGATGCAGATCCGGCCCCTGACCAGGGTGCCGAGCATGGTGAAGAAGCGCCGGTTCGGGTTCTCGATGGACGACCGGTAGCGGCCGTCGGGGCCGACCGAGCCGAACCGGTCGAGCAGCATCGCGCGCGGCACCCGGACCCGGTCGAAGGACAGGGTGCCGTTGTCGATGCCGAGCAGGCCGCCCTTGTGCCCGTTGTCGCCGATGGTGACGCCGGGTTCCACCGTGCCGTCGGCGGAGCGGATCGGCACCAGGACGCAGTGCACCCCGTGGTTGGTGCCGTCCACCACCAGTTGCCCGAAGACGCAGGCGAGGTGGCCGTGGGCGGCGGCGTTGCCGATGTAGGTCTTGGCCGACGAGGGGTGCGGCGAGTGCACCACGAACTCCTCGGTGTCGCCGTCGTAGGTGATCGTGGTCTCGAGCGAGGCGACGTCGCTGCCGTGGCCCCTTTCGGTCATCGCGAAGCAGCCCAGCACGCGCAGGCTGAGCGCGTCGTCCAGGAACCGTTCGTGATGCCACGCGCTGCCCAGCCCGGCGATCGCGCCACCGAACAGGCCGTGCTGGACTCCGGACTTGATCGCCACCGACAGGTCGCCGTAGGCGACGATCTCGAAGTCGATCAGCGACTGGACGAGGGTCTCCCGGGTGGTCTGTTCGGGCGGGACGATGGAGCGTCCCAGGTCGCCGTCGGTGACCAGCCGGCGCAGCCGCTCCAGCGTCCAGGCCCGCGCCTCGACGTGTCCGAGGGCGGGGTCGCGCAACGCCCCGTCGACCGGCCAGGCGGCCCGTCCGTCCGCTCGGCTGCGATGGTGCGGTCCCTCGAAGGCGACCAGCAGGGCCCGGCCGAGTTCGTCGGAGTCTGCGGCGCTCAGAGCGCGGGGTGGGGCAGCCTGGGTGGTCATCGGTGCTCCTTTCAACTACTGACCGATGCCGGTCGGGCGAGGACCGGACGATGCACGTGGTAGGCGGGGCCGAGCAGGTCGGCCAGGTCGTCGGCGACGTCTTCGACCGGACGGGTCATGCCCGTCCGGATCCACTGGTCGGTGGCCGCGCGGACGCAGCCGACCAGCCCGTGGCCCCAGGTGGCGGCCCGCTCGGCGCCGAACCCGTTCTCTTCCAGCAGGCGGGCGATCCGGCCGCCGACCCGCATGGTGAGCCCGACCACGGGGTCGTCGCCGACGTCGACCAGCGGGCGGGCCATCACGAACCGGTAGATCTCGGGGTCGCGTTCCACCAGCCGCAGGTAGCTCAGCGTCAGGTCGCGCACCAGGGCGCTCAGGTCGTCGCTGTGCTCCCAGCCGACGGTGGCCTGCAGGTCGTCCAGGATGAACCGGGCCACCTTCTCGACCACGGCGCGGTGCAGCCCGGGACGGTCGCCGAAGTGCCGGTAGATCACCGGTTTGGACGTGCCCGCCTCGGCCGCGATCTCGTCCATGCCGACGGTGGCGCCGTGCCTGCGGATCGCGCGCAGCGTCGACTCGACGAGTTCGCGGCGGCGTACCCGGCGATGCTCCACCCAACGGGCGTCCCGCCCGTCCACCTGCGCTTTCACGACACTCACAGTACCCGGTACTTCGTGTACCTGCTACTGTTGGTACCTCATTTCTGCGAAGGAGCTTCGATGGCAGAACTGCGCGACGCCGTCCTGGTCGGCAGCAACCGGGTCCCGTTCGGCAAGGCCGGTGGCGCCTACGCCGCCGCCACCAACATCGATCTACTGACCGCCGCGATCGATGGCCTGGTCGCCCGCTACGGCCTGGCCGGACGACGCCTCGGCGAGGTGGCCGCCGGCGCGGTGCTGAAGCACAGCCGCGACTTCAACCTGACCCGGGAGGCGGTGCTCTCGTCCGCCCTGTCGGCCGAGACCCCGGCCTACGACCTGCAGCAGGCCTGCGCCACCAGCCTCACCGCGGCGGTCCAACTGAGCAACCGGATCCGGGTCGGCCAGGTCGACGTGGCGATCGCCGGCGGCGTCGACTCGACCTCGGACTCCCCCGTCGCCCTGAACGACCGGCTGCGCAAGACCCTGCTGCGGCTCAACGCCGCCAAGACCCCGCTCGACAAGGTGCGCACGCTGGCGCACGTCCGTCCGGCCGACCTGGCACCCGAGGTGCCCCGGGCCGCCGAGCCGCGCACCGGGCTCAACATGGGCCAGCACCAGGCGCTCACCACGGCCCAGTGGGGCATCGGGCGCGCGGCGCAGGACGAACTGGCCGCCGCCAGCCACCACAACCTGGCCGCCGCCTGGGAGTCCGGGTTCTTCGACGACCTGGTCACGCCCTACCTGGGCCTGACCCGCGACCAGTCGTTGCGGCCCGACACCTCGGTCGAGAAGCTGGCCACGCTGCGGCCGGTGTTCGGCGACGGGCCGGACGCCTCGATGACCGCGGGCAACTCGACACCGCTGTCGGACGGCGCCGCCGCGGTGCTGCTGGCCGACCGGGCCTGGGCCGAACGGCACAACCTGCCGGTGCTGGCCCGGATCGTCGACGCCGAGACCGCCGCGGTCGACTACCTGCTCGGCACCGAGGGGCTGCTGATGGCGCCCGCGCACGCGACCCCCCGCCTGCTGGCCCGCAACGGCCTGTCGCTGCAGGACTTCGACCTGTACGAGATCCACGAGGCGTTCGCCGCCACCGTGTTGTGCACGCTGGCCGCCTGGGAGTCGGAGAGCTACTGCCGCGAGGTCCTGGGTCTGGACGGCCCGCTGGGGTCGATCGACCGGTCCAGGCTGAACGTCAACGGCTCGTCCCTGGCCGCGGGGCATCCGTTCGCCGCGACCGGCGCCCGGATCCTCGGTTCACTGGCGAAACTGCTGGCCGAACGCGGTTCGGGGGCGCGCGGCCTGATCTCGGTCTGCGCGGCCGGCGGCCAGGGTGTGGTGGCGATCGTGGAGGCGGTGTGATGAACCTCGACCAGGTCATCGGCGGGGTGCTGGACTCACCGGTCGGACGCCGGATCGCGGCCCGGGCCGGCCTGCCCGAGGCAACCCGGCTGCGCCGGGGCGGGACGATGCCGGCCGGGCCGGTCGTCCTGGGCGCGCTGGAACCCGGCACCCTGGCGGCCGAGGCCCTGACCGCGCTCGGCATCGCGGGCGCCGAACCGGTGGTCGACCTGCCCGAACTGCGCACCACCGGTGACGACGGACGGGTCCGCGCGCCGGCCTATCCCGGCCGGATCGGCGCGATCGTGCTGGACGCCTCGGCGGCCGCCGAGGTGGGCCAGCTGGAGCGGGTGCGGGCGCTGCTGCGTCCCGCGGTGAAGGCGATGGAGCCGTCCGGCCGGGTGATCATCGTGGCCGGCGACCCGGCGACCGCGCCCAGCGTCGAGGCGGCGGCCGTCCGGCAGGCTCTGGACGGGATCATGCGCAGCGTCGGCAAGGAGTTGCGGCACGGCGCCACCAGCAACCTGGTGCAGGTGGCCGACGACACCACGGCCGCCGACCTGAGCGAGGTGCTGCGGTTCCTGCTGTCGGGCCGGTCGGCCTATGTGAACGGCCAGCCGCTGGTGCTCTCCGGCGGCGTCCGCGGCCCGGGGGTCGAGGAACGGATCGTCGTCGTGACGGGCGCGGCCCGGGGCATCGGCGCCGAGATCGCCCGGCGGTTCGCCGCCGACGGCGCCCGGGTGGTCCTGGTCGACGTGCCCGGGGCCGGCCAGGCCTTGGCCGGGGTGGCCAACGAGGTCCGCGGAACCGCGCTGCAACTCGACATCACGGTGCCCGGCGCGGGCGCCCGGATCGCCGAGCATGTCGTCGCCCGCTACGGGAAACAGGCCCGGATCGGCGCCCTGGTGCACTGCGCCGGAATCCTGCGGGACAAGCTGCTGGTCAACCTGGACGATGCCCGCTGGAACGCCGTGCTGCAGGTGAACCTGGCCGCGCAACTGCGGATCAACGAGGTGATGCTCGACCCGGCCGTGCCCGGCGGCGTGGCCGACGGCGGACGGCTGGTGGCGATCGCCTCGACCAGCGGCTGGGCCGGCAACAAGGGCCAGACGAACTATGCCGCGTCCAAGGCGGGCGTGATGGGCATGGTGCGGGCGCTGGCACCGCGCGTGGCCGACCGGGGCATCGTGGTCAACGGCGTCGCCCCCGGGTTCATCGAGACCGACATGACGGCGTCCATCCCGGTGATCGACCGGGAGGTCTTCCGGCGCAGCTCCAGCCTGCTGCAGGGCGGCAAGCCGGTGGACGTGGCCGAGGCGATCGCCTTCCTGGCCGATCCGGAGACCCCGATCGCGGGCCAGGTGCTGCGGGTGTGCGGACAGCTGATCGTGGGCCGCTGATGACCGAGGTGCTCGAGCTCGACACCATGCCGTCCGCGGCCGGGCTGTACGCGCGGGCGTTGGCCCCGCTGCCGCGTCCCGAGATCGGCGGCGGGCTGCCCGACCGGGTCGTCCGGCTGGCCGGGCACCGCTGCACGGTCGCCGACGTGGCCGGCTACGCCGCGGTGTGCGGCTTCGGGCTGGCCGATGCCCTGCCGCCCACCTGGCTGCACGTGCTCACCTTTCCGCTGCAGTTGCGGCTGATGACGGCGAGCGACTTCCCGCTGGGGCTGGCCGGCATGGTGCATCTCGGCAACACGATGACGCAGCACCGGCCCGCCCGGATCACCGAGACGCTGGAGCTGAGCGTCCGCGCCGAGGGCCCGCGGCCGCATCGCCGCGGCGTGCTGGTCGACCTGGTCGGCGAGGTCCGCACGGCCGGCGAACTGGTCTGGCAGGGCCGCTCCAGCTACCTCAATCGGCAGCAGCACCTGCCGGGCGCTCCGTCCACCATCCCGGACGCCGATCGCGGGCAACCGTCCCCGCTGGACGGCGCATCGCCCACGGCGGCGCTGTGGCGGCTGCCGGCCGGACTGGGCCGGGCCTATGCCGCGGTGTCCGGTGACGTCAATCCGATCCACCTGAACCCGGTGGCCGCCAGGGCGTTCGGCTTCCCGCGGACGATCGTCCACGGCATGTGGAGCCATGCCCGGATGCTCGCGGCACTGCAACCACGCCTGCCGGACGCCTACGAGGTGTCGGTGAGGTTCACCAAGCCCGTGCTGCTGCCCTCGTCCGTCCGGTTCGCCGCGGCCGGCACCGACGACGGTTTCACCGCGCAACTCACCAACCGAGCCGCCGACCGGTTGCACGTCGACCTGACCCTCACCCGCCGCTGAACCGGAAAGGGGACGGTTCCCTGAAC
>JAGPGQ010000034.1:5654-20724 GCA_018055925.1 Micropruina sp.
TCCGGTTCGCCGCGGCCGGCACCGACGACGGTTTCACCGCGCAACTCACCAACCGAGCCGCCGACCGGTTGCACGTCGACCTGACCCTCACCCGCCGCTGAACCGGAAAGGGGACGGTTCCCTGAACGGGAAAGAGAACCGTCCCCTGAACGGGAAAGGGACGGTTCCCTGAACCGAATAGGAACCGTCCCCGGCGAGGGACTCAGCAGGTCGGACGGGTCAGCCGCGGCGCAACCGCCGGATCGCCACCTCGGCGAGCAGCGCGGCGGCGTCGGCCAGCACCACGTCGTCGAACATGGCCCGGGCCGAGTGGTTGGTCGGGGCGGTGGCCCAGTCCTCTCCGGGGTAGGTCGAGAGGAAGATGAACGCGCTCGGCACCTGCTGGCCGACGAAGCTGAAGTCCTCACCGCCGGCGAGTGGGTAGGGCAGTTCGGCGTACCGCTCGGCCCCGAACAGGTCGGCGACCGTCTCCTGGACGTGGCGGTACTCGACCTCGTCGTTGACGGTGACCGGGTAGCCGCGCACGTAGTCGACGTCGGCGGTCATGCCGTGCGCCTCGGCGATGCCCTTCGCCAGCCGGGCGATCCGCTCGGGGATCGCCGCATGGGTCGCCTCCGAGAAGGTCCGCACCGTCGCGTTCAGCAGGGCGTCGTCGGGGATGATGTTCTCCTTGGTGCCGGCGGCGATCTTGCCCACGGTCACCACGACGGGGTCGAAGATGTGGAACTGCCGGGTCACCATGGTCTGCAGGCCGATCGCGATCTCGCAGGCGACCGGCACCGGGTCGGCGCAGTTGTGCGGCTGCGAGCCGTGCCCGCCGCGTCCCCGAACGGTGATCGCGCACTGGTCGGCGGCCGCCATCATCGTGCCCGGGCGTCCCCACCACACCCCCAGGGGCGCCTGCGCGGACGACACGTGCAACCCGTAGGCGGCGTCGGCCCGCCGTCCAGCGGCGTCCAGCACCCCCTCGGCGATCATCGGCGCCGCACCGCCCGGGCCCTCCTCGCCGGGCTGGAACATGAACACCACGTCGCCCGGCAGCTGGTCGCGCAACTCGTGCAGGATCTTCGCCACGCCGACCAGGCCGGCCACGTGCAGGTCGTGCCCGCAGGCGTGCATGGTGCCGGTGGTGGACGCGAACTCGAGCCCGGTCTCCTCGGCGACCGGCAGCCCGTCGGTGTCGGCGCGCAGCAGGACTACCGGACGCGTCCCGGTGTTCTCGGCCCGTCCGCGGAGCACGGCCGTGACGCTGGTGAGCGCGGCACCGGTGGTGATCTCCAGGTCCAGCCCGGCCAGCGCGGTCAGGATCCGGGCCTGGGTGCGCGGATTGTCGTTGCCCAGCTCGGGGTCGGCGTGGATCTCGCGGCGCAGCGCGCGCAACTCCGGATGCAGCCGGGCCGCGATGGCTTGGGTGGCGGTCATGCTGCGCAGCCTGCCAGAGTTCAGCCTCGATCCGCCGATGGGCGCCGTAGCGAGCGGCACCAGATGGGTGCACTGGGCAGCCGGGTACGCGAAGGCGTACCGGGTCGTACGACGAGCGGGGCCGGCGCAGCCAGGGTGCCCAGCTGGGGTCGCGCAGTAGGCGCAGATCGGCGGATCGAGGCTCAGTCGCGCAGCGCCCGGGCGAGGGCGTCCAGCCTGCGCTCCACGCTCGCCAGTCGCTCCTCCGCCTCGCCGCTCAGTTCGCCCCCACCGGACGGACGCGGCGCGGCGCGCCGGCCCCGGCTGAACCGCCACCAGCCGACTCCGACGGTGATCACCAGCGCCGCGGTCATCACCGCGAACCGCGGCCACTGGTTGGCCGTCGACACGCCCATGCCGACGGCGTAGATCATGGTGAACAGGCCGCCGAGCAGGGCGCCGTTGGCAAGCACCGCGCCCGCCCTGGTCACCGCCAGCGACAACAGCATCACCGCGGTGGCACAGACCAGCAGGACGATCGAGGTGGTCAGCCGCCAGCCGCTCCAGACCGATTCGGTCTCGGGTCGCAAGTCCGGCTCCGGCAGGAACGTGTTCACTCCGATGCCGACGAACGCGGTCACCACGAGTCCGAGGAATACGCTGAAAATGGCCTGCAGAACCGATTGGCCGATGTCGTTGCGGGCGCTCATGCAGCAAGCCTGCCACGCGTTCCCGCGGACCGCGGGGCATAGTGTCGGGACGCGCCGAGTACGGCCCGAGGAGGAGGTTCAGAGCACCATGACCGAGCAGTCGAACGCGGTCCCGAGCACCGCCCGCCAGGCCGTCGAACGTTGGCTGGCAACCGGCGGCGAGATGCGCATCCTGGGCTCCGGAGACCCGGTCGAGGTGGCCCTGCTGAGCTGTGACGGCGGCCAGGAGATGGACCGCGTGCGGCTCTCCGCGGCCGAGGCGGCAACGATTGCAAATCGGTGACGATCCGTTATTGGCCGGCAAATTTGCTTGGTACCGGCACAATGCCCGGCTAGCGTGTCGGCCATGCCAGAGCCCCTTGTTGTGATCGAAGGCGTCAACAAGCACTTCGGTGACCTGCACGTGCTCAAGGACATCAACCTCTCCATCGACCCTGGCGAGGTGGTGATCCTGATCGGGCCCTCGGGGTCGGGCAAGTCGACCCTGTGCCGCACCATCAACCGACTCGAGACCTTCGAGACCGGCTCGATCACCATCGACGGGAAACTGCTGCCGGACGAGGGCAAGGAGCTGGCCAGCCTGCGCGCCGACGTGGGCATGGTGTTCCAGTCGTTCAACCTGTTCGCCCACAAGACGATTCTCGAGAACGTCACGCTGGGCCCGATCAAGGTGCGCAAGACGCCGAAGGCGGAGGCCGAGAAGCGGGCCATGGAACTGCTCAAGCGGGTCGGCGTCGAGCACCAGGCGCAGAAGTACCCCGCCCAGCTCTCGGGCGGCCAGCAGCAGCGGGTCGCGATCGCCCGGTCGCTGGCCATGACCCCGAAGGTGATGCTGTTCGACGAGCCGACGTCGGCGCTCGATCCCGAGATGATCAACGAGGTGTTGGACGTCATGGTCGGGCTCGCCAAGGAAGGCATGACCATGATCGTGGTCACCCACGAGATGGGCTTCGCCCGCAAGGCCGCCGACAAGGTGGTCTTCCTCTCCGACGGCGAGATCGTCGAGACCGGAACCCCGCACGAGTTCTTCACCAACCCGACCTCCGCCCGCGCAAAGGACTTCCTGTCGAAGATCCTCACCCATTGACCCGCCAGAAGAATCCGACCAAGCAAGGAGCGAATCATGTCATTGAAGAAGTTCGGCGCAGCCCTGGCGGCCGCAGCACTCGCAGTGTCGATGAGTGCCTGCGCCAGTGGTACCGGCGGCACGGACCTGTCTAACTTGCGGATCGGCATCAAGTTCGATCAGCCGGGCATGGGCCTGAAGGAGGGCGAGAACTACACCGGCTTCGACGTCGATGTCGCCACCTACATCGCCGGGAAGCTGGGCACCACTCCCGACAAGATCCAGTGGATGCAAGCTCCGACCCCCCAGCGGGAGACGCTGATTTCCAGCAACCAGGTGGATCTGGTGGTCGGCACCTACTCGATCACGAACGAACGCAAGGAGAAGGTGTCCTTCGCCGGCCCCTACTTCGTCGCCGGCCAGGACCTGCTGGTCCGCGCCGATGACACGTCGATCACCGGGATCGAGTCGCTGAAGGGCAAGAAGCTCTGCTCGGTGACCGGCTCGACGTCGGCGCAGAACGTCGAGAAGGAAGTCCCGGGCGTCAACCTTCAGAACTTCGGCACCTACTCCGAATGCGTCGCCGCGCTCGCCGCGAAAACCATCGACGCTCTGACCACCGACGACACCATCCTCGCCGGCTACGCCGCACAGCCCGAGTACAAGGGCAAGCTCAGGGTCGTTGGCAAGCCGTTCAGCACCGAGAACTACGGCGTGGGGCTGATGAAGGGCAACGTCGAGTTGTGCACCAAGGTCACCGAGGCGATCAACTCGATGCTCAGCGACGGCAGCTGGCAGAAGTTCATCGATGAGAACCTCGGACCGGCCAACTACAAGCCGGGACCGGGCAACCCGCCCACTCCCGCCGCTTGCTCCTGATATCCGACGAAGGGGCGCCGCCCATGACCGGCGGCGCCCCTTCGGCGACGTGAAGGGTTGATCTGATGGGCGACATCCTCGCGAAATACAACGTCCTGGCGGCTTTCCTGGTCACCATCGAACTCGCAGTGCTCTCGGCCCTCGGGGCCTTGATCATCGGCACGATCGTGGTCATCTTTCGGGTTTCCCCAGTGCCGGTCCTGCAGTTCATCGGTACCAGCTATGTGAACCTGCTGCGCAACACCCCGTTGACCGTGTTGATGGTCGCCAGCATTCTCGGGGTCAGCTTCATCCTCGGCCTCAGTTGGTCCGAGGACGCCAAGACCAACGCCTTCATCTGGGCGGTGATCGTCCTCAGCGTCTATCACGCCGCCTTCGTCTGCGAGGCGTTGCGCAGTGGTGTGAACACCATTCCTGCCGGCCAGGCCGAGGCCGCCCGGTCGATCGGCCTGACCTTCGGTCAGTCGTTGACCGAGGTGGTGCTCCCACAGGCGTTCCGCGGGGCGATCGCGCCGCTGGGCTCCACCCTGATCGCCCTGACCAAGAACACCACCGTGGCCGCCGTCATCGGGGTCTCCGACGCCGCCGGACTGATGGCGATCATCATCGAGAACGAGACCGGCAGCCTGCCGATGTTCGCGATCTTCGCCATCGGCTTCGTGATCCTGACGCTCCCCCTGGGGGTCTGGTTCACTCACCTGTCCCAGCGGCTGGCGGTGAAGCGGTGAGCGCCCAGGCTGTGCTGTTCGACGCCCCGGGCCCGAAGGCCCGGCAGCGGCACCGTGTGCTGACCATCGTCGGCGTACTGATCGTCCTGGCAGCACTCGCCCTGGTGATCTATCAACTGGGTGCCAGGGGCCAACTCGAGGCCCCCAAGTGGACGCCGTTCCTGACCGCGAGCGCCTGGATGAACTACCTGGTCCCGGGCCTCATCGGGACCGCCATGGCGGCGGTGCTCTCGGTCGTCCTGGCAGGCATTCTGGGCCTGCTGCTCGGCATCGGCCGGCTCGCGGCTCATCGTGGGGTACGCATTGTCTGTGGGGTCGTGGTTGAGTTCTTCCGGGCCGTCCCGGTCTTGATCATGATGATCTTCCTGTTCGCCGCCCTGCAGCAGCTCGGCTGGTTCCGCTACGACGTCAATCCGCTGATGGCGGTGGTGGTGGCGCTGACTCTGTACAACGGCGCGGTGATCGCCGAACTGGTGCGCTCCGGGGTGCACTCGTTGCCCAAGGGCCAGGGCGAGGCCGGGCTGTCGGTCGGCCTGACCCCCGGCCAGACGCTGCGTTCGATCCAGCTGCCCCAGGCGCTGGTCGCCATGCTGCCCGCCCTGATCGGACAGCTGGTCGTCGTCGTCAAGGACTCCGCGCTCGGCTATCAGATCACCTACTCCGAGTTGCTGACATGGTCGAAGACGCTCGGGTCCGCGTTCGCGAACACCGTCCCGGCGTACATGGTCGCGGCCGCATTGTTCATCCTGATCAACTGGGCGCTGACCCGGTTCGCCCGTTGGGTGGAGCAGCGACTGAAGAAGCGTTCCGTCACCGCCGCACCGTTGACCACGGCGATGCCCAACATCGTCCAGGGCGGGGCCGAGCCAGGTCCCCCGATCGACAATCTGATCGAACCGCACCGGGAGGCTCCTCCGCGGGACTGACGTGTCGTCCGATTTTGACAGCGGGCGCCGACATGTTGAGAATGATTGTCATGCATATCGCCAGGTTCCTCGTCGCGCCCGTGGCCGGCCTGCTCGCCCTCGCCGGCTGCTCCGCGCCCAGCGCCACCACCTCGTCCGCCCCGGCCACCGCGCAGCTCGCGGTCTCGGCGGCTTTCTATCCGTTCCAGTTCGTGGCCGAGCGGATCGGCGGCGACCAGGTCGCGGTGACCAACCTGACTCCGCCCGGGGCCGAGCCGCACGACCTGGAACTGGCACCCAAGGAGGTGGCCGGGCTCGGCGAGGCCGACCTGGTGATCTTCCAGCACGGCTTCCAGCCGGCCGTCGACTCGGCCATCGAGACGGTCAAGCCCAAGCGGACCGTCGACACGGCGAGCTTCCTCAAGCTGCGCGAGAGCGAGGAGGAGCACGAGGAGGGCGACCACGGCGACGAGCACGAGGAGGAGGGTGAGGAGCACGAGCACGGCGCCAACGACCCGCACACCTGGCTCGACCCGACCAACATGGTCGCCATCGCCGAGCGGGTCCGGGACGCTCTGAGCGAGGCCCGTCCCGAGGCGAAGGACGCGTTCGCGGCCAACGCCCAGGCCCTGATCGGCGACCTGACCACCCTGGACGGCGAGTTCAAGACCGGTCTGACGACGTGCGAGCGCAAGGTGTTCATCACCTCGCACGAGGCGTTCGGCTATCTGGCCGCCCGGTACGGGCTGGAACAGGTCGGGATCCGCGGGGTCGATCCGCAGACCGAACCCACCGCGGCCCGGATCGCCGAGGTGCAGAAGGTCGCCAAGCAGCACAAGGTGACCACCATCTTCTTCGAGACCCTGGTGTCGCCTGCGGTGTCCACCTCGATCGCCGGCGATCTCAAGCTGACCACGGACGTTCTCGACCCGCTTGAGGGTTTGACGCAGGACTCCCGCGGAACCAACTACCTTGAGGTCATGCGCTCCAATCTGGCGTCCTTGCAGAAGGCCAACGGCTGCTCGTGACCCGCACCGATGAGGCACCCGCAGTCATCACCGCCGACCAGGTCGACGTGGTGCTGTCGGGTGTCCCCATCGTCCGGCACGCCGACCTCTCGATCCCACAAGGGCAGGCGGTCGCGCTCACGGGCAACAACGGTTCCGGCAAGACCACCCTGCTGCGTGCCCTGCTGGGCCTGGTGCCGCACCGGGGCCAGATCAGGCTGTTCGGCACCGAGCTGCGCCGGTTCCGCGCATGGCGCCGGATCGGCTTCGTGCCGCAACGCAGCACCATCCTGGTGCAGCAGGCGACCGTGCGCGAGGTGGTCGCCTCCGGACGGCTCGGGTTGCGCCATCCGTTCTGGCCGGCGGGCGCGGACGACCGCCGCGCCGTCGCCCGGGCCCTCGACGAGGTGCACCTGGCCGACCGGGCGCAGTCCTCGTTCGTCCATCTCTCCGGAGGGCAGCAGCAGCGCGCCCTGATCGCCCGCGCCCTGGCCGGCGAAGCGGACCTGATGGTGTGGGACGAGCCGCTGGCCGGCGTCGACCGGGCCACCCAGGAAGTGCTCGCCGGCGTGGTGCGGGAACTCAAGCGGCAGGGCCGCACCGTCGTGATGGTGCTGCACGAGTCGGGCCCGCTGGAGCCGCTGATCGATCGGACGATCGTCCTGGCCGATGGCCGGATCGTGGCCGACGGCCGGATCGGAGGCACCACCGCGGGCGGCCATGAGGTGCACGAACTGCCGCGCAGCGACGTCCATCACACCGGCCTGGAGGTCGGCTGAGATGGACTGGCTCGCCCTGGAGTTCATGCAGCGGGCACTGCTGGCCGCGCTGATCACCGGCCTGACCGCCCCGGCCATCGGCACCTACCTGGTGCAACGCCGGCTGAGCCTGCTCGGTGACGGGCTGGGCCACCTGGCCGTCGCCGGTGTGGGGCTCGCCTTCCTGACCGGCACCGCGCCGCTGCCGCTGGCGATCCTGGTCTGCCTGGCCGGCGCCGTCGGCATCGAACTGCTGCGCGAGATGGGCCGCACCAGCGGCGACGTGGGCCTGGCGATCCTGTTCTACGGCGGGCTCTCCGGCGGTCTGCTGCTGGCCAGCCTGGCCGGCCAGGGCACCGGGGCGCTCTCCGGCTACCTGTTCGGCTCGCTGCTGACCATCACCACGACCGACCTGTGGGTGATCGCCGGTCTGGGTGCGGTGGTGCTGGTCGTCTGCCTGGGACTGGCGCCGCAGCTGTTCGCGGTCAGCGCCGACGAGCCGTTCGCCCGCACCATCGGCCTGCCGGTCCGGTTCTACAACGTCCTGATCGTCGCCCTGGCCGCGATCACCGTGACCGTGTCGATGCGCACGGTCGGGTTGCTGCTGGTGAGCGCGCTGATGGTGGTTCCGGTGGCCACCGCCAACCACGTCGTGGTCGGCTTCCGGCGGTCGATGCTGGCCGCCATGGCGCTGGGAGTGCTGGCCGCGGTGAGCGGGACGATCGGGTCGTACGAGTTCGACGCCCCCCCGGGCGCCCTGATCGTGGTGATCGCGATCGGCCTGTTCGCCCTCAGCTGGCCGGTGTCGCTGCTGCTCGCCCGGCGGCGCGGCCCGGTGGTCGACCTGCCCGACGAGGCCACCGACCGTCCGCACGAGGTCGCCGAGGGACACGACCACGTGCATGTGGAGGGTTGCGGCCACAAGGCGGTACAGCATGCCGGGCATATCGACTACATTCATGATGGTCACCGGCACGCCGCCCACGAAGGTCACTATGACGAGCACTGAACGCACACCGCGACGGACTCGGCAACGCGCCGAGATCCGCGACGCGATGGCGTCCACCCCATCGTTCACCACCAGCCAGGAGATCCACGACCGGCTGCGCCGGGACGGCTCGACCGTCGGCCTGGCCACCGTCTACCGCGCCCTGCACGCGATGGCCGCCGACGGTGAACTCGACACCATCCGCACCCCGGACGGCCAGATCGCCTACCGGACGTGCACGCCGGGCCATCACCACCACGTGGTGTGCCGCAGTTGCGGACGAACCGTCGAGATCGACCTGCCCGGCCTGGAGGAGCTCACCAAGAGCATCGCGGGCGAGCACGGGTTCGCCGAGATCGAGCACGAGGTGGAGTTCTTCGGCACCTGCCTGGTCTGCAAGGCCGAGCGCTGACCGCTCCTAGCCCGTGCGGGCGGGCGGCAGCAGCGCGCTGAGCCGCCAGCGGGCCGTCCGGTTGAGCCGGGCGGAGGCACCCGGGCGGGCCTCCAGATGATGCAGGGCACCGCTGCCGGCGTCCAGGGCATGCACGCAGGCCGCCCGCAGCGTGGCCGGGGTCACCACCACGATCGCCGTCCGGTTGGCCAGCGCGAGATCGTCCAGGACGCCCGCCACCCGGGCCGCGTGCGCGGCCAGCGACTCACCGCCGTGCGGCGCCGCGGCCGGATCGCGCAGCCACTCCTCGAGACCCCCGGGATCCTGGACGCTCACCTCGGCATAACTCAGCCCCGCCCAGGAGCCGTAGTCGGGCTGCCGCAGGCCGTCGAGCACGACCACCGGCGTGTCGGTGCCGCGTCCGGCCAGCAGCGCGTCCGCGGTCTGCCGGCAGGCCGGCTCCGGGGCGCTGAACATGCCGGCCTGGACGCCGGGCAGCCGGGCCGGCGGCGCGGCCAGGTCGCTGAGGTCGCCGAAGAGGGTGTCCCGGGCGCGGATCGTGGGTCCGTGGGCCAGCAGGGTCAGGCGCAGTGCGGTCCCCATCGGTCAGCGCCCTCCTCGTGGGAGTTGGCTCGCGGGTGCGAGTGAAGGCCCGGCCGGGGCCTGGTCGTGACGCATCGTCGTTCCTTCCGAGCGGTCGCCCGGCGTGGCGCCTCGAACCGCGATCGGGGATGCGGCACGGGGGCCGGATGCCCACGCGTTGCCATGACCGCGGCGGAGGTCGACCTCATCGTCGGCGACCCGCTCACACCAGTATCACCCGTTGTCAGCCTCGCCGCAGGCGATCCGGGAAGTCCGCGCCCGGCAGGTGTCGCGATCGATTCAGAGGTCCTCGTCCCGCACCACCTGGACGAGGCGATCACGCATCCGCCGCGCACGGTGCGGATCGCGTCCGGTGATCGCGGCGACGGTCGCGCCGGCCACGTCGCCGGTGGCCGGCGTCCAGGCCGATCCCGCGGACGCCAGGTCCGCCCGGACGCAGAAGATCCGCCGGGCCTCCGCATCCGCGGCGACCGCGGCGTTGACCTCGGGCGAATCGGTGGCGGCCAGCACGTACCAGGCCTCGTCCAGATCCGACGGGGCGTAGTCCCAGGCCCGCCAGGTGATCGCCGCGGCCACCATCAGGTCGGCCAGCCGCGGATCCAGCTCGGGGGCGATCACGTCCACCCGGGCCCCGGCCCGCACGAGTCTCGGAATCCGGCGGACGGCCACCCGGCCGCCACCGACGACGACGACCTTGCGGCCGGACAGCAGGAGCCCGGCCAGATAGGCCGGGCTCCCCTGGTCGGTTTCGCTCACATGCCGACGGTAGCTCAGCCGGCCACCCCGGCCGGCGCGACCGCGCCGACGAGGGTGCGCGCCTCGGCGGCGATCGCCTCGGCGGTCAGTCCGTACTGCTCCATCAGGTAGCGGGTGGTGCCGACCTGGCCGAACTGCTCCCGCACCCCGATCCGGCGCTGCCGGGTGGGCAGCGACTCGGCGAGGGTTTCCGCCACCGCCGAGCCCAGGCCGTTGATCACGTTGTGGTTCTCACAGGTGACCACCGCCCCGGTCCGGGCCACGGACTCCAACAGCACGTCGGCGTCCAGCGGCTTGACCCGGAAGACGTCGATGACGTCGGCCTCGATGCCCTCGGCCGCCAGCAGGTCGGCCGCCGCCAGCGCCTCGGCCACCTCGATGCCGCAGGCGGCCAGGGTGACGTCCGACCCGCGCCGCAGCAGCCGGGCCCCCGAGGTGCCGAAGTCGGTGCCCTCGGGATAGATGTCCCGGGCGGCCGCCTTGCGGATCGTCCGGACGTAGGTGAGCCCCTTGCGGTCGTAGGCGCCGCGGAGCACGGCGCTCAACTGCACGGGGTCGCAGACGTCGTACACGTGGATCCCCGGGATCACCCGGACGATGCCCATGTCCTCGAACGTCATGTGCGTGCCGCCGTTGTGCTCGGCGGTCACGCCGGCGTCCGACCCGACCAGGCAGGCGTTCAGCCTGGCGTAGGCGAGCGAGACGAAGATCTGGTCCATCGCCCGCCGGGCCAGGAACTGGCCGAACGAGTGCACGAACGCGTACCCGCCGACCAGGCTCAGCCCGGCGGCGGTGCTGACCATGTGCGCCTCCATGATGCCGACGTTGACGTAGTGCGCCCCCATATGGTGGCGCAGCCCCGACGTCCCCATCGAACTGCTCAGGTCGGCCTCCAGCGCGTACACGTCCGGATGCTCGTCGAACAACTCCCGGACGGTCGTGGCGTAGGCCTTCCGCAGTTCCTGGCCGCTCACCTGGTCACTCCTTCGATCTGGTCGGTCAACTGGGTCATCGCGTCGGCCACCGCCGTCTTCCCGGCCTCGTCCAGCCGGACGTGGTGGTTGTCGGCGAGTTCGGCGATGTAGGGCACGCCGGCGCCCTTGACCGTGTCCAGCACCAGGACGGTCGGGGCGTCGGTGACCTCGCGGGCCCGGGCGAGCGCCGCGGCGATCGCCTCGGCGTCGTGTCCCGGCACGTTCTCGGCGTGGAAGCCGAACGCGGTGAACTTGGCCGCGAAGTTGGCCGTGCCCGAGATGTCGGTGGTCCAGCCGTCCAGCTGCCGCTTGTTGTCGTCGACGAGCAGGACGAGGTTGTGCAGGTTGTTGCGCGCGATGAACTGCGTCGCCTCCCAGCACTGGCCCTCGTTCAGCTCGCCGTCCCCGACGATGCAGTACACCCGGTTGGGCCGGCCGTCCGCCTTCAGGCCGTAGGCGATGCCGGCGGCGACCGAGATGCCCTGGCCCATCGAGCCGGTGGTCATCTCGACGCCCTCGACCTTGAGCCGGTCGGCGTGCGAGGGCAGGTCGGTGCCGTTCGCGTTCAGCGTGAACAGCTTCTGCTCGGGCATGAACCCCCGCAACGCCAGCGTGGCGTACAGCGCGGTAACTGCGGCTCGAGGCACTTGTCCAGCGAGTACCTCGGAGTTTGGCAGAACTGTCGTGCCACGGCGGGCAGACTCGCTCATCTAGAGTGATCGCTGCACCGATGGGAGAGGAGGCGTCGTGACAGAAGGGACGGCCAAGTACGCGGCCGTGCGCGACCACCTCGCCAACCGGATCAAGGACCTCTCCCCCGGCGACCGGCTGCCGGCCGAACACCGGCTGTGCGAGGAGTACGGGGTCAGCCGGATCACCGTTCGCCGGGCCGTCGAGGAACTGGTCAAACAGGGCTGGCTGGTCCGGGAGCAGGGTCGCGGCACCTTCGTGACGCAGCCCCAATACCTGGAGCGCTTCCGCGAGACCTTCGCCGACTCGGTGCTCGGCTTCTACCGCCAGCAGCAGGTGCTCGGCCGGACGGTCAAGACCACCGTGCTGCACCAGAAGGTGGTCCGGTCGCCCGAGGCCGCGGAGGCGATCGGGCTCAATCCCGCCGAGGAGCTGTTGGAGCTGGAGCGGCTGCGGTACCTGAACGACGCGTTGCACCAGCTGGTGGTCACCTGGCTGCCGGTGGACCGGTTCCCGGGCGTGGCCACGCATGACTTCAGCGCGGGCTCCCTGTTCGACTACCTGCAGCAGCACTACGGCGTGGAGCTGGCCCGCAACGAACTGCTGGTCAGCATCGCGCAGGCCTCGGAGCGGGTGGCGACGTGCCTGGAGGTTCCGGTCGGCACCTGCGTGCTGGCGATCCGTTCGACGGTGTTCGACACCGCGGGGGTCCCGGTCGCCTTCGGCATCACGCACAACACGCCCGAGACCAGTGAGATCGCGGTCAACATCGACGCCCGGCCGAACCAGGGCTGATCGAGGCTCAGCGCACGATGGTGCGGCGGGTGCCGTCGATCCGGCGGGTCCAGCCGCGGGCGTCCAGGTGTTCCAGCAGGGGGATCGCGACCCGGCGCGTGGTCGCCAGTGCCTGGCGCGCTTCGCTGGTGGTGAACGGCTGCGCGAGCGTGGCGAGCCGGCGCATCGCGAGGGCCGGGGCATCGGGAAGCAGGACTACGCCGCTGCTCAGGCGCAGCAGCCGTCCGGCCCGTTCGGCCGCGGCCAGCTGGGCCGGGCCCAGCCGCCACGCGGTGAGCTCGTCCGCCTCGGGAGCGGCGAACGGCCGCTCGCCCAGCCGTCGCTCCAGCCGGACGACAGCCGCCTCGGCCTCGCCCAGGTCGGCCGGGTGATCCGGCGGGCGCAGGGTTCCGCGCAGCGATTCCAGGCCGGCGGCGCGCACCACGAGCGGCAGCAGGTCCTCGTCCGGCAGCCCGGGTTCCTGCCGCCGCAACAGGCGGGCGGCGGCGCCCTCGCTCAACCCGGGAGCCAGCGGCTCCTCGCTGAGCTTGCGGTCCACGGCCTGCCGCAGACGGCGCGCCCACGCCCGCAGGGCGGGACGGTGCACCCACCAGACGTCGTGCTGCCGCACCTGTTCGACCTCGTCCGGCGGCGTGCCCAGGCCGCCGACTCCGAGGCGCCGCAGCTGCTCCAGCCGGACGGCGCCGCGGCGTGCCACCTCGGCGGCGGGGTCGCCCGTCGCGGGACGGGTGGCGAGCTCGGCGGTCCGGCGGCGTCCGTCGCCGCGACGGCGCAGGGCCGGCGGGTCGACGTCGAGCACCAGCGCACCGGCGAGCACCGCACGACCGCCCGGACTGCGCAGCACCAGCCGGTCGGCGACCTGCAGCGGAAGGGCGCGGCGCAGGGTGAGCCGGGCGTGGTCGTCGCCGAAGGGCCGCACCCGGGCGGGGATCGCGGCGGTGCCGACGTGCACCACCACCTCCCGCGGCCCGTCGGCGAAGCCGTGGCCCGAGACGCGCCGGACGTCGACGACGTTCACGATCGGCCAGGCATCCGAGCTCACCAGCGCGTCTCCGCGGTGCACGGCGTCGGCGGCGAGGTCGCGCAGGTTCACCGCCGCCCGGGCGTACGGCGTCACGGTCTCTGCGGCCGCGTTGCGGCTGTGCAGGCCGCGCACGCTCACCGGCCGTTCGCCGCTCTCGCCGACCAGGTGGAGCCGGTCACCCCGCCGCAGCATGCCGGCGGTGAGCGTGCCGGTGACCACGGTCCCGGCACCCCGGATGCTGAACGACCGGTCCACCCAGAGCCGCACCCGGGCGTCCGGGTCGGGCGGCGGCACCTGGGTGAGTACCTCGTCGAGGCGCCGGACGAAGGTGTCCAGGCCGGCGCCGGAGGTGACGTGGGCCGCAGCGTTGGCGGTTCGTGGACCTGCGGTATCGGTCGTCCCGGGCTCGATCCGGGATCTCGGGCCGGCTTGGGGGTTCGGGTCCGCGCCGGAGTGATCGATCGCCGAGACCACGACGATCGGGGCCCGGGCGAGCGGCGTCCCCCGTAGTCGGGCGCGAATCTGTGCCTCGGTGCCGGCCAACTGCTGCGGCGTGGCCAGGTCGGCCCGGGTGATGGCCACCAGTCCGTGCTCGATGCCGAGCGCGACGATCGCGTCCCGGTGGTCGCTCGACTGTGCCTGCCAGCCCTGGTCGGCCGCGACCACGAGGCAGACCACCGGGGCAGGCCCGACACCGGCCAGCATGTTGCCGAGGAACCGCTCGTGCCCCGGGACGTCGACGAAGGCGACCTCGCGTCCCGAGGGCAGCGTCGTCCAGGCGAAGCCGAGGTCGATGGTCAGCCCGCGCCGCCGCTCCTCGGCGAGCCGGTCGGGCTCCATGCCGGTGAGCGCCCGGACGAGCGTGGATTTGCCGTGATCTACGTGGCCGGCGGTCGCGATCACGTCCATGTCAGTCGGCCGGACGAGATCCCGGGTCGGGCCCGGGGTGACGAGGCTGGGCGACCGGGTAGTTCAGCGCGTCCAGGACGGCCGCGGTGAGCTGCTCGTCGGCCTCTTCAGGGACGCAGCGCAGGTCGATCAGGCACCGGCCGCCGTGCACCCGCGCGACCACGGACGGCGTGCCGAGGCGCAGGCGCTCGGCGAGTTCCTCGGGCAACTCGACCGCCCAGCCCGGCAGCGGGACGCCCGGGGCGCCCCCTCCCCCGACGCGCCCGTCGTGCGGGACGACCCGGCCGCCGACCTGGGTGGCGAGGTGCTCGGCGCGTTCGCGCAAGCGTCCGGGTTCGGCGTGCAGGGCGGCCCGCACAGGGGGTTCGCCGCCGCGCAGGGTGGCCTCGAGGGCGGCCAGGGTGAGCTTGTCGGTGCGGACGGCCCGGGCGAGCGGATGCCGGGCCATGGCGTCGATGGCCGCGCGGCGGCCGAGCAGGATCCCCG
>JAGPGQ010000003.1 GCA_018055925.1 Micropruina sp.
AGGGCGGCGTGGTCGACGACCTGATCTGGTACTGGCTCGCCGACGACGAGATCTTCCTGATCCCGAACGCCGCCAACACCGCCGAGGTGGTCGATCTGCTCGCCGCCGCCGCCCCCGAGGGCATCGTGGTGACCAACGAGCACCACGACCACGCCGTGCTGGCCGTCCAGGGGCCGGCCTCGGACGAGACCCTCGCCGCCCTCGGCCTGCCGGTCGGACACGGCTACATGCGATTCGACCGCGGCACCCTGGACGGGGTCGACCTCACCGTCTGCCGCACCGGCTACACCGGTGAACGCGGCTACGAACTGGTCGTCCCGGCCGCGGCCGCCGGAGAGGTGTGGGACGCCGTGCTCGCCGCCGGCGCCCCGCATGGGATCGCCCCCGCCGGCCTGGGCGCGCGGGACACGCTGCGCACCGAGATGGGCTATCCGCTGCACGGCCAGGACCTGCGACCCGACCTCTCCGCGGCCCAGTGCGGCGTCGGCTGGGCGATCGGCTGGCAGAAGGAGTCCTTCTGGGGGGACGCGGCGCTGCGCGCCGAGAAGGCGGCCGGCCCGGCCCGCCGGCTCATCGGCCTGGGCTCCCTGGGACGCGGGATCCCGCGGCCGCACATGCAGGTGCGGCACGACGGCGAGGTCGTCGGCGAGGTGACCTCCGGCACGTTCTCCCCGACCCTGGGCAAGGGCATCGCGCTGGCCCTGCTGCCGCCGTCGGTGCAGCCCGGCACCACCGTGGAGGTGTTGGTCCGCGGCCGCAGTGAACCGTTCGACGTGGTCAGGCCGCCCTTCGTCACCCCGGGGGTGCGGGAATCGTGAACCGGGGACGCAACTGGCGCGGTTGGACGCATCTCGCCCTCGCCACCGCCGGCGTGGTGGCGGTGCTGTGGGCGGTCGCGCTCAGCGCGAACCCGACGATCTGGTGCCGCGAACAGGTGATGCAGCCCGGCCAGGTCTGCGCCAACGCGCAGGGCACCAAGATCCAGACCTACGAGGAGCGGGTGAACGCCGCCCAGTCCGCCCGTCCCGTGATCGGTGTGGTCGGTGTGGTCGTGGCCGGATTCGGCCTGCTGCTGTGGCGCGGGGAACGCCGCAAGGTCGCCGCCTGAGCGGGGCCCTTCGTCATCCTGAGCGGGGTCCTTCGTCATCCTGAGCGGGGCCTTTCGTCATCCCGGCGAACGCCGGGATCTCCGTCGCGAAAGCCGGACGAGAGACGCCCTACTCGGGGTCCAGGCTCATCGGGCCGTAGACCAGCCGGTCGGCCTCGTACAGCGAGACGCTGCGCACCCCGGCCTCCGCCAGCGCGGTGTACTCCCCGGTCAGCCAGGCCTCGGCCGCCGCCTGGGTCTCGAACGGGTCGTCGAACCCGAGCGCCCGCACCTCGTCCGGATCGCCGGGCGAATCGTCGGTCCGCCAGAACCAGGCCATCAGATCTTTTCGCCGCGCTTCACCACGGGCCGCGGAATCCGTAGCCGGCGCAGGGTCATCGCCCGGTTGAACCCGTAGTAGAGCAGCCCCTTGAGCGGCTCGGACGGGATCCGCTGGGCGGCCAGCCGCTTGAAGCTGCGCCACATGATGACGATGTCGAGCACGACCAGGCCCATGAACGCCCAGGTGACGTAGGCGGAGGGCTCGACCAGGTTCGGCGCGATCGGGCTGACCACCAGCACCACCACCAGCAGCGCCATCAGGATCGGCATCGAGTACTCGGCGAAGTTGAACCGGGAGTCCACGTGGTTGCGGATCAGCACCTTGCCGGGGGTCGAGTCCATGGCGACCATCTGTTTGCGGCGCTCGACCCCGGCCACCTGCCGGGCCTTCTTGCGGGCCTCCTTGGGCGACAGCTGCGGATTGACCCGCTGCCGGCGAGCGGCCTCGGCCTCGCGCCGCTTGGGGGTCGGGGCAGCCTTGCCCGCGGGCTTGCTCTGCGCCTCGGCGCCGGTGCCGGCCGGCTCCGCCTGGGCGGCTTCCTTGTCCTTGTAGGGCGAGAACAGTCCCACGTCGAACCCTCTGCGTCGGTGGATGGTGTCGGTTGCCATGCTATCGCGGGGTCGCCGCGCGGTGTGCACCCGGCCGTGGTGGCGCTCCGGATAGGCTGGTGGGGACATTGCGCACTCGACGGAAGGCGACACCGGCATGGCTGGGCTGTTCCAACGGATGAAGGCCATCTTCTCCGCCAAGGCCGACAAGGCACTCGACAAGCTCGAGGACCCGCGCGAGACCCTGGACTACTCCTACCAACGCCAGCTCGAACTGCTGCAGCAGGTCCGCCGCGGCGTCGCCGAGGTGGCCACCAGCCGCAAGCGGGTCGAGCTTCAGGCCGGGCAGTTGAATGCCCAGATCGACAAGCTGACCGTCGCGGCCAAGCGAGCGCTCGAGGCCGGCCGCGAGGACCTGGCCCGCGAGGCGCTCACCCGCAAGTCGGGGGTCCAGCAGCAGTTGGCCGAGCTGCAGACCCAGCACGCCGCGCTGCAGGCCGAGGAGGAGCGCCTGGTGCGCGCCAGCCAGCAGCTGCAGGCGAGGGTGGACGCGTTCCGCACCCGCAAGGAGACGATCAAGGCCACCTACACCGCCGCCGAGGCGCAGACCAAGATCAGCGAGGCGTTCAGCGGGCTGGGCAACGAACTCGGCGACGTCGGCCGGGCCGTGCAGCGGGCCGAGGACAAGACCGCCCAGATGCAGGCCCGGGCCGCCGCGGTCGACGAACTGCTGGCCAGCGGCGCCCTGGACGATCCCACCGGCCTGGCCCAGGACGACATCACCCGCGAACTGGACGCGCTGGCGTCCACCTCGCAGGTGGAGGGCGAACTGGCGGCGCTGAAGGCGTCCATGGGGGGCGAACCGGCCGCCGAGCTGGGCGGCCCGGCCAACCAGGGCCAGAGTGCCCTGCCGCCCGGGACGTTCGAGCAGCCCCCGGCGCCGAAGGCGGCCGACGGCGCCGCCAACCCCGACGAGAACCTGCGGTGACCGCCGGCGCCCATGGCTGAACGCCGGCCGCGGGTGCTGCTGGCGGGCGCCCCGGTCGGCGAGCTGACCGCCCACGAGGTGGGGACGGCGCTCGCGCGCGGCTTCGCCGACACCGCCCAGGTGGCGGTGCTCGGGCTGGCCGAGCGGGGCCTCGGCCTGGCCGCGGTGCTGGCCGGATCGGACGCCGGAGTCGAGACCCTGACGTCGGGCTGGGTGGCCCGCGCGGACGACCTGGCCGCCTGCGGCAGCCTCGGCACGGCGCCGGCCCCCGACGTGTTGGACGCCGGCAGTGGCGCGCTGGGACGGCTGGCCGCCTACGTCCTGCAACGCCCGGCGGCCACCGTGGCGATCGACCTGACCGGCACCGACTGCCACGACGCCGGCGCCGGCCTGCTGGCGGCGCTGGGGGCGCGCGCCGACGTCCCGCTGGATTCCGGCCCGGTGCCGCTGGCCGGCCTCGGGGCGATCGAGTTGGGCCTGGCCCGCGACCTCCTGACCGGGTGCGACCTGGTCGGCCTGGTGCCGGCCGGCGAGCGGGACGACCTGCTGCTCGGGCTGCGTGGCATCACGTCCCGCCGGGGCCGCGCGCTCGGCGTGCCGGCCGAACGGATGCTGGCCGTCGACGCCGCCCTGGAACGGTTCGCGCACGCGATCGACCCCGGACTGGCGGCCGCACCGGGCGCCGGCGCCGCCGGCGGCCTCGGGTTCGCCGTGCTGGCGCTCGGCGGCCGGCTCGCCACCGGCCCCGGGTTCACCGCCGAGCGCACCGGCCTCGACCGCACCGTCGGCGCCGCCGACCTGGTGGTGACGGCCTGCGACTCCTTCGACTTCGGCAGCCGGGGCGGGGGCGTGGTGGCCGACCTCGCCCGCCGGTGCGAGGCGGCCGAGACCCCCCTGATCGTGGTCTCGCCCGTCCTCGGCATGTCCGGCCGGGAGATGCGCGTGATGGGCGTGGAGTCCGCGCATCCGCTGGAGCCGGACGCCGACCTGGGTCGATCGCTCACCGCGACGGCCAGGCGGCTCGCCTCCGGTTGGGCCGGCCGCTGGTGAACGCCGGCGACGCACTACACTGAGCGGGAATAGGTCGTCACGACGAACGCGTTGCTGATGGCGGAACACCGGAAGTGCAGCCCACGAAAGCAGAGTTGATATGTCCCTCGACCAGCACATCGACGCCGACGGCATCATCCTCACCGAGGCCGCCGCGACCAAGGTCAAGGACCTGGTCGCCCAGCAGCCCGAAGAGAGCCTGTACCTGCGCATCTCGGTGGCCCCCGGCGGCTGCTCCGGGCTGCGCTACCAGCTGTCGCTCGACGAGCGCGAACTCGACGGCGACGTCACCAAGCAGTGGTTCGGCGTCGATGTGGTGACCGACCGGATGTCCGCGCCGTACCTGTCCGGAGCCACCATCGATTTCGTCGACAGCATCGAGGCCCAGGGCTTCACCATCGACAATCCGAACGCGCAGGGCTCGTGCGCCTGCGGCGACAGCTTCCACTGATCGCCTATCACGCTCGACTACGGGTAACAACCCGTACGACGCCGCACAATCGGGACGCCTCAGGGGAGGCGTCCCGATGACGTTTTGGGTTAGGGTGGGCCCCCTAGGTATCTGACGGGTCGGGGTCTCGCCGGTGGCTCAATGGCTGGCGTGCTCCTGGCGTGGGAAGGCGGAACGTCCGTGGTGAAGAACCGCACACCTCTCAAGCGAGGGTTGCTGCTCGGCGGCGCTGGCCTGGGTGCCCTGGCGTTGGCCGGCTGCACGCAGGGAACGATCGACCAGTGGGGCCGTTGGGGCATGCCGGTGGCGGCCAGCGAGCAGGCGCCGTGGATCGGCAACCTGTGGAACGGTGCGTGGATCGCCTCGATGGTGATCGGCGTCTTCGTCTGGGGCCTGATGTTCTGGGTGATGTTCCGCTACCGCCGCAAGAAGGGCGACCCGGTACCGCGCCAGTCGCGCTACAACCTGCCGCTGGAGATCCTGTACACCCTGGTGCCGTTCCTGATCATCGGCGTGCTGTTCTTCTTCACCGTGCAGAGCCAGGACAACGTGCTCGCCAAAGAGAACGAGCGCCCGGTGCACACCATCGAGGTGATCGGCCAGAAGTGGTCGTGGTCGTTCAACTACATGGAGCAGCAGAACCCGGCCGTCAACCAGGTGGTGCACGATCGCGGCACCGTCGAGCGGATCCCCGACCTGTACCTGCCGGTCAACGAGCCGGTGCGGTTCAACCTGACCTCGGTCGACGTGATCCACTCGTTCTGGGTGCCCGAGTTCTACTTCAAGCTCGACGTGATCCCGGGGCATCCGAACTCGTTCGACGTCACCCCGAACCGGACGGGCACGTTCCTCGGCAAGTGCGCCGAGCTGTGCGGCACCTACCACTCGGCGATGCTGTTCAACGTGCACGTGGTCAGCGTCGAGGAGTACAACGCGCATCTGAAGGAGCTCGCCGCCAAGGGGCAGACCGGCGCACTGAAGGGGCCGGCCTGGCCGAGCACCGTCCCGGTGGCCCCGACCGATAAGGAGCATGAGTGATGAGCGTTGCACGTGTGGCTCTGGGCGCGGCCGAGCGCCGCGAGGTGCGTCGTAAGAGCTGGGGCTCTCATGCGATGACCCTGTTGACGTCGACCGACCACAAGGTCATCGCCAACATGTACTTCGTCACCGCGTTCGCCTTCTTCGGGTTCGGCGGCCTGCTGGCGCTGGCGATCCGGGCCGAACTGGCCTGGCCGGGCCTGCAGTACCTGCACTACGAGACCTTCAACCAGTTCTTCACCATGCACGGCACGATCATGCTGCTGATGTTCGCGACACCGATGTTCGCGGCCTTCGCCAACGCGATCATGCCGCTGCAGATCGGTGCCCCCGACGTGGCCTTCCCGCGGATGAACATGCTCAGCTACTGGCTGTACCTGATCGGTTCGGTCACGGCCTGCAGCGGCTTCCTGTCGCCCGAGGGCGCGGCCGCGTTCGGCTGGTTCGCCTACGCCCCGCTGTCGGACGCGATCAACTCGCCCGGCGTCGGTGGCGACCTGTGGACGATGGGCCTGTACGTGATGGGCCTGTCGACCATCCTGGGTGCGGTTAACTTCGTCACCACGATCGTCTGCATGCGGGCCCCGGGCCTGACCATGTTCCGGATGCCGATCTTCACCTGGAACATCTTCGTCACCTCGCTCATGGTGCTGCTGGTGTTCCCGGTGCTCGCCGCGGGCCTACTGGTGCTCGAAGCCGACCGCCGGCTGGGCACCCACATCCTCGACCCGGGCGTCGGCGGACCGGTGCTGTGGCAGCACCTGTTCTGGTTCTTCGGCCACCCCGAGGTCTACATCATCGCGTTGCCGTTCTTCGGCATCATCACCGAGATCCTGCCGGTGTTCAGCCGCAAGCCGATCTTCGGCTACGTCGGCCTGGTCGCCGCCACCCTGGCCATCGGTGGCCTGAGCGTCGCGGTGTGGGCGCACCACATGTTCGTCACCGGCGCGGTCAACCTGCCGTTCTTCTCGTTCATGACGTTCATGATCGCGGTACCCACCGGGGTGAAGTTCTTCAACTGGATCGGCACGATGTGGGGCGGATCGATCAGTTTCCAAACCCCGATGGTGTGGGCGATGGGCTTCCTCACCACCTTCCTGTTCGGTGGCCTGACCGGCGTCATCCTGGCCAGCCCGCCGCTCGACTTCCACGTCTCCGACACCTACTTCGTGGTGGCCCACTTCCACTACGTGCTGTTCGGCACCGTGGTGTTCGCGATGTTCGGCGGGTTCTACTACTGGTGGCCGAAGTTCACCGGCCGGATGCTCGACGAGCTGTGGGGCAAGGTGCACTTCTGGATGCTGTTCGTCGGCTTCCACATGACCTTCCTGGTGCAGCACTGGCTGGGCATCGAGGGCATGCAGCGCCGGATCGCCGACTACCTGCCGCAGGAGGGGTTCCAGTTCCTCAACCAGATCTCCACCGTCGGCGCCTTCCTGCTCGGCCTGTCCATGCTGCCGTTCTTCTGGAACATCTGGATCACCCGCAACACGCCCAAGGTGACCTCGGACGATCCCTGGGGCTGGGGCCGTTCGCTCGAATGGGCCACGTCGTGCCCGCCGCCGCGGCACAACTTCAGCAAGCTGCCGCGGATCCGCACGGAGGCGCCCGCCTTCGATCTGCACCATCCCGAGGTGCACAGTGTCGACCGGACCGAGGAACTGGACGTGCTGCTGACCGGCAGCACCAGCCGTGGGGCCGCGGAGGCGTCCTCGATCGAGAATCCCAAGGGGGAATGACGCCATGAAGGTGGAAGGCTGGATGTTCGCGGCGATTGCGATCTTCGTCGCGATCGTGGCACCGATCTACTGGTTCATGTCGCACGAGATCATCGGCACCGTCGCGCTGATCATGACCGTGCTCCTGTTCGCCATGGTGGCGGCCTACATGTTCAACTTCGCCCGCCGGAGTGACGCGCGGCTCGAGGACCGCAAGGACGCCGAGATCGTCGAGGGTGCCGGAGCGCTGGGCTTCTTCCCGCCGAAGAGCATCTGGCCGTTCTGGGTGGCGCTGACCATCCAGTTGCTGTTCCTCGGTCCCGTGTTCGGCTGGTGGCTCAGCATTCTCGCGGTGGTCATGGGGATCTGGGCGCTGAGCGGCTGGGTCTTCGAGTACTACAAGGGCGACTACCAGCACTGAGCCTCGATCCACCGATCTGCGCCTACTGCGCGGCCCCAGCTGGGCACCCTGGCTGCGCCGGGCACGCTCGTCGTACGACCCGGTACGCCTTCGCGTGCCCGGCTTCCCAGTGCACCCATCTGGTGCCGCTCGCTACGGCGCCCATCGGTGGATCGAGGCTGAGTCCTGACCGCCGGGCAGCCCCGGCGGAGCAGCGCCCGCCGGCATCGGATCGATGCCGGCGGGGCGCTGTTCGTTGCGGGCCTACTTCAGGGCGTCCTTGGCCCTCTCCGCGGCCTTCTTGGCCTCGGCTGCGACCTGATCGGCCTTGCCCTCGGCCTGCAGTTTCGGGTCGTCGGTCACCTTGCCGGCGGCCTCCTTGACCTTGCCCTTCGCCTCCTGGGCGGCATTCTTCAGCTTGTCGTCCATTCCCATGCCGGGACACTCCCTTCGTTGTTGACGATTACGTATCCCGTACCCGGGGTTCCCGCCGGCCAAACCCCCAGGTGTGAGCCGAGGCTCGCCGGGGTACAGCAACGGGTATGACCAAGCTCAGCGACACCGGGCCGGGCCGTCGCCACCGGCCGGTCGAGGCGGCGGCCCGCGTCCTCCCGGCATCCGGCGAAGCCGGCCACCTCGGCGGCACGGTCCTCGGCGTCACCGAGGGCGAGGCGGTCCGCTAGCGTGGCCCGTCCAGTACCCGGAACCCGTCGCGCGCACGTCACCCCGCTGCGGCGCCGGGAGACCCCGGCGGAGCGCAGCGACCGCAACTGGAACGAGTTGCTGCAGGAACTGCGGGTGACCCAGACGGGTCTGCAGATCCTCACCGGCTTCCTGCTCACCCTGCCCTTCCAGGCCCGGTTCACCGAGCTGACGCCCGGGCTGGTGGTGATCTACCTGGCGGCGGTGGTCTCGGGCGTCCTGGCCACCATGCTCGTGGTGGCACCCGTCCCGGTGCACCGGGCGCTGTTCCGCCGGCAGGCGAAGCGCCGCCTGGTCGACGCGGCCGACAACCTGGCAAGAGCCGGGCTGGTCTTCCTGGCCATCACCGTCACCCTGGTGACCGCACTGGTGTTCTCCCTGGTGGCCGGGCCGGATTCGGGGCAGACCGCCGCGGTGGTCACGGCCGTGGCGTTCCTGGTGGCCTGGTTCGGGCTGCCGCTATGGATGCGCAGCCGACGGCCACCACCCAAGCAGACATCCGACCGAGACCGAAGCAGAAGGAGCAAGCATGCCTCGCCGACGAGACCCCGGACCGTCCGTGAAGGACCCGGAACTGTATGAGAGCCTGCGCGACGACGGCGCCAGCAAGGAGAAGGCCGCCCGGATCGCGAACGCGGCCGCGGCCACCTCGCGCAGCGAGGTCGGCCACAAGGGCGGAACGGCCACCGACTACGAGGATCGCACCAAGAAGCAGCTCCTCGAACGGGCCCGCGAGCTCGGTATCGAGGGCCGCTCGACCATGACCAAGGCACAGTTGATCGACGCCCTGCGCACGCACTAGCGAAGGGCCGCGACGGCGTGCGTGGATGCCGGGTGAAGTGTTGCCCGGCACGGCAGAATAGGTGTCCTGTCCCGGATCGTCGGGGCTGTCCCCACGCGGCGAAGGTGACTGTCATGTCCGATCCGATGGCCACCGGTCTCAGCAAGACGCTCGAGAGCCTGGGTTTCGCACCCACCGGGCCGCTCACCGCACCCGCCTCGGGTCTCGCCATGGTGGCCGAACTCGTCACCCTGCTCGGTGGCACGGTCACCTCCGACTTCCCCTCCGGGACCGGCCGGACGTTCACCCTCAGGCTGCCGTTCCGGGTGCACGCCGCCGGCTCGGGAGAGTCGCCGGACGCCGAGAACGAGGCCGAACCGGCCGGTCGGCGCACGGTCGCCACGGTTCCGCGGCTCCTGGTGGTGGCGGGCCCCGAGTCGCCCGCCCAGATCCTCGCCGACACCCTGGCCGGCACGTACCTGGTCGAGGTGGTCGTCGACGTGCAGGCGGCCGAGGAGGCGATCCGGCACCGGCTGCCCGATCTCGTCCTGGCCGACCCCGACCTGTCCGGTCCGGGACGGTCCGACTGGCTGGCCGCCCTGCGCGCCGAGCCGGAACTGCACGACCTGCCCGTCCTGCTGCTGTCGTCGCAGCCGGAGCCGGACGCCGTGGTCGGCGCCATCGGCCTGGACGACGCCGATGACCTCACCGGGTCCTTCACACTGCTGCAGCTGCGCGCGCGCCTGGCCGCCCGGCTCAGCCGGGCCCGGGAGCGCAGCATGGACGACGTGTGGCGCCAGGCCGCGCTCACCGCGATCCAGGACGGCCTGGTGATCGCCGACCAGGTGGGACGGGTGATCGAACTGAACCCGGCCTTCACCGAGCTGCTCGGCTACGACCTCGAAGTCGACGGGCCGATGGTGGCGCCCTACCCGTGGTGGCCGACCGAGGAGGAGGACGCGGATTCGCTGGCCGAGATCAGCGCTTTGCACGCGGCGCCGGCCGAGGGCCCGGACGGCAGGCCCCGCGAGGTCCGGCTGTACCGCAAGGACCGCAGCCCGGTGTGGGTGTGGTGGGCCCGGGCGCAGGTCAGTCATCGCGGCAGCGGGGTGACCGCCACGGTGCACACCGTCCGGGACATCTCGCGGGAGAAGGCGGCCCGGGAGCGGCGGGTGGCCGCCGTCCAAGTGAGCGTCGACTTCGCCACCTCCGACGACCTGGACACGGTGCTCTCCGTGGCCGAGCACGGTTTCGCCCTGTTGTTCGACGGTGGCTGCACCGTCCAGCTCGATCTGGACGACCGGACGGGGGTGCTGCTGAGCGGCGGGAACGTGATCGCCGTCGAGGACCTGGCCGAGGAGGTGCGGGTGGGACTGGCCGGGGAGCCCAACCCCGACACGGTCAGCCGGCGCCCCGGCATCCTGCTGGTGCCCAACAGCAGCCTCTCGGGTTGCCGGGCCTGGATCCAGTTCCCCCGTCCGCGGCGGATCGGGGCGGACGAGATGATCGTCGCCGACCTGCTGGCGCAGGCGTTCGCGCTGGCCGTCGACCGGGTGCTCGAGGCCCAGCAGGCGGCCGACCGGGAGGCGAACCTGCAGCAGGCGCTGGAGAGCCACCGGGTCATCGGGCAGGCGATCGGGATCCTGGTCGAGCGGCACCGAATCCTGCCCCGGACCGCGTTCGAGCGCCTGCGGACGGGCAGCCAGAACCGCAACATCAAGCTGCGGGAGCTCGCCCGGCGGGTCATCGAGAGCGGTCAGGAACCCGATCGGGCCTAGTCCCGACACCGGGTTGCCGAGATCCCGGATCGAGTCCGGGATGACGGCCCTCCTGGTCATCCCGGCGAACGCCGGGATCCCCAACCTGGTCATCGAGATCCCGGGGCAAGCCCGGGATGACGAGCGCGCGTCGGGTTCACAAGCGCGCCCCGGCTCACGAGTGCGTCGGGCTCACGAGCGCGCCCCGGCTCACGAGTGCGTCGGGTTCACGAGTGCGCCCGGCTCACGAGCGCGCCCCGGCTCACGAGCGCGTCGGGTTCACGAGTGCGCCCGGCTCACGAGCGCGCCCCGGCTCACGAGCGCGTCGGGCTCACGAGTGCGTTCGGCTCACGAGGGCGCCCCGGCTCACGGGTGCGCCCCGGCTCACGTCATCCCGGCGAACGCCGGGATCTCCGTGGATGGGCCGGTGAGCCCGCGTCGGGCCCGTCCGGGCAGGTCACCCCGGCGTTCCACAAGCTCCGCCTCAGCCTCGATCCACCGCTTTGCGCCTACTGCGCGACCCCAGCCGGGCACCCTGGCTGCGCCGGCCACGCTCGCCGTACGACCCGGGTACGCCTTCGCGTACCCGGCTTCCCAGTGCACTCGTCTGGTGCCGCTCGCTACGGCGCCCATCGGCGGATCGAGGCTCAGTCGGCCGTCAGGGCGGCCCGCGCCGGCGCCCGGCCGGCGCCGGGAGAACGCCTCCGGATCGCCGGCCGGGCCGGCCCGCGGCCACGAACCGCTTGAAGGGGGGAGCGGTCGAGGTCGGTGAACATGGCTCTGCGCAGGCGCGCCAGAACCCGGGTCAGCAGCCGGGACACCTGCATCTGCGAGACGCCGAGCCGCTGTGCGATGGTCGACTGGGTGCAGTCGTCCGCGAACCGCCACCGCAGGATGAGCTGGTCGCGGCGGGACAGCCGGACCAGCAGCCGGCGCAGGGTCACCCGATCGGTGATCCGCTCCGCCGCGTCGTCGTCCTGGGTCAGGCAGGACGCGAACGACGACTCGTCCCGGCCGCCGTGGGGATCCAGGGGTGCGTCCAGCGACACCGGCCGGAACGCCCCGTCCAGGGTCATCGCCTCGAGCACGTCCGACTCGTCCAGGCCGAGATCCGTGGCCAGGTCACCGGCGGTCGCCCCCCGGCCCAGCTGTTGTGCCAGGTCGGCGGAACGGTCGCGCAGCTGTGTGCGGAGCTCCTGCATCCGGCGCGGCGGCCGGATCGACCAGCAGTGGTCGCGGAAGTGCCGCTTGAGCTCGCCGGCGATGGTGGGCACGGCGTAGGCGGCGAACGACGCGCCGCGGTCCGGCCGGTAGCGGCGCACGGCGAGGACGAGTGCCGTCCGGGCCACCTGGATCAGGTCGTCGGTCTCGACGCCCCGGTTCGCGTACCGCCGCGCGACCGCGTCGCTCAGCGGCAGGTTCAGCTCCACGATCTCGTCGGCGAGCCGCTCGCGCTCGTCCGGGCAGGTGACCCGGTCGCGGTGGGCGAGCAGATCGTTGGTGCGTTCGTCGCGCTCGACATGCAAAGCGCGATCCATTCCACGTGCCGTCATGGGTGTTCTCCAACCTCATGGAGGCAGCACGTGGTTTGAACCGCTCCGTCTCTCAGGTTGGCACATCGACGGCGTCCGGGCAAGGCCCGCAGGGATGATTCACCAGCTGGAATGCAGCGGCCGGCCCTCGTTGAAGCCGGACGACGACTGGATCCCGACTACGGCATTCTCGGCGAATTCGGTCAGGTTGCGGGTACCTGCGTAGGTGCAGCTGGAACGGACGCCCGAGACGATGAAATCGATCAGGTCCTCCACTCCGGGACGCTCCGGATCGAGGTACATCCGCGAGTGCGAGATCCCCTCCTCGAAGAGGGCCGCGCGGGCGCGTTCGTAGCGCGACTGCTCCCGGGTGCGCATTCGGACGGCCCGTGCCGACGCCATTCCGAAGGATTCCTTGTACGGCCGCCCGTCGTGATCGGTGACCAGGTCACCGGCGGACTCGTGGGTGCCGGCGAACCAGGAACCGATCATCACCGCACCCGACCCGGCGGCCAGCGCGAGGGCCACGTCGCGGGGGTGCCGGACGCCACCGTCGGCCCAGATCGCCTTGCCGGCCTCGCCGGCCTCGGCGGCGCACTCCAGGACCGCGGAGAACTGCGGCCGTCCCACGCCGGTCTGCATCCGGGTGGTGCACATGGCGCCCGGGCCGACCCCGACCTTCACCACGTCCGCGCCCGCCTCGATCAGGTCGGCGGTGCCCTCGGCAGTGACCACGTTGCCGGCCACCAGCGGCACGCTGCTGCCGCGGGCGTCCAGCATCCGCCGGACGACGGCGAGCCCCTCGATCATCCGCTCCTGATGGCCGTGGGCGGTGTCCATCACCAGTACGTCCGCGCCGGCGTCCACCAGATCCGCCGCCCGGCGTTCCACGTCGCGCGAGATGCCCACGGCGGCGCCCACCCGCAGGCGTCCGCCGGCGTCGACCGCCGGCGCGTACAGGGTGGCCCGCAGGGCACCCTTGAGGGTCATCAGGCCGGCCAGCCGGCCGTCCCGCACGGCGAGCGCCACCCGCTGCCGCCGGTTGCTGAGCAGCTCGAACACCTCGGCCGGGGAGGCGTCGGGATCGACCACTGTGAGGTCGGTGGTCATCGCCTCGTGGGCCTGGACGAAGCGGTCCAGCCCGGCCGCCTCGGACGGACCCAGCAGCCCCACGGGCGCGCCGTCGGAGTCGACCACCACGACCACCCCGTGGGCGCGTTTGGGCAGCAGGTTCAGCGCCTCGCCGACGGTGGTGGTGGGGGAGACGTGGACGGCGGTGTCGAAGACCGTGTGGGCCGCCTTCACCCGGCCGATGGTCTCGCCCACCACGTCGGTCGGCAGGTCCTGCGGGATGATCGCGATGCCGCCGCGCCGGGCGACGGTCTCGGCCATCCGGCGGCCCGAGATCGCGGTCATGTTCGCCACGACCAGCGGCAGCGGCAGTTGCAGCGAGTCGGTGCTGGTGAGGTCGACGTCGAGCCGTGAGGTCACCGACGAACGTCGCGGTGCCATGAAGACATCGTCATAGGTCAGGTCGTAGGCCGGCTTCGGATTCATCAGGCGCACGCCGGAATCGTAGCGGTCCGGCACGACGGTGTCGGCATAGGATGTCGGGATGCCCCGACCCGATGTGCTCGCGCTGGTGCTGGCCGGCGGCCAGGGCAGCCGGATGACCGTGCTGACCGACGATCGGGCCAAGCCCGCGCTCCCGTTCGCCGGCACCTACCGCCTGCTGGACTTCGCCCTGTCGAACCTGCGGCACAGCGGCATCGAGGACGTCTGGGTGTTCGTCCAGTACGAGACGCAGAGCATCCTCGACGTCCTGGCCGGGGGCCGCGCCTGGGATCTCGACCGGAGCCACGGCGGTCTGCGCGTGGTGTCGCCGCAGCAGGAGTCCGACGGCGAGGCGGCCTGGCACGAGGGCAACGCGCACGCGCTGTACGCGCACCGTGACCTGATCGCTAGGGAGTCGCCGCAGGCGCTGCTGGTGATGAGCGCCGACCACATCTACAAGCTCGACTACACCCGGGTGCTGGAGCGGCACCGCGACACCGGCGCCGAGCTGACCGTGGTGACCACCACCGTGCCGACCCACCTGGCCAGCCATCACGCGGTGCTGGAGGTCGAGGAGGACCTGGTCACCGGGGTCGAGGTCAAGCCGGAGCGCCCGGCCCACGGCCGGGTGGCCACCGAGATCTTCGTCTACGACACCGCGGTGGTGCTGGACGTCCTCGACCAGCTGGCCGCGGACGACGGGAACGGCAGCGAACTGGGCGACTTCGGCGACCGGCTGCTGCCGTCGCTGATCGAACGCGGCAAGGTCCGCGACTTCGACCTGGGCGGCTACTGGAAGGACGTCGGCCGCCCCGAGGCCTATTTCGCGGCGCACCGGGACGTGCTGGCCGCGCACGGGCGCAACCGCGGGGACGACCTGCGGCTGGACGACGCCTCCTGGCCGATCCTGACCCACGACATCCCCCGGATGCCGGCCTACATCGAGGACGGCGCCCGGGTGTCCGGAAGCCTGATCAGCCCGGGGTGCCGGATCGCCGGCCGGGTGGAACGCAGCGTGCTGGGCCCGGGGACGGTGGTCGAGCGGGACGCCGTGGTGCGCGACTCGATCCTGTTCACCGATGTGGTGGTGCGCGCCGGGGCGCGGGTGCGGCACGCCATCGTGGACGACGCGGCGGTGATCGGTGCCGGCGCGCGGGCGGAGGCCCGGATCGCCGGTGACCTGCCGACCGACGACGAACTGGTGGTGATCGGCGCCGACGCCCGGATCGCTCCCGGGGCGGTCGTGGAGGCCGGCGACCGGGTGGCCCGCGGCGGGCGTCGCCGCTGAGCGGACCCCCCGGGCACACAAACCCCGGACGCGACGATGCCGCCGGGGCGAAGCTCCCGGCGGCATCGGTTGTCGATCAGTGCGTGCTGACCTCGCGACCGGAGTCGGCGGCCTCGACCTCGTGGCCGTCGGCATGATGGTCGGCCTCGGCGATCTCTTCGGCGGTCGGCTTGGCGATCACCCCGGCGGTGTACCAGCGGGACATCATCGCCCGGAACTTGCTGACGCCGTTCTCGGGGTCGGCCTGCAGCGGACGGATGTGCTCCACGTGCTGGGTCAGGGTGAACTTCTCGTCGTGCGTGATCGGCACGTGCGGCTCGGAGTAGCCGCCGTCGGGCGCCCGCTCGATGATGCCGGTCTCGCTGCCGTGCAGGATGCGCTCGGCGTCCCGGCGCTGCAGCGAGATGCAGATCCGCTTGGTGATGATGAACGCGGCGACCGGTGCCAGGAACACGGCGAACCGCATGAACTCGGTGACCGCGTTGAGCGAGACCCGGAACTGGGTGGCGACGATGTCGTTGCCGCCCGAGATCCAGAACATCGCGTAGCAGGTCATCGCCGCGACCCCGATCGCGGTGCGCGTCGGGTTGTTCCGCGGCCGCTCCAGCACATGGTGTTCGGACTTGTCGCCGGTGATCCAGGCCTCCATGAAGGGGTAGGCGCCGAGCAGCACGAACAGACCCGTCATCAATCCGACGCCGGGCAGGAAGATGTTCCACGACCAGGTCGTGCTGCCGAGGTGCCACTCCCAGTTCGGCATGATCCGGATCGCGCCCTCGACCCAGCCCATGTACCAGTCGGGCTGCGAGCCGGCGGTCACCTGGGCCGGGTTGTACGGGCCGTAGGTCCAGACCGGGTTGATCTGCATCGTGGCGCCCATCAGGATGCTGGCGCCGAAGACGACGAAGAAGAAGCCGCCGGCCTTGGCCATGTACACCGGGAACAGCGGGTAGCCGACGACGTTGCCGTCCTTGCGGCCGGGGCCCGGGTACTGGGTGTGCTTGTGGTAGACCACCAGTGCCAGATGCGCGGCGATCAGGCCCAGCAGCAGGGCCGGGACCAGCAGGATGTGCACCATGTAGAGCCGAGGGATCACCAGGTCACCGGGGAACTCGCCGTTGAAGATGAAGAACTCCGCCCAAGTGCCGATCAGCGGGATCGAGCGGATCAGGCCGTCGACGAACCGCAGGCCGGTGCCGGACAGCAGGTCGTCGGGCAGCGAGTAGCCGGCGAAGCCCTCGATCAGCGACATCGAGAACAGCCCGACGCCGATCAGCCAGTTGATCTCGCGCGGCTTGCGGAAGGCCCCGGTGAAGAAGATCCGCAGCATGTGCACGGTCATCGAGGCCACGAAGAGCATCGCCGCCCAGTGGTGGATCTGGCGCACCAGCAGGCCACCGCGGATGTCGAAGGACAGCGCCAGCGTCGAGGCGAACGCCTCGGACATCGGCAGGCCGCGCATCAGCTGGTAGGTGCCCTCGTACTCGATCTCGGCCATCGACGGCTTGAACCAGATGGTCAGGAAGATGCCGGTCAGCAGCAGCACGATGAACGAGTACAGCGCGATCTCGCCGAGCAGGAACGACCAGTGGTCGGGGAAGATCTTGCGCAGGTTCTTCTTCAGCAGCGACGCCATGCCGAGCCGGTCGTCGGCCCAGGTGGCCGCACCGACCACGCCGGCCGGCATGTTCGGCTTCGGTGGACGCTGCGGGTCCAGGTCCGGTGATTCGCCGGAGACATCAGCGGGCTTGGCCATCACCGATCACCTTCCTTGAAGTCGCCGTGGGAGTCACGCTCGAAGAAGCTGGGGCCGACCGGGACGGTGAAGTCGCTGCGGGCCACCAGGTAGCCGTCCGCGTCCACCGTGATCGGCAACTGGGGCAGCGCCCGAGCCGCGGGCCCGAAGACGACCACGCCGGAGTTGCCCAGATCGAAGGTCGACTGGTGGCAGGGGCACAGCAGATGGTGGGTCTGCTGCTCCCACAGGCTGATCGGGCAGCCGACGTGGGTGCAGATCTTCGAGTAGCACAGGATGCCGCCGACCTGCCAGTCGCGCCGGGACTCGGGGATCTTGATCCGGGCCGGATCCATCCGGACGATGATGATCGACGACTTGGCCTTCTCGACCTGGAACTCCACGCCGTGGTGCTCCCACAGGTTCTCGGGCTGGGCGTTCACCAACTGCCCGATCTCCAGGTCGGACGCCCGCAGCGCCCGCCGGGTGACGTCGTTGACCAGCTTGACGCCCTCGGCCCAGATGGTCCGCTCGATGGTCTCCTTGCGCAGCGCGGCGGTCGGCCAGGGGCCCATGTCGGCCAGCAGCACCACGCCGGGCACCGCGAACAGGCCGAGCGCGCCGCCCAGCGCGCCACCGATCAGCTTGCGGCGTCCCAGGCCCGACTGCTCGGCGCCCTTGGCGAACTCGGCGGCGAACGCCTCGCGGTCGGCGGCCGGGGAGGCGGCGGCGTGCCGGTCCTCGGCCACCTCCTCGTCGCCCATGATCGTCTTGGCCCAGTGGATGCAGGCCAGGCCGATCAGCAGGGTGGCCAGGCCGCCGGTGATGCCCAGCAGGAAGGTGGAGGCGTCCCACGGCGAGCCGAGGATGGTGATGTAGGAGTGCCGCGGCAGCGCGAAGTAGAGCACGACGAACGCGATCGCCAGCACCGGCACCGCGCCCAGCATCAGCAGGATCTGCCGGTAGGCCCGCTCGCCGGCCGCCTTGTCGACGTCGGTCCAGCGCTCGATGTGCTCCTCGATACCCGGGTCGGGCACCGGGAAGCGCTCCACCTCGGACTCGTTCTTGATCTCGATGCTCATCGCGCGCGCGCTCCCTTCGCTGCGATCCAGACGGCGATCAGGCACAGGCCGCCGATGCCGATGATCCAGGCGAACAGACCCTCGCTCACCGGGCCGAAGCCGCCGAAGGTGAGTCCGCTGCCGGGCTGGGCGTGCAAGGTCTCGAGGTAACCGACGATCTCGCGGACGTCCTGGTCGGGCAGCGCGGCGGGGTTGAACACCGGCATCTGCTGCGGGCCGGTGCGCAGGGCCTGCCAGATGTGCTTGCCGTCGACACCCTTCAGGCTGGGGGCGTACTTGCCGTTGGGCAGGGCACCACCGTTGCCCTCGAAGTTGTGGCAGGCGGAGCAGTTGGTCCGGAACAACTCGCCGCCCCGGGCCAGTTCCTCGGCGCTCAGGCCCTCACCGCTGTACTGCTCGCTGGTCGGGATGCCCGGGCCGGGGCCCAAGGTGGCGACGTAGGCCGACAGGGCCGCGATCTCGCTGGCCGAGTAGATGTTGTACTTGCGCGGCGCCTGGGCTCCCGGGTTGGCCATCGGCATGCGGCCGGTGCTCACCTGGAAGTCGACCGCGGCGGCGCCGACGCCGATCAGGGACGGACCCTGGCCGGTGCCCTCACCGTTCATGCCGTGGCACGACGAGCAGGTCACCTGAAACAACGCCTTGCCCTCGGCCACCTGCTGGCTGTTGCCGTTGTCGGCGGAGACTCGGGCGGCGGGAGCCACCGCGGCGTACAGCGCGCCCATCAGCAGCAGGGCGAGTACCAGCAGCGCCGGCCTGGCGGGCCGGCGTCGCCGCTTGGCGGTCAGGAATCGCACGGGGAGTCCTCCTCGGTTCGTTAGCTCAGCGCAGAATGTAGATGACGCCGAACAGGATGATCCAGATCGCGTCGACGAAGTGCCAGTAGTACGAGGTGACGACCGCGTGCACGGCCTGCTCGTGGGTGAAGGTCCGGGTCACGTAGGTGCGGCCCAGCATGAACAGGAAGGCGATCAGGCCGCCCGTGACGTGCAGCCCGTGGAATCCGGTGGCCAGGAAGAACGCCGAGGTGTAGGCGTTGGTCGAGAGGGTGAATCCCTCGGCGTACAGGGTGGCGTACTCGACCGCCTGGCCGCCGATGAAGATCGCGCCCATGACGAAGGTGAGGATGTACCACTCGCGCAGGCCCCACTGCCCGACCTGGAGCAGCGACCCGGTGCGACCCACCTGCCCGCGCTCCGCCTTCCACACGCCCATCTGGCAAGTGACCGACGACAGGATCAGGATCAGGGTGTTGGTCACCGCGAACGGCATGTTGAAGTGCGCGACGCCCCACTCCCACAGGGACTCCGTCCCCTGCTGGGCGGCGGCCGCGTTCGTCAGCGAACGCATGTTGAAGTACGCCGCGAACAGCGCCGCGAAGAACATCAGGTCGGACGCCAGCCAGATCCATGTGCCGACGGCCACCATGTCGGGCCGGCCCTTGGCCGGGTGCAGTCGCAGCTGCGCGATCGGGTGCACCGCACCGTGCGGCATCACCGGTGCCGCGCTGGAGTGAGAGTGAGTCACTCGGTCATTATGGCTGCTCAGAGCGGATTGGTCACCCTTGCGCGGGTGTCGATTCTGTGTTGTCGGGTGCCGGGGCCGCTGGGGCGGCCGTCGAGGACGCTCCGGCGGAGCCGTCCGGGGCGTCCGATCGGTCGCTCACGCGCCCCGGGCGGGTGGGTGTGCGCCGGTCGCGGCGGGGGATAATGCCGGTATGGCTCCTACGCCACTGCTGTTGCCCCTGGCCGTCCCGCTGCACGCCGATCCCGAGAACCAGCCGCCCCCGCTGACCCCCGAGTCCGCCCTCACCGGCTGGACGCCGGACCCGTGGGTGGTCGCGGCCCTGCTGCTGATGGTGGGGCTGTACCTGTGGGGCGTGCGCCGGCTGGCCGCCCGCGGCATCCGGTGGCCGGTGGGCCGGACGATCGCCTGGTGCGTCGGTGGCGCCGGAGTCATCGCGCTGGCCCTGCTGAGCTTCCTCGGCACCTACGACACGGTGCTGTTCAGCGTGCACATGGTGCAGCACATCCTGTTGTCGATGATCGCGCCGGTGATGATGGCGATCGGGGCGCCGATCACCCTGCTGCTGCGCAACCTGGGCGCGCTGGGCCGCAAGCGGGTGGTCACCGTGCTGCACTCGTGGCCGGTGCGGGTGCTCACCTGGGCGCCGCTGGGCACGGCGCTGATGATCGCCAACCCCTACCTGCTGTACATGACCGGGCTGTACCCGATCAGCCTGGAGAACGAATGGGTGCACGCCTGGGTGCACGTGCACTTCGTGATGACCGGGTGCCTGTACTTCTGGCCGCTGCTGGGCATCGACCCGATGCCGAACCGGCTGCCGCACTACCTGCGGATGCTGCTGATCTTCATCACGCTGCCGTTCCACGCCTTCTTGGGCGTGATCATCATGGGTTCGCCGCAACTGATCGCCGAGGACTGGTACCTGGCGTTCAACCGGGCCTGGCCACCGAGCCCGCTGGCCGACCAGAACATCGCCGGCGGCATCATGTGGGGCGCCGGGGACCTGATCTCGCTGGTGATCCTCGCGGTGTTCTTCGTCCAGTGGTTCAAGCACTCGCAACGCGAGGCGCGCCGGATCGACCGGCAACTCGACCGGGAGGAGCGACTGGCCGCCCGGGCCGCGGCCGCGGGGTACCATGCTGGCGACACCCCAGGTCAGCTTCCAGGCCACGAGGACAACGCATGAGTCACGACACCGCCACGATCCTGCTCTACTCCGACGACCGGAGCTTCCGCGAGCAGGTCAGGCTGACCATCGGGCGACGGGTCGCCGCGGATCTGCCGCCGGTCACGATCTACGAGGTGGCCACCGCGCCCGCGCTGCTGGCGGCGGTCGACGCCGGCGGCATCGACCTGATCGTCCTGGACGCCGAGGCGACGCCGGCCGGCGGGCTGGGCCTGTGCAAGCAGCTCAAGGACGAGGTCGCCGACTGCTCGCCGATCCTGGTGATGATCATCCGGGTGGCCGACTCGTGGCTGGCCACCTGGTCGCGCGCCGACGCCGTCTCGATGTACCCGGTCGATCCCGTGCGGTTGCCCCCGGCGGTGGCCGAACTGCTCCGCGCCCGGCTGAGCCAGGCGGTCTGAGCGTGTCCCACACGTGGCCCGATGTGCTCACCGGGTTGATCGCCGGCGAGCACCTGAGCGCCGAGGTGACCACCTGGGCGATGGACGAGATCCTGGCCGGCAACGCGACCGACGTGCAGATCGCCGGCTTCCTGGTCGCGCTGCGTGCCAAGGGCGAGAGCGTCGAGGAGATCGCCGGCCTGGCCGAGTCGATGCGCGACCGGGCCACCCCGGTCGTCCTGGACACCGAGTCCGTGGACGTGGTCGGCTCCGGCGGCGACCGGGCCAACACCGTCAACGTCTCCACGATGGCGGCGGTCGTCGCCGCGGCCGCCGGCGCCCGGGTGGTCAAGCACGGCAACCGGGCGGCCTCGTCCGCCTGCGGCGCCGCCGACGTGCTGGAGGAGCTCGGCGTCGCGCTGAACGTGCGGCCGGAGGACCAGCCGGCGGTGCTGGCCGAGGCGGGCATCGTGTTCCTGTTCGCGCCGCTCTACCATCCGTCGCTGCGGCACGCCGCGGCCGCCCGCGGGCAGCTGGGCATCCAGACCCCGTTCAACTTCCTCGGCCCGCTGGCCAACCCCGCCCGGCCCGCCGCGCAGGCGGTCGGCATCGCGAACCCGCGGGTGGCCGCGCTGGTGGCCGGCGTGCTGGCCCGCCGCGGCACCCGGGGGCTGGTCTTCCACGGCGACGACGGTCTCGACGAGCTGACCACCACCACCACGTCCGACGTGTGGCTGATCCGCGACGGCGAGATCCTGGTGACCACCCTGAACCCGGCCGAGCTGGGCTTCGCCCCGGCGACCCCCGCCGAGCTGGTGGGCGGCGACACCGCCCACAACGCCGCCGTGGCCCGCCGGACGTTCGGCGGCCAAACCGGACCGGTGCGCGACATCGTCGTGCTCAACGCCGCGGCCGCGCTGCTCGCCTTCCACGGACCCGACTTCGACCGCGACCTCACCGGCCAACTCGCCGAGCACGTGGCGACCGCGGCGGCGGCGATCGACTCCGGTGCCGCCACGGCGACCCTGGACGCCTGGGTGCGGGCCACCGGACGGGTCACCGCGCCGGCCTGAGCCGGCCCATCGCCGGGACCCCGGCCCTTGGGCTGGACAGCGAAGGGCGCCGGCTCAGGCCGTGAGCGACCACACCGCCAGGGCCAGGAACGGTCCCGCGACCAGGGCCGGTCCGTAGGGGAACGACCGTCCCCGGCCCATCGCCCGCCAGCACAGTCCCCACCCCACGCCGGCCAGGCCGCCGAGGATGAACGCGCCGAAGAACACCGGCCAGCCGACCGCGGCGGCGGACGCCCCGATCACCGGCGCCAGCCGGACATCGCCGAACCCGAAACCCCCGCCGACCCGCCAGAACACCCAGAACAGCGCGGTCGCGGAGGCGGCACCGACGCCGGCGCGCAGCATCGGCTCGAAGCCGGCCAGCAGCGCCACGACCGTGAGGCCGAGGCCGGTCAGGGCCCAGGCCGCCCAGGCGAGCGGACGGGGCAGGTACCCCGTCCGGGCGTCGATCATGGCCGACAGCACGCCGCAGCTGGCCAGCCCCGTCCAGGCGGGCCAATGCACGGGCGCGAGGACGAACGCCGTCGTGCCGGCCAGCGCCATCAGGGCGGCGGCGGTGACGGCGAACGCCCGGGTGGCGAGCGGGTCGTACGGTGCGGCGTCCGGCTCGCCGACGGGGGCCGGCAGGGCGCGCAGCAGGCCGGGGATCGCGGCGACCAGCGTCGCCGCGACCAGCGTCGGCAGCGCAACCGTCCAGCCCATGGCGGGCAGCCTAGGCCGCGGCCCGGCCAGGTCGCCGTCCGGTCGCCCAGCTGCGTTCCGCGGCCAGCACGAGCGCCGCGGTGAGCCGGGAACAGGCCGGGACGTCGCCGTCGGCCAGCCGGGCGAGGTCGGCGTTGCGCAGATCGCACCAGCGCGCCAGCAGCAGAGGATCGGCGCCGGCGGCGAGCAGCCGCCGGAGCCGGGTGGCCGTGCTCGCCGCCGGCACCCGGCCGTTCCGCAGGCCGGCGAGGTCGGTGACGCCCACGTTGAGCAGGCGCGCCGCCGCCTGCGGACCGATGCGGGTCTGGCGCCGTCCCCGGCGGCCGAACAGCAGCGTCCTGACCGAGGCCAGCGGCACGCCACTGACCACGGCGACCGCGGGCCAGGGAACCCCCGCCGACTCGGCCACGTGCAGCACGTGGGCCCGGAACGGGGCGGCGTCGATCCAGGAACGTCCCTCGGGTTGAACAGATTGGGTCCTCACACCCTAGAAAGCCGATTTCCGGGGGTGTTTTGTGAGTGCCGGTGCCGAACTACAGCCGCGTAATTCGGTGCCGGCACGGTTCGAGGGCGCCGCCACGCATGGACGACGCCCTCGAACGGGTACTGCGGATCAGCGCTGCGCGCGGACGAACCCGGCGCGTTCGGCCGCCTCGGCCGAGTTGAACCACACATCGGTGATCGTGCGCTCGTAGCCGCCCGATCCCTGCAGGTGGTACTTCATCGAGCGCTCGTTGCCCTTGATCTCGTAGCCCTCGGGCGGTTCCGCCCCCACGTACGAACCTTCGCCGTAGGGGCTGTCAGCTAAAGGGGAGGCATCACCCTTGGCGGCCTTCTTCGCCTTGTCCTTGGCGTCCTCCACGGCTTCCTTGGCGTCCTCGACCTTCTCGGCGGCCTGCTCCTTGAGCTCGTCCGCCGTCTCGGCCGCCTGATCGGCGGCCTCGGCGGCCGCCTCCTTGGCGTCCTGCACCTTCTCGGTGACCGCGTCCTTGACCTCCTCGGCCTTGTCGGCGACGGCCTCCTTGATGTCCTTCACCTTGTCAGCGACGGCGTCCTTGGCGTCCTTCACCTTGTCGGCCACCTTCTCCGCGGCCTGCTTGGCGTCGTCCACCACATCCGCGACCGGATCGGCGACGTAGGGACGCGACGGCTCGTGGGTCTCCCAGTTGTCGTCGGACGAGCCGGCCAGCTTGCGCAGGGCGTACACCACGCCGGCCAGGACGGCTCCGGCGAGGGCGATCAGGCCCAGCGTCTTGCCGACACTGCGCTTCTTCTTGGGCTCCGGCACCGGCACCGGCAACTCCTCGGTGACCAGGTCGGCGGCCTTGTACAGGGCGGCGGCCAGCCAGGGCAGGAACTCGTTCTGCACCTTGTCGCGAGCCACGTCGACGGTCGGGGCGACCCGTCCGAGGGTGTCGTCGACCACCGGACGGACCCGGCTCATCGCGGTGTCGACCGCGGGGGTCACCCGGTCGAGGGCGTCGTCTAGGGCGGGCTGCACCTTGTCGAGCGTCTCGGCGGCGATCTTGGCGCCCTTCTTGGTGGCCTCCTTGATCCGGGGCTGCACCTTCTCGTAGGCCTCGGCGGCCCGGCGCCCGGCCTCGGTGAAGCTGGGCTCGACCCGGTCGTAGGCGTCCTTCAGCGCGGGTTCCAGGCGTTCGTAGGTGTCCGAGGCGAACTCGGCGCCCCGCTTGCGGGCGGCGGCCAGGTGTGGCTGCACCCGGTCGTAGGTGTCGGTGGCGAACTCGACGCCGCGCTTGCGCGCATCCTCGACGTAGTCGCCGGCGTGCTCGACCAAGGGGGTGAGCCTCTGCACCGTCTCGTCGAGAGCTGCCCTACCGGCGTCGGCGGCTGACTCGGCGGTCGATTCGACGGCCTTCAGCGGCTTGCTTCGCTTCACTGTTCCTCCAGTGGTTGGGTTGGTCACGGCTGTACCGCGAGCCCCACGCTACCCGGCCCTGACCGAACGGGAACAGGGTTGGCAAGCCCCAGCCCGTCTCCTAGGACGCCGGGGCCCGACTCAGGGACACCCCTACGATGACGGAGTGTCGTTGACCGAGCTGTCGCCCAGCGCGCAGAACTACCTGAAGGTCGTCTGGGGCCTACAGGAGTGGTCGGACGCGCCCGTCACGCCCAGCACGATCGCGGCCAAGGCGGGGGTCAAGTTGTCGACCGCGTCGGGTGCGGTCAGCAAGCTGACCGAGCAGGGACTGCTCGACCACTCGCCCTACGGCGCGGTGACGCTGACCGAGCGCGGACGCCGCTATGCGGTCGCCATGGTGCGCCGGCACCGGTTGATCGAGACCTTCCTGGTGCAGATGCTCGGCTACACCTGGGACCAGGTGCACGACGAGGCGGAGCACCTGGAACATGCCGTCTCGGACTTCCTGATCGAGCGGATCGACGACCTGCTGGGCCGCCCCACCCGCGATCCCCACGGCGACCCGATCCCGGCCGCGGACGGTTCGATCAACGCACCCCTGGCGGTTCCGCTCTCGGCGGCCGTCCCCGGCGAGCGGGTGGTCGTCGAGCGGATCGACGACGCCGATCCGCAACTGCTGCAGCACTTCGCCGACCGCGGGGTGCTGGTCGGGGCCGTGCTGCGGGTGGGCCAGCCCGAGCCGTACTCGGAGGCCCTGGAGGTCACGGTCGCCGAGGGTGGGCAACTCTCCCTGGGACGCGCCGCGGCCGCGTCGGTGTGGGTGTCCTCCGGGGACGCCTGAGCCGCCGATCGCCGGGTCGAGGGTCTCGCGCTCAACCGTCGAGTCCCGGACCCGTCGCGGCGAGCCGGGCGCGGCGACGCCGGGCCAGCCGGCTGCCGATCAGGCCCTGCGTCGGGCTGAACAGGTAGACCAGGGCGAAGACCACGCCCTGGGTGACCACGATCATCCCGCCCGAGGCCGTGTCCAGGTAGTAGCTGAGGTAGAGGCCGGTGACGCCGCTGAGCACCGACAGGGCCGGTGCGATCAGCAGCATGCGTTCGAACCGGTCGGTGAGCAGGTGGGCGGTGGCTCCCGGGATGATCAACATGGCGACCACCAGGATCACCCCGACCACCTGCAGGGCCACCACCGCGGTGAGCGCCAGCAGGCCGAGCAGCAGCGCGCCCAACAGCCGGGGATTCAGGCCGATGGCGTGCGCGTGGGTCGGGTCGAACGCGTACAGGGTGAAGTCGCGTCGCTTGTGGAGCAGGACGCCCAGGGTGACCGCGCCGAGGACCGCCACCTGGACGAGTTCCGCCGCCGAGACCCCGAGCAGGTTGCCGAAGACGATGTGGTTCAGGTCGGTCTGGCTCGGGGTGACCGAGATCAACACCAGGCCGAGCGCGAACAGGGTGGTGAACACGATGCCGATGGCGGCGTCCTCCTTGACCCGGCTGGTGTGCCGGATCGCCCCGATCAGGCCGACCGCCAGGAAGCCGAAGATCACCGCGCCGAGCGCGAACGGTGCCCCGACCAGGTAGGCCAGCACCACCCCGGGCAGCACCGCGTGCGAGACCGCGTCGCCCATCAGCGACCAGCCGATCAGCACCAGCCAGCAGGACAGCACCGCGCACACCACGGCGGCGATCGTGGTGGTGAGCAGCGCCCGCACCATGAAGTCGTAGCCGAGCGGGCCGAGCAGGATGTCGATCGGGCTCACCGGCTCGGCACCGCCCGCCGCGACAGCGGGTCCAGCCCGAACGCGAGCGCCAGGTTGGCCGGATCGAGCACCTCCGCCGGGTTGCCGTGCACCAGCACCCGGCGCTGCAGCAGCACGGCCTCGTCGGCCAGCCCGGGCAGCGCCTGCAGGTCGTGGCTCGAGACCAGCACGGTGGCGCCCTCGGCGGCGAGCTCGCGCAGCAGTGCGGTGATCGTGGCCTCGGACGCCTTGTCGACGCCGGCGAACGGCTCGTCGAGCAGCAGGATCCGGGCCCCCTGGGCGATGCCGCGCGCCAGGAACGCACGCTTGCGCTGGCCGCCGGAGAGCTGGCCGATCTGCCTCCGGGCGAGGGCGCCGAGCCCGACCCGCTCCAGGGCCTCGGCCACGGCCTCCCGGTCGGCCCGCCGGGGGCGGCGGGCCGGCCCGAGCCGTCCGTAGCGCCCGGTGAGCACCACGTCGCCGACGCTGAGCGGGAAGCTCCAGTCGACCGCCTCGCTCTGCGGCACGTAGCCGAGCATCCCGCGCTTGCGGGCCGTCGACGGTGGCCCGCAGAAGATCTCGACGCTGCCCCCGGCGAGCGGGACCAGGCCCATGATCGCCTTGAACAGGGTGGACTTGCCGGAGCCGTTCAGGCCGACCAGGCCGCAGACCCGTCCGGGCCGCAGCGTCAGGGTGGCCCGGTCGAGGGCCACCACCTCGCCGTAGTGCACCGTGGCGTCGCGCACCTGGACGGCCGCGATCATGATCCGCGTCCGGTCAGGCCGTCGACGATGATCCGGGCATCGTGCCTGATCAGGTCCAGGTAGGTGGGCACCGGCCCGTCCGGCTCCGAGAGCGAGTCGACGTACAGCGTGCCGCCGAACCGGGTGCCGGTGGCCTCGACCACCCGCCTCATCGGGGCGTCCGAGACGGTGGACTCGCAGAACACCGCCGGCACCCGGTCGGCCCTGACGAAGTCGATCGTGGCCGCGATCTGCTGCGGTGTGGCCTGCTGCTCGGCGTTCACCGGCCAGATGTAGCGCTCCTGCAGCCCGGCGTCCCGGGCGAGGTACGAGAACGCGCCCTCGCAGGTGACCAGGGCCCGCTGGTTGCGCGGCAGCACCGCCAGCGCCCCGACCAGATCGTCCTGCACCTGCTGCAACTGCTTGGCGTAGGCCGCGGCGTTGGCCTGGTACTCCTTCGCGTGCGCCGGGTCGAGGTCGCCGAAGGCGGCGGCCAGGTTGGCGGCGTAGCGCTGCACGTTGAGCGGGCTCATCCAGGCGTGCGGATTCGGTTTGCCCCGATAGGCGTCGCCGGCGATGTCGATCACCTCGATGCCCTCGGAAGCGACCACGTGCGGCACCTCGGCGTCGGCGACGAACGTGGCGAACCAGGCCTCGAGGTTGAGCCCGTTGTCGATGATCAGGTCGGCGTCGGCTGCCTTGGCGATGTCGCCCGGGGTGGGCTCGTAGCCGTGGATCTCGGCGCCCACCTTGGTGATCGACTCCACCCGGAGGTGCTCGCCGGCCACGTTGCGGGCGATGTCGGCCAGCACGGTGAAGGTGGTCAGCACCACCTTGCGCTGGTCGGGGGCGGGGGTGCTTCCGGCCGGGGCTCCGCAGCCGGCGAGGGCCAATGCCACGGCCGCAGCGACCAATCCGGTCGCCAGTCGGATCGCCGTTGAGTGCACGGCCTGCCACGTCCTTGTCCGCAGTGTGGGGTCGCTCATGGTCTCAATGTTCTATGGGTCGAAGTTCAAAGATGGATAGATCGTAGTTCTGTGAAGGGGTCGTCGCAACGCGTGCGGCGGACTTTCGTACCGGGTCGGAAGCCAGGGATGCCGACCCCACCCGCGCTTACAGTGCAGCGGGTGAAGCGGTGGACGGTGCTCGCCCTGGTCCTGGCCCTGGCGGCCGGGCTCTCCGGCTGTTCCGCCAAGCGGATGGAGGCCGGCCTGTTCCGGCTGAGTCAGACCGGCGTCGGGTCGAACGACCTGGGTGCGCACGCCGCCCTGCCGCACCTGGCAGTGGCGGTGACGCCCTCGGAGGTGACCACCACGGTGAAGGCCGGCGCGGCTCAGGTCATGGGGCTGGGTCGCGAGGAGCTCCAGACCGCGGAGGGCGAGGAGTTGATCATCGCGACCCTCCTGGTTGCGCAACCGGACTTCCGCGGCGGCCGGCCCGCGGCGGTGGTGCACGCCGGCGATGGCCAGCACGACGTCACCGACCGGTTGCGCCGCCGGGACATCACCGCCGTGCCCGGCATGATCCAGTCCTACCGCGTGCTGGCCAGCGTGCCGGTCGGCAGTTCGGCGTTCCTGCGGGTCAGCGACGAGGGACGCAGCGTCGACATCGATCTGCGCACCGGTGCCCTCGGCGGTGACCTGCGGGTGACCCGGACGGCGGTTCCGCCGACGCCTGCGGTGGGCGGTTCGCTGAAGTCGTCCGGGGTGGTTGGGCCGCGGAATCCGCAGCGGTGGCCGGCGGCGTTCCGGAAGCCGTCGCGGGTCGCGTTGACCCTCGACTTCAGCCACGCGACCGCCCGGCGAATGGACTGGTTCGACGGGCATGGCTGGGCGGCCGACGGCACCACGTACCTGTGGATCTCGGGCATCCGTGGGTACAGCCTGCCCGCCCCGCTCTGCCCCAGCAGCTGGACGTTGACCGGGCGGGTGAGCCTGGTGGCCCGGAGCGGTGAGCCGATCCGGCCCGTCCTGCTCAGCCCCCAGTCCATCAGGCTCGCCGAGCAGCGCGCGCTCGGCATGCTCTTCCGGGTGCCGGCCGGGCCGCTCTCCGGCAGCCTCACGGTCGCGCCGCTGTACCGGGTGACGGGGACATCGTGCACCGTGCTGACCCAGCCGTCCCGAGTCACGCAGCGGATCGCGTTGCCGTAGGCCCAGCCGGAGCCCGGCCAAAGGTCAGGAGCGGACGGAGAACGGCTCCAGCACCCGGCGCGCCTCGGTCACCACCTCGGCCGCGATCGCCTCCAGCAGCCCGGAACGCAGGTTCCACTGCTGCCAGTACAGCGCGACGTCCACCCCGGCTCCGCCCAGCCCCACCAGTTCGCCGGCGGCCAGCGGCCCGGCCGACTGGAACCGGGGCAACAGTCCCCAGCCGAGCCCGGCCAGGACGGCCCGGGCGAAGTCGTTGGAGGCCGGCACGTGGTGCCGTGGCGGACTCGCCGGGTCCGCGCCGCGTCCGGCCAGCCATGCCGTCTGCAGGTCGTCGCGGCGATCGAAGTCCACCAGTGGTGCGATCGCGAGACTCTCGATTCCGGGCCCGCCGGGGAACCACTCGTCCGCGAAACCGGGGGCGGCCACGGCCTCGTAGCGCATGACGCCGAGGGGGACGACCCGGCAACCCGCGACCGGCTGGGCGCGCGAGGTGACCGCGCCCAGCACGGTGCCGGACTCGAGCAGCCCGGCGGTGAAGTCCTGATCGTCGCGGTGCAGGTCGAAGACCACCGGATGGGTCCGGCTCAGCCGCGCCAGGGGTTCCAGGAACCAGGTGGACAGCGAGTCGGCGTTCACCGCCAGCGGCACCTCGATCCGGGCGCTGCCGGCCTCGTCGGCGCCGAGCTCGGCGAGCGTGTCGTGTTCGAGCAGCGCCAGTTGGCGGGCCAGCCGGACGATCACCTGCCCGGCGGGGGTGGCCCGGGCCGGCTTGGTGCGCACCAGCAGCACCCGGCCGAGTTGGCGCTCCAGCGTCTTCAGCCGCTGGCTGACCGCGCTCGGGGTGAGGTTCAGCCGGCGGGCGGCGGCGTCCAGGGTGCCCTCGTCGACGATCGCGGCGAGGGTCTCGGCCAGGTCCAGCGGGATGCGCATCATAAGCCAGGCTAATGCATCATAAGAATCCTGAGCTGGACTGTTGGTGGTGAGTCGCTTACGGTCGAGGTGTGCTGGTCTCCGTCCTCGCCGGGCTTGGGCTCGGGTTCTCCCTGATCATCGCCATCGGCGCCCAGAACCTCTTCGTGCTGCGGCAGGGGTTGCGGCGCGAACACGTCCTGCTGGCCGCCGGCATCTGCGCGTTGTCGGACGCCGTGCTGATCGTCCTCGGCGTGTCCGGCATCGGGCTGGTCCTGCAGGCCGTCCCCTGGCTGTTCGACGTGGTGCGCTGGGCGGGGGCCGTGTTTCTGGTCGGCTACGGCCTGCTGGCGGCCCGCCGGGCCTGGGTCCCGGCAGGGGACGGGCTGCGGGTGGACGGCGACGCCGAACCGGACCCGCGGTCGTCCGGCGGCACGGGCGTCGCGACCGCCACCCGGACCTCGTCGGTGGTGCTCACCTGCCTCGCGCTCACCTGGCTCAACCCGCACGTCTACCTCGACACCGTCTTCCTGCTCGGGTCGATCGCGAACACCCATGGCGAGGCGCGCTGGGCCTTCGCCGCGGGTGCCGTGACCGCCAGCGTGCTCTGGTTCTTCGGCCTCGCCCTGGGCGCCCGGCTGCTCTCCGGGGTGCTCGGCACACCACGTGCCTGGCGAGTCTTCGACGCCCTGATCGCGGTGGTGATGATCGCCCTGGGCGTCGGCCTGGTGGTGGCACACTGACCGTGCACGGCTGGTGTGCCAGGATGGACGGCACTCAAGCCGGAACGAGGCCGGGGGCGCTGACGCCGCCGCCTGAGGAAAGGACAACGCCGTGGCTCAGACCGCGACACTCCACACCAATCATGGGGACGTCGTCATCGACCTGTTCGAGGACCAGGCGCCCAAGACCGTGGCCAACTTCGTCGGCCTGGCCAACGGGACGCAGGAATACCTCGACGCGGAATCGGGTGGCCGCACCACCGGCAACTTCTACGACGGGCTCACCTTCCACCGGATCATCGACGGCTTCATGATCCAGGGCGGATGCCCGCAGGGCAGCGGACGCGGGGGGCCCGGCTACACCTTCGCCGACGAGTTCCATCCCGACCTGGCCTTCAACCGGCCGTACCTGCTGGCCATGGCCAACGCCGGCCCGGGCACCAACGGCTCGCAGTTCTTCATCACCGTCGTGCCGACCCCGCACCTGAACCGGCGGCACACGATCTTCGGCGAGGTCACCGACGAGGCCAGCCGGAAGGTCGTCGACGAGATCGCCCAGGTGCGCACCGGCTACGGCGACCGGCCCGTCGAGCCGGTCGTGATCGAATCCATCACCATCGACTGACCGCAAGCCCCGCAATCCAGGCCGCTAGAGATCGAGCCGGCGGTAGAAGTCGGTCAGCCGCCGGGAGAACTCCTCGGGAAGCTCCGTATTCCAGGTGTGGCCGGCGCCGGGCACGATCTGAAGCTCGGCGCCGGGGATTCCCGCGGCCAAGGCGCGTGCTGCCGGGAGATTCGCCCGGTCACGGGCACCGCACAGCACCAGGGTCGGCGCCGTGATCGTCGCCAGTTCGGCCCTCAGGTCGAGCGATGACAGGCTGCGGAGGATGGCCAGCATCGCCGGCTTGGTCAGGCCGGGCGGGGCGGCGAGCCGGCTCGGCAGCAGCCCGATCACCGCGTTCTGCACCGCCATCAGGATCCGGTTCGGACGGACCTGACCGCCGGAGATCACCAGCGAGGACACCCGCGAGGGATGGTCGGCGGCCAGCCGGAGCGCCACCAAAGCACCCAGGGAGAGCCCGCACAGATGGGCCCGCCCAACATCCCGGTCGTCCAATTCGGCGAGCACCCCGGCCGCGGCCCCGGTGAGCGTGAACGGCTCATCGCCGGCCCCAAGGCCGGCCAGCCGGGGCGCCCACCCGGTGAACCCCTCCGGCAGGGCAGCGAGTTGGGCCGCCCAGGAGCCGGGCCCGTCGCCGATGCCGTGCAGGAAGACCGCGGTCTCGTCGCGCGGCTCCGCCGTCACTCGGCGCCCAGCGAGAACGCGGCCTCCAGGTCGTGGGACGAGTAGGTGCGGAAGGCGACGTGGGTCTCGGTGTCGACCACGCCGGGCACCCGGTTGACCCGTTCGGTGACCACCTCGGCCACCTGCTCGATGCTGCGCACCCGGATCAGGGCGATCAGGTCGATCTCACCGGTCACCGAATACACCTCCGAGACGCCGTCCAGGTCGGCCAGGGCGGTGGCGACCTGGGGAATCCGGGCGACCTCGGCCTGGACGAACACAATCGCGGTGATCATGGCCGCATCCTAAACGGCGCTCGCCGGCAAGGGGGCCGGTGCGTCCCTTAGGTGCCGGGCCAGATCGCCCTCGGCCAGGCCGATGTGCAACGGCCAGCTCCACTGGCCGTCGATCTCGATCAGCCGGACCCCGGGCCGCTCCAGCCAGGCCGCGATCCGTTCGGTCTCCTCGATGATCGCGGCCGGTCGTCCCGCCGTTGGTGGCTCCACCTGTTCGGCCGCGGCCACCGCGGCCCGGGCCACCGCCTGCGGCACGTCGCCGGGACGGGCGCGCGCGGCGGCCGCCAGCCGTCCGTACCGGATCACGTGGATCTCCCAATCGAAGCCGTTGCGGCAGCCGGCCACGATCTGCCGGCAGCCGGCCAGGCTGGCGACCCGATGGTGCCGGACGGTGCTGCGCGCGAATCCGTTCAGCCGCTCGGTGAGCGCCGCGGCGTCCTCGAACCGGCGACGCGCGACCAGCTTGGCCAGCCGCTCCCGAGCCGCCCTCAGCACCGGACGGATGTCGCGGCCCAGGGCGTCCCGCACCTGGTCGATCAATGCCGCGTAGGCGTCCGGTGTCACGGCCAGTTCGCAGGGTGCGCAGCAGCGTCCGAGCTCGGCCAGCGCGCAGGCGCCGGAGGGCCGCTTCGGCGACAGCCGGGTGGTGCACTGCCGGATCGGGAACGCGTCGTAGAGCGCGGCCTGCACCGCCTCGGCTCCGGACCGCCGGCTGAACGGACCGAAGTACAGCGCACCGTCGTCCAGCGGTTTGCGGACGATGGACAGCCGCGGAAACGCCTCTCGGGTCAGCTTGAGCCACACCCGGCGTTCGGGGAACTTCGAACGCCGGTTGTAGCGGGGCGCATGCGCGGCGATCAGCCGCAGTTCGAGCACGTCGGCCTCCAGCTCGGTGCTGCACACCAGGTGCTCCACGCCGGTCGCCACCCGCACCATCTCGTCGATCCTCGGCCGGGTCTCGGAGGCGGTGAAGTAGCTGCGCACCCGGGCCGCCAGGTTGCGGCTCTTGCCGACGTAGAGCACCTGGCGGCGACGCGCCCCGTCCCGTCCGGAGCCGTCGGCGACGAACCAGTACACCCCCGGCGACGCGGGCAGGCCGGTCGCCCAGGTGCGCTTGGCGCGGCGTGCGGGCGAGACCCGGCGGGTGAACTCCAGCAGATCCTCCACGGTGTGCACCCGCAGGTTGCCGACCCGCTCCAGCAGGCCGTGCAACACCGTGACGGTGGCCCGCGCGTCGGTCAGCGCCCGGTGGTTCGGGGCGGTGTCGGCGCGGAAGTGGGCGGCCAGCGTGGCCAACTTGTGGTTGCGCACCTCGTCGCGCAACAGCGCCTGCCGGGCCAGTGCCACCGTGTCGATCACCGCCGGCCCCGGCCACGGGTAGCCGTGTTCGGCACACGCCCGCTTCAGGAATCCGACGTCGAACCCGGCGTTGTGTGCCACCAGCACGCACCCGTTCATGAACTCCAGCAGGCCGGGCAGCACCGCACTCAACGGCGGGGCGTCCGCCACCATCGAGTCGGTGATGCCGGTCAGCACGGCGATCAGCGCCGGGATGTGGGCGTGCGGGTTCACCAGGGTCTGGAACTCGCCGACCACCTCGCCGCCACGCACCTTGACCGCCCCGATCTCGGTGATCCGGTCGTCGGCGCCGCCGCCGGTGGTCTCCAGGTCGAGTACGCAGAAGGCGACCCGGGACAGGTGGGTGCCCAGGTCGTCGAAGGTCGGCTGGAGGGATGCGGCTTCCATGCCCGAGGACGCTAGGCGGCGCCCCTGACGGTTTTTCGGCCGACCGGGACGGAGCTCCGCCGCCGGACCCGCCCCGAGCGAAAAAGTGTCGGTGGCCCCGGGCAGGCTCTGCGGCATGAACCTGAGGATCGACTGCGGGACCTGCGAGGTGCGGGGCCCGGCCTGCGACGACTGCATGGTGACCGCGCTGCTGGGTCCGAACACCGGTGTGATGGAGTTGGCCGACGACGAGGTGAGCGCGCTCAAGGCGATGACCGGTGCCGGCTTGCTCCCCCCGTTACGCTTAGTCCGGGCGGTGAGCCGGCACCCGCCGGCTCATCCGGAGGAGACCTGGGTTGTGCCCCATGAGGGCGTCGTTTAGGATTTCTCGGATTTCGGGTCGGCGTTCTTCCCCGCACTGACCTCTCGACACGATTCGTCAGGAGTGGATGTGCGTCTGGGTGCGTTGGTGCGAGCCGGCCTGGTGGCGCTGTCCGGCATCGCCATGGTGCTGGCCGGTCCGGTCGCGACGCCGGCGAAGGCCGATCCCACGCTCGACGACGCCCGTGCTCAGTTGGAGCGCATCGAACGCCAGCAGAGCGAGATCGGCGAGCAATGGGCCGAGGTCAAGCTGAAACTGGGCCGCAGCCGGGCGAAGGTCGACACCCTGAACGCCGACATCCTCGCGCAGCAGCGCAAGGTCGACGGGCTGACCAGCCGTGCCCGGCAGGCGGCGTTGAACCGGTTCCAGAACCATGCCGTCGATCCGACCCTCCGGCTGGTCACCGCGACCGATCCGGACTCGTTCCTGGCCGACGTATCGAGGATGAACAAGTTCGACCAGAACCTGAACTCCCTGCTGCAGGACTACCAGGTGCAGCAGGCGCAGCTCGCCGGCCTGCGCCGCTCGGCGCGCGAGCAGTTGAACACGGTGGCGGCCGAGGAGAAACGCCTCGCCGAGCTGAAGAGCCAGATCGACGCGAAGATCCGCGAGGGCCAGGCGCTGGTCGACCGGCTCACCGAGCAGGAGCGCGCCCGGCTGGCGGCCGAGGAGGCGGCCTCGCGCGACGCGTCCCGCACCGCGGTCGCCGCGGCCGTCGAGATCGGCGATGACGACTCCGGCAAGGCCGACGCACGGGCACTGGCGGCGGTGAAGTACGCGGTGTCGAAGGTCCCCGCCGGGCAGTACGTGTGGGGTGCCGAGGGGCCGAACTCATTCGACTGCTCCGGCCTGATGCTGGCCGCCTACCGGACGGTGGGCGTCTCGTTGCCGCACTCGTCCCGGGCCCAATCCCGGCTCGGCCGTCCGGTGGCGCGCGACCAACTCAAGCCCGGAGACCTGCTGTTCTTCTACAACCCCATCCACCACGTCGGCATGTACATCGGCGACGGCCTGTTCGTGCATGCCCGCAACCCGCGCAACGACCTGGAGATCACCAAGCTGTCCGCCTATCCCGCGTACCAGGGTGCCCGTCGCGTTGTCGGTTGACCGGCTCCGCCGCACGCTCCTGCTGGCCGCACCGACGGTGCTGCTGGGCGGTTGCGCACCCAGGACGGGTCTGGAGGAGCCGGCCCGCGCCCTGAACGAGCGACTCGCCGCCAACGACGAGCGCAGCTTCCTCGAACTCTTCGCCGCGACCGAGGGAGCCCAGGCGACCGGCAGGCGGATGTTCGCCGCCTTGTCACCCGGCCCGACCACGATCGAGGCCGGGACGTCCGGCCGGCTCCGGGTCACCTGGGGGCTTCCCGGTGAACCGAGCGTGGTCAGCGAGGCCGACCTGCAGCTGCAGGGCGGCCGGGTCGCCCACCTGAGCGCCCGGAGCAGCGGCACCGAGTGGCTGGACGAACCGCTCGGCGTGCACTCCGACGAGGTGCTGGTGGTGGCGTCCGGGGTTCCGAGCCATCTGCGCCGCTGGTCGCGGGCCGCCCAGTCGGCGCTGGAGGCGCTCGCGGCGGTGACTCCGCCGGGTCACGACTGGGCGAAACCGGTCGTGGTGCTGATCCCGAACGACCTGATCGGCTTCGCCGCCTACGCCGGCCGCGGCGCCGACCGCACCGCGGCGGTCACCGTCGTCCCCGGCCTGCCGCACTCCGAGAGCGTCCGGGTGGTGGTCAACCCCACCGCCCGGCAGAAGACCGAGGACGACATCGCCCTGCTCACCCACGAGGCGGTGCACGCCGGGATGCGCTCGCCGCGCCTGACCGGCGCGCCGGCCTGGCTGATCGAGGGCATCGCCGAGGCGTTCACCGCGCTCGCCCACCCGCAGGTGGCCCGGGCGAACGAGAAACGGGTCCGGAAGGCGCTCGCCGGCGGCGCCCCCGAACGACTCCCCGAGGTCGGTGCCGGGACGGCCACCGAGTACGCGCTGGCCCAGGTGGCGGTGCAGGCCGCCGTCGCCCAGGTGGGCTGGCCCGCGGTGCTCGCCGAGACGGAGGCCAGGCACAACGGCCGTCCGGCGATCGCCGACCAGCACCTGCTCACCTGGTTCCTGGACGCGCTGGGCCGGCTGCGCTGAGGCTGACCGCTACAGCACCGCGCCGTCGCCGTCGACCGGGGGACGCCGCCGCAGCCGGTGCAACAGCAGCACCACACCGGCGAACAGTGCCAGCCCGGCCAGCGTCGCCACCAGCATCGGGAACCGGATGCCGAACGCGGACGCCACCACCAGGACCATCGGCAGGACGACCAGGGCGGTGCCGACCCTGCCGGCCACCGTCCAGCGGCCCGCCGGAGGTGGTTGCGGGGGAGTGAACGGCTCGTCGGGCTCCTCGGCCGGCGTCCAGCTGCGGAAGCCCGACGGCTCCGGGGCCTCGTCCTCGTCCTCCCGGGACGGGACGGCCGGCCCCGGTTCGGCGGCGGTGTCGTGACCGGCCAGCGGCCGTGGTGGCAGGGGCTGCGTGAGCCCACCCGGAAACTCCCGGGCGATCAACTCCTCGAACCGGGCGTCGTCGGACTCCCGCCCGGTCACGACGGGCGCTCCGTCCCGCCCGCGGTGTGCCGGGCCAGGAACTCCAGCGTCTCGGCCAGGATCCGTTCGGCGTCGTGATCCAGCGGCGCCACATGGTCGCTGTCCGCCAGCACCACCTCGGTCAACTCGTCCGACGACACCTGCTTGAGCACCAGCTCGGACGAGATCCGCGGCACCACTGAATCGGTCGCCGACCGGAACAGCAGGATCGGGCAGTGCACCAGGTCGAGCCGGGCCCGGATGTCGGCCCACAGCCGCATCATCGCGTCCACGGCGTGCAACGGGGTGCGTGGGTAGCTGTGGTCGGTCACCTCGGGCAGGCGGATGCTGCTGCCGATCGAGTCCGTCGTGCGCACCAGGTGCTTCAGCCACGGCACCAACACCAGCTTGCGCGGCCCCGCCAGCGCCGGGTTGACCAGGATCAGCCCGGCGACATCGTCGGCGTAGTGCTCCGCGAGCCGCAGCGCCAACGCCCCGCCCAGCGACAGGCCGGCCACGAACACCCGCGGGCAGCGCGCCCGCAGATCCAGGAAGGCGCGCTCGGCGGCCGCGTACCAGTCACGGCCGTCGGTCACCTCGAGCTCGCGCCAGCTGGTGCCGTGCCCGGGCAGCCGCGGCACCGCCACGTCGTAGCCGGCGGCGGCCGTCCGCTCCGCCCAGGCGCGCACCGTCCATGGCGAGGCGGTGAAGCCGTGCAGGAACAGCACACCCACCTCGCCGGCGGATTCGGCGGTCCAGGGCTGGGCGAACTGGTGCACCTGCATGCGGTCATCGTAGGACGCCGCCGCGCCCGCGTTTCACGAGGGGCGCCGGCCGGGCGGCAGCCATTAGGGTGTTGCGCACCAGGTGAGCTTTTGCGAATGCGCCCAACCCCCGGGCGTTCCGAGGAGGTGCGGTGCTGTACAACCTGTTCAAGTACCTGATTTTCCGACCGGTGATCAGGTTCCTGTACCGCGCCCGGGTCGAGGGCGAGGAGAACATTCCCGCGACCGGCGGCGTGATCCTGGCCAGCAACCATCTGGACGCCGGCGACACCGTGGTGCTCCCGGCCATGATCCACCGCCCGGTCACCTTCCCGGCGAAGGCCGAACTGTTCGCCGGCAACCGCGGACCGTTCTCGAAACTCGTCGCCTGGTTCCTGAAGGCGGTCGGCCAGGTGCCGCTGGACCGCTCCGGCGGCCGCGCCAGCCTGGACGGTTTGGCCCCGGTGCTCAATGTGCTCGCCGAGGGCGGCTGCGTGGGCATCTATCCGGAGGGGACGAGATCGCCCGATGGGCGGCTCTACAAGGGCAAGACGGGGGTGGCCCGGATGGCGCTGGCCGCGCGGGTGCCGATCGTCCCGGTCGCCATGAAGAACAGCCGGCTCACCCGGAAGGCTGGACTGCCCTGGATCGATCATCCCGTCGTGGTGATCGGCGAGCCGCTGGAGTTCGTCGAGTACCACGAGCGGTTCGACGATCCGCGGGTGCTGCGCTGGGTGACCGACCAGGTGATGGCGGCGATCCATGATCTGTCCGGCCAGACCTACGTCGAGGCCTACGGCACCTCGGTGAAGAGCGGCTCGCTGACCGAGGCAGAGGCGGAGGCGCGGATCCTGCCGCGTCCGGGCGTGAACACCCGGCACCCTGATCCTGCGGTCTGATCTTCTCTTCTTCGCTTCTCCTCTCCTTCTTCGCTTGTTCGCTTGTTCGTGGGTGCGTTGGGTGCCGGCGGTTGGCGGGGTCGGCGTCCCTGCCCGCCTACGCTCGCCCGTGCTTCGGGTGCCTGGGTGGGAGTCTGCGTCGAGGGGCGAGCTCCGACGCCCACCCAACGCCCATGGACGCCGACCCCGCCAACCGCCTTCGAACGTTCGCTGGTCGTGTGGTCGCGTCGTTGCGTAGCGGGCTTTCGAGGGTCCTTGCTGGTTGGGAGTCGTGCTGAGTTCCGTTGTCCGCGGCCTTGTTCTCGAACGTCGAGGCCCGTCTTACGCCTCGTTGGTCGAGCCTTGTCGAGACGCCTCGGGGTCTCGTCGTCCAGTTCTCGCGGTCGAGAGCACGGTCACGCGGCCACCTTGTTCGAAGGCATTTGCGTCCTCTGCCGGGGTCTCGTCTTCCACGTCCATGTCCTCGCGGTCGGGAGCAGGGTTACGCGGCCCGTGCGCGCAGGGGCACGTACGTCCCGTCGGGTCTCGCCATCTGATGCCCCCGGGGGCGAGCCGTCGAGACCGTCGTGCGGTCCGTCGTCCGGGGTCTTGCGACGCAACCGCGAGACCGTCTGCGGACTCGTGGTACGAGGAAACCGACCCGTGCTGTCCGGCTGCTCGCGGTGTTCTCCGCTCGTACTTGCGGGCGAGGGTGTCGAGGGGCGTCCCACCTCGGCGGACGGCGGCGTGGGGGGCGGTGGCAAGCGCGTATCCTGACCGGCGTGCCGCAGCAGATTCCCACTCTTGAGCAGCTTCATGCCCTCAAACCGGTGCAACAGCCGACCTATGCCGACCTGGGGGGTCTGGAGCGGGTGATCGCCGAGCTGCGCAAGCGTCCGCCGCTGGTGTTCGCCGGCGAGTGTGACGACCTGCGCGCCAAGATCGCCCAGGCCGCGGCCGGGAAGGCGTTCATCCTGCAGGGCGGGGACTGTGCCGAGACCTTCGACACCGGCACCGCGCTCGACATCCGGGGCAAGCTCCGGGTGCTGCTGTCGATGGCGGTGGTGCTCACCTACGCGGCCCAGGTTCCGGTGGTCAAGCTGGGCCGGCTGGCCGGCCAGTACGCCAAGCCGCGCAGCAACGACACCGAGACCCGGGGCGGCGTCACCCTGCCCGCCTACCGAGGGGACGCGGTCAACGGGCTGGAGTTCACCGCGGACGCCCGCCGGCACGACCCGAACCGGCTGCTCGAGGTCTACAACCATTCGGCGGCGACGCTGAACCTGGTCCGAGCCTTCGTCACCGGCGGCTTCGCCGACCTGCGGGTGATGCACTCCTGGAACCAGGACTTCGTCCGCACCGCCGGGATCGAGGCCCGCTACGAGGCGGTCGCCGACGAGATCGGGCGGGCGCTCGCATTCATGGTGGCCTGCGGCGTCGACAAGACCGCCTTCCACACCGTGGACTTCTACGCCAGCCACGAGGCGTTGGTGCTGCCCTACGAGCACGCGCTCACCCGGATCGACTCCCGCACGTCCACCCCGTACAACACCTCGGCACACATGGTCTGGATCGGTGAGCGCACCCGGCAGGTGTCCGGTGCCCACGTCGAATACCTCCGGCACGTGCGGAACCCGCTCGGGGTGAAGCTCGGCCCGGCAACCACCGCCGACGACGCGGTCGCGCTGGTCGAGGCACTCGATCCCGATCACGAGCCCGGACGGCTCACCCTGATCTCCCGGATGGGCGCCTCGAAGGTGCGGACGGTGCTGCCGCCCATCGTCGCCGCCGTCGAGGCCACCGGACGGAAGGTGGCCTGGCTGAGCGACCCGATGCACGGCAACACCTTCGAGACCGCCGGCGGCTACAAGACCCGGGCGTTCAGCCAGGTCGTCGACGAGGTGAACGGCTTCTTCGACGTGCACGAGGAACTCGGCACCTGGCCCGGCGGGGTGCACATGGAACTCACCGGCGACGACGTCACCGAATGCGTGGGCGGGGTGGCGGACGCGCTGGCCGAGGCCGACCTGCCGAACCGGTACGAGACCGCCTGCGACCCGCGCCTGAACCGCAACCAGTCCCTGGAACTCGCGTTCCTGATCGCCGAACGCCTCACCGACGGCCGGATCAAGCGCGCCAACGGTGCGCCGCCGGTGACCGAGACGTTCTGACGACCGGACGGACGTGGTCTGCCTTCGTCCCGGACCAGGCAGATCAACAGCGCCAAGAAGAAGCTGGCCTCGTTGCTTCATCCGTCATCCCGGGCTCGACCCGGGATCTCACACCCTAAGTCTCCCGAGCGCGAGCGGAGATCTCGGCGTTCGCCGGGATGACGGGTCGGTGGTTGAGGGGAGATCCCGGCGTTCGCCGGGATGACGGGGTGGATGGATGAGCGGGAGATCCCGGCGTTCGCCGGGATGACCGTGCAGCGTCCGGGACCGCTCTGGTCATCCCGGACGTGATCCGGGATCTCGTTGTGGCTCGATCGTCACTGCGCCGTGAGGATCCCGGCGTTCGCCGGGATGACCAGCCTATGGGGATGAGGGGATGACGGGGTCGGTGGCTGAGCGGAAATCCGGCGTCCGCCCGGAACCTCAGCCTCAGGCAAGCCCCACCAGGGGTGCGCGTGGTTAGTCTGAGCCCATGCGGATCACTCATCTCGGACACGCCGCCGTCCTGGTCGAGGTTGCCGATCGCCGGATCCTGATCGATCCGGGCAACTTCTCCAACGCCTGGCACGGCCTGGAGGACCTGGACGCGATCCTGGTCACCCATCAGCACCCGGACCACATCGACCCGGCCAACGTCGGCGACCTGCTGGCCGCCAACCCGCAGGCGGCCGTGCACGTCGAACCCCAGGTGCTGGACGCGGTCGACCTGGCCCGCGGCGACGGGATGGCGGCCGACACCCGGCTCGACCTGGGCGGGGTGACGGTGAGCGCGGTCGGCGGGCTGCACGCGATCATCCACCGCGACATCCCGCGGATCGGCAACGTCGGCCTGGTGATCACCGCCGAGGGGGAACCGACGCTGTTCCATCCCGGCGACTCGCTGGCCACCGTCCCGGCCGGCGTCGACGTGCTGGCCGTGCCCGCCTACGGTCCCTGGGCGGCGATGAAGGAGACCATCGACTTCGCCCGCGACGTCGGCGCGGCGCACGGCTTCCCGATCCACGACGGGCTGCTGCACGAGCGGGGCGTCCAACTCGTCTACGGACGACTGGGCGCCATGACCGGCATGCACATGCACGACCTGCGCGACCAGGAGCCCTGGACGCCGACGGCCTGAACCGCCGGCGGCGTCAGGCGCGCGAGCGGCGGGCGCTGATGAACGAGTTGACGCCGACGACCAGGTAGGCGAGCAGCAGCACGAACATGAGCGTGCTGGCGATGATCGCGCCCGGACGCTCCACGGTGCCGGCCAGCAGCTGCGGCACCTTGACCACGTTCATCAGCGACCCCAGCGCGCCCAGCAGGGCGACCGCGAGAGCGCCGTGGATCGCGTGCCGGTGCAGCTTCGGGTCGCGGGCGATCCAGCCGGCGATCAGCAGCAGCACGCCCACCGCGCTCGGGATCAGCGCGGTGAAGCTGGCCATGCCGGTGGTCAGATAGGCGATCACCCCGGTGAGGGTGAGCAGGGCGCCGATGGTCAGGGTGAGCTTGGTGATCATTCCGTCCTCTCGTCGGTGACTCGATCGTCTCACGGCCGCGCCGAGGTACCGGACGCCGTTCAGGGTGCGGGTCGGTTGGCGGCGCCACCGGTCGCGAAGGCCGGGGGGACGGGGGGTGCTGCGGGACCGGGTCAGAAGCCGTCCAGGTCGCGGCTGATCGGGGCCGCGGCTTCGCCGAGGTCGGCCCAGACGAAGGCCTGGACGCCCGCGAAGAAGGCCACCAGGAAGTCGGCGCAGTGCGCGATCCGTTCGGGGCTGTTGCTGCCGAGCGCGAACCGGACCCGCCCGGACCGGACGGCGAACGGCAACGGCTGCGTGCGCAGCATGAACTCCATCTGCCGGGCGTGGAACACGTCCGAAGCGAACTTCGGGTACTCGCAGCGCACCTTGAACGCCCGGTCGAAGTCGCTGGACTCGAACCGCACCCGGTTGCCCCAGCCGGGCCAGTTCACCGACAGGTCGCCGAAGTGCCACGGCAGCGCGAATTCCAGGATCGCCTCGCTGTGGTTGTCGGTGACCGTGCGGGTGCTGGTGTTCCCGTTGCCGTCGGTGTGGGTCTCGGTGCGGGTGGTCTTCCAGTTGTGGGTCAGGCCGATCATCCGCATGCCGTGGACATCGGCGAGCACCACGTCGCGGGCCTCGTGCCCGAAGCCGCCGCGGGTGACGTCCACCTCGTCCAGGAACCGGTCGTCGGCGGGACGGTAGATCCAGCCGGGACGTCCGTACAGGCCCAGCTCGGCCGGGGGAGGGGGCGCCTCGAACCGCTGCAGGCCGGGTCCGGCCAGCTGGTGCGCAATGCCGGCGGCCGACTCCAGGAAGCCGCGCATCGTCGCGGCCTCGCGCGGCACGCCGAGCGCGGTCAGCCGGGCGCCGTCCACCGACAGGTCCACCCGGTGGCCGGCGGCCGCCATCGCGTCCACGGCCGGCCCGATGGCGGCCAGGGCAGCCTCCGCCCAGCCCGGGTCCTGGGCGGTGACCAGCCAGCGGCCGAACGTCTTGGTCCGGCCGATGACGCCCGGCCGCTGCTCGGTGCCGACGTACAGCTCGGGCAGTGGACGGGGCAGCGCCAGCACGGCGACGTAGCCCAGCCGGCCGTACTCGAAGACGTCGAACGGCACCCCGGACGTGGTGCCGCCGCTGATCTGGTCGTCGATGGCCCGCTTGTAGCCGAGCCCGAACGGCGGGCAGTTCAGCCCGTAGGTGGCCTGCAGCGTGGGCGAGCCGATGAACGTCCAGCCCTGGTCGCGCAGGGACTTCACGTAGCGCTGCCGGCGGATCAGGAAGAACAGGCCGACGAGTGCCCCGAGGCACAGCAACAGGATCAGCCAGGTACCGAGGGAGGAATCCACCCGATCAGGCTAGCGACCGGACCGGTCGCCGAGGCTCGGCCTCGATCCGCCGATGGTCGCGCAGTAGGCGCAGATCGGTGGATCGGGGCTAGGCCAGGTTGACCGTGACGATGGAGCCCTCGGGCACCTTGCTGCCGGCCCGCGGGCTGGTGCTCACCACCCGGTCGAAACCGAAGCTGATCAGGCGGTTCACCTTCACCTGGAAGCCGGCCTTGGTGAGCACCTGCCGGGCCCGGTCGAGGTAGTAGCCGCGGACGTTCGGCACCGCCTTCATCACCGGGCCCTTGGACACGGTCAGCGTCACCGTGTCGCCGCGGTGCACCTCCCCGGCCGCCGGGGTCTGGCTGATCACCCGGCCCTTGTCGATGTCGGGATCGTTCAGCTGCGTCGTCTTCACCTTGAGGCCGAGCGCCTTGAGCGCCTTCTCGGCGTCCTTGGCCGACTTGCCCTTCCAGTCGGCCAGGGTGACCGGGGCGGGTCCCTGCGAGACCAGCAGATCGACCGGGGTGCCCGGCTTCAGCGGGGTGCCCTCCTTGAACGAACTGCTGATCACCTTGCCGGTGGCCACGGTGTCGTCATGAGCCTGGGTGACGGCGCCGACGGCCAGCTTGATCCGGGTCAGCGACTCGGTCGCGGTGGCCAGGTCGAGACCGCGCAGCGCCGGGACGGTGTACCGCTCCGGTCCCTTCGAGACGAACGCCTGCACCGTGCCGCCGTGCACGATCCGCTCGCCGGAGGCGGGATCGGTGCGGGCGATCAGGCCGGCGGGCACGTCCTCGGAGTACTCGCTGCCGAACGTGATCCGCAGCCCGGCGCCCAGGGCGGCGGTTTCCGCCTGCTGCTGGTTCAGCTTGGCCAGCGCGGGCGTCGACGTGTACTGCCCGGCCAGCACCCACCAGGTGCCGGAGCCGGCCAGCAGCACGGCCAGCACGATGGTCACCAGCATCGGCCAGCGGCGGCGTGGACGCTGTTCGCCGGGCGGTTGCTCGACCGGCCCGTCGTAGTAGGGCATGCCGTCGGTGATCTCCGGGAAGCCGCCCGGAGAGACCGGCGTGGACGGCGTGAACCGCAGGGTCGGCGTCCGGTCGTCGGCCTCGGCGGCGCTCAGCCCCCGGACCCGTTCGGTGATCTGGTTCTCCGGATCGAGGGTGGTGCGCCGCATCCGCTCGGTGAGCGCCGGGTCGTCCATCACCCCGCGGGCCAGCGACTCGCGCGCCTGCCGCAGATGGTCGAGCAGCACCCGGGCGTCGGTCGGCCGGTCGGCGGGACGCCGGGCGGCCGCCGTGGTGACCAGGGCGTCCAGGTAGGGCGGGATGCCGTTGCGGGACTCGCGCCAGGACGTCTTGACCGCGCTGGACGGAGCCGGAATCGCCTTGTGCACGTGCGCGTAGGCGACCTGGATCGGATTGTCGCCGGTGTGCGGCTTGGAACCGGTCAGCAGCTCGTAGAGCACCACGCCCAGGGCGTACACGTCGCAGCGCGGGTCGGCCTTGCCGTGGGTGACCAGCTCGGGCGCGATGTAGCTGACCGTGCCGATCAGCATGCCGGTGGCGGTCGCGGTCTGGGCACTGATCGCCCGGGCCAGGCCGAAGTCGGCGACCTTGATCTGGCCGCGGTCCGAGATCAGCACGTTCTCGGGCTTGATGTCGCGATGGATCAGGCCGGACTCGTGGGCGGCGGCGACGGCGCTGGTCACCTCGATGACCAGATCGAGGGCCCGTTCAGGACTGAACGAACCCTCGCGGGTGATCAGGTGCCGCAGCGTGCAACCCTCGACGTACTCCATGACGATGTAGGGCCGGCCGCGGTGCACCCCCTGGTCGAACACCGACACCACGTTCGGATGGGAGAGCCTGGCGGCGGCCCGGGCCTCGCGGTCGAACTTGCCGATGAAGTCCTGGTCGTCGCCCAGACCTTCGTGCATCACCTTGATCGCGACGGTCCGCGTCAGTCGCTGGTCGTCGGCAAGGTAGACCGTCGCCATGCCACCCCGCGCGAGCTTGCGCTGGATCGCGTAGCGACCGTCCAGCAGCTGCCCCACCAAGGGGTCGCTTGTGCTCACAGTGGTCACCATCGCTCCGGACAAGTCAGGGGAAGTAGGCCGTCCAGACCTGCCGGTGAGTCTAGGTCGGCTTCGGTGCACACCCGGGACGACCCGCCGAAGGTGAACAGAACCGCATCGGCGGGGGTCTCGTCGCCGCGGCCGGGCTCCCCGCCGGCGGGCTCGCTCGCCGGACGGATCCGGGCGCGCCACCGTGGTGCGCGCGGCGGGACGGGGTGCCCCGTAGGCTGGGCACCGTGACGGCTCTACGGGGACTCGCTGTGCGACTGCGGCTCGCCAGGCTGCTGTGCGTGACCGACGCGCGGACGGACGGTGACCTGGCCGGCTTCGCCGCCGGGGTGCTGGAGGCGGGCGTCGACCTGATCCAGTTGCGCGACGACCGGGCGTCCGACCCCGCGAAGCTGGCCGCGCTGGCGGTACTGCGGAAGGCGGCGTCCGCGGGCCAGTCGCTGGTGTCGGTCTACGCCGACTGCGAGTTGGCCAGGGAGTTCGGAGCCGACGTGCTGCACCTGCCGAAGGCTGGCGTCGAGGCGAAGAAGGCCCGCCGCTGCGTCAGCCGCTGGGCGCGGATCGGCCGCTCCTGCTACAGCACCGACGACATCGACGCCGCCCTGGCCGACGACGACGTGCACTACCTCAGCGTCGGTCCCGTCTTCGGCACCCTGCCCTGGGCCGGACGGCTGCCCGGCCTCGACCTGGTGCGGCACGCCGCCCGAGTGGCGCCGCAGGCCACCCCGGGCGCCAAGCCCTGGTTCGCGATCGGCGGCATCACCGGCGCCAACCTCGACGAGGTACTGGACGCCGGTGCCCGCCGGATCGCCGTCGGCCGGGCGATCACCGCCGCGGCCGACCCGGCGTCCGCGGCCCGGATGTTCGATCACCGGCTGCGGGCGTCCTGGCGTGACGAATTCGACGACTACACCCTGGATGCGCTGCGCGACTGAGACGGGGCCGCTCGGGACGGGTCGCTCAGGCGGTCCGGGTGACGGAGAGTTCCGCAAGCCGGCGCAGTGCCGCCACGGCCTCGTCGCGCAGCGGGGCGTCGTCCAGGGCGGCGAGCGCCTGGGCGAGGTCGTCGGCGATGCGTTGCTCGGTGGTGGCCAGGGCGCCGGAGGTGACGATGATCTCGCGGGCGGTGGCCACGTCGGTGGCGTCCAGTTCCGAACTGCCGAGCAGCCCGGTCAGCCGCTCCCGGGCGGTCTCGGAGGCCAACTCCAGGGCGTGTGCGACCAGCACCGTCCGCTTGCCCTCGCGGAGGTCGTCGCCGGCCGGCTTGCCGGTGACGACCGGTTCGCCGAACACGCCGAGCACGTCGTCGCGGAACTGGAACGCCCGGCCCAGGGGTGAGCCGAACGCGGCCAGCGCCGCCAGGGCCGCCTCCGAGCCGCCGGCCAGGGCGGCGCCGATCTGCAGCGGCCGGATCACCGTGTACCGGGAGGTCTTGAACTCGACCACCCGGGGCACCACGTCACTCAGGTCCACCGCGCCGATCGGTTCGGCCTGCGCCGAGACGTCCAGGAACTGTCCGCAGGTGACCTCGGTGCGCATCGCGTCCAGCAGCGGCAGCGCCCGCATCAGGGCGTCGGCGGGCAGGCCGGAGCCGGTGAACAGCTCCATCGACCAGACCAGCAGCAGGTCGCCGAGCAGGATCGCGCCGGCCCGGCCGAACGCCTCCGGCGAACCGAGCAGCCCGCCGGCGGCGTGCCGGGCCTCGAACTGACGATGGGCGGCGGGTTGGCCGCGGCGGACGTCGGAGGCGTCCATCACGTCGTCGTGGATCAGCGCCGAGACGTGCAGCAGGTCGAGGCTGGCGCAGGCCCGCAGCAGCGAGTCCGGGTCGCCCGGCTCGGCCACCGCGTGGTGGCCCCACCAGCAGAACGCCGGCCGCAGCCGCTTGCCGCCGTCGGTGAACCGCAGCGCCAGGTCCACCAGGTCGTCCGCCTGCGGCCCGACCTCACGCAGCCGCGCCGACTGTGCCGCGATGAAGTCGCGCAGGCGCTCGCCGATCGCCTCGCGGAACGGTGCGCCGACCGGGTCGGCGGCCACGAAGATGCCCATCCCCCGAGCCTAATGGGGCCGGCGGAGGATGCGTCCCGGCCGCCGCCCGGCCGGCGATGCCGGACGGCGGGTAGTCCCGGATCAGGTGTCGATCCGGACGAACTCTCCCGTGGTGGCGTCCACGATCGCCTCGACGTCCTTGGTGCCGTCGGCGATGTCGAACTGGAAGAACACGCCGCGGCGCGATCCCTCCAGCGACCACTCGGTGACCCGGCCCTTGGCCTGCGCCAGCGCGGCGTCCATCGCCTTGCTCAGGTCGACCACCTTGGCCGGATCGAAGACGTCCTCCTTGGCGTCCTGCACGTCATCGGCGTCGAGGCGGTCGGTGTCGGAGTGCACCACCTCGCCGGAGGCGGCGTTGACCGTGGCCTCGTACTCCTCGGTGTCGGAGACCAGGTCCACGGTGTAGACGAGCTCGTTGCGTTCCCAGTCGAGCGAGACGCCGGTCGGCCGCCCGGAGAACTTCGCCTGGGCCGCCTTCACCGCCTCCTGCCAGGTGGTCGCCACCTGGGTGTCCTTCAGGTCCGGGCTCGGGCTCGCCGAGGGGCTGGACGCCGGCGCGCTCGCGGTCGGCGTCACGTCGGTACTCGGGGACGCGGCGGGCGGCGGGGTCGCGCCGGTGCCGCACGCGGTGGTCAGGCCGATCGTGGCCAGTGCTGCCGCGGCGCCCAGGGCCGCGCGGAGGTGGCGGGTTCGAAGGGGCATGGGGATCTCCTCGGGATCGGGGGTCCGGTCGTCGCGACAGCGTAGGTCGGGCGTCCAAACGGGCTGTGGGCACCCGCTTCGGGACCGGGCAGCACGGTGGCCGTCGTCCGGCGAGCGGGAAGGCCACACCCGCCTGCTCAAGAGACGTCGCGGTGGGCCACCGGCCGCGGCCGTCCACTACTGTGATGCGTCGTGTCCCTGAACCGCGCCGCCGAGGCCGACCGGCAACAGCCCAGCATCGCCGAGCTGTTGGCCGACACCAGCCGTCCGACGTTCAGTTTCGAGTTCTTCCCGCCCGCCGACGAGGCCGGCGAGGACGTGCTGCGCGGCACCATCCTGGAACTGGACGGCACCCGGCCGGACTGGTTGTCGGTCACCTACGGCGCCTCGGGTGCCACCCGTCACCGGACGATCTCGGCGACGAGGTTCATCAAGACCCAGACGGTGGCCCAGACGATGGGACACCTGACCTGCGCCAGCCAGTCGCGCGACGACCTGCTGCAGACCCTCGCCGCCTACGCCGAGGCGGGCGTGCGGCACATCCTGGCGATCCGGGGCGACATGCCGGGTGGACCGACCGTGCCCTGGGTGCGGCATCCGGACGGACTGGCGAACGCCACCGAACTGGTGCGGCTGATCAGCGACAACTTCGAGTTCGGGATCGGCGTCGCCGCGTTCCCCGACGCACACCCCGAGAACCGCGACCCCGACCTGGACGCCCGGCTGCTGCTGGCCAAGCAGGAGGCCGGGGCGAGCTTCGCGGTCACCCAGCTGTTCTTCGACGCCGGGGCCTACTTCCGGATGGTGGAGCGCGTCCGGGCGATCGGCTGCACGCTGCCGATCGTCGCCGGCATCCAGCCGGTGACCAACCTGGCCCAGATCAGCCGGTTCGCGGCCCTGTCGGGGGCGGATCTGCCGCCCCACGTGGTCCGCCGGCTGCACGCCGTCGGGGACGACCCGGCGGCCGTGCGGCGGGAAGGGGTGCAGATCGCGACCGAACTGAGCGCCGAGTTGCTCCGGGGCGGGGCCCCCGGGCTGCAGTTCTTCACCCTCAACCGGTCGCGGGCAACCTCAGCGATTCTCGCCAATCTCCGCCGGCTGGGTCTGGATCCACGCACACCAGTCGCTGCGTCGGACGGGTGAGCGCGACGTAGAGCACCCGGACGCCGCCGGGCGACTCGGCCACGATGTCGTCCGGTGCGCATACCAGGACGCCGTCGTACTCCAGGCCCTTGGCCTGCAGCGGGGTCACCACGACGAGCCGCTCCCGCACCGACGGGTCCTCGGCCACCGCCTCCAGAGACCGGCGCACCGCCGGCATCCGCGACGGCGGCACGATCACGCCCACCGTGCCGGGCAGTTCGTCCAGCAGCGCCCGGGTCCGGTCGGCGACCAGTGCGTCGAACTGGTCGGCGCCGGTCGCCAGCAGCTCGGGCTGCACACCGGTGCGCCGGACGGCCTCGGGCAGGTCGGCGTTCGGGAACGCCTCCCGGACGACGTCCGCGGCCAGGTTGAACACCTCGGCCGGAGAGCGGTAGTTGACGCTCAGCCGGAACGACCGGCTGGGGCCGTGGCCGACCAGGTCGGTCAGGGCCCGCTGGGATTCGTCCAGGTCGGGCCAGCTGCTCTGCGCCGGGTCGCCGACGATCGTCCAGGACGCGTGCGCGCCGCGCCGGCGCAGCATCCGCCACTGCATCGGGGTGATGTCCTGGGCCTCGTCGACCAGCACGTGGGCGTACTCCTCGTGCGCGTCGGCGTCGGGGTCGGCCTGCGCCCCGTGGGAGAGCCGGTCGGCGGTGGTGACCAGTTCGGCCACCTCGCCCCCCTCGACGAAGACCAGCGGCTCATCGTGTTCCTCCGGCGGCATCGGGCCCAGCAGGTAGGCCAACTCGTCCAGCAGGGCGATGTCGGCGACCGACCAGGTGTCCTGCCCGCGGTACGACTCCGACAGGATCCGCTGTTCGCCGGCGTCGAACAGTCCCTCGGCGACCTGCGCGGTCAGCGCCGGATCGTCCAGCCGGCGCAGCACGGTCGTCGGCGCCAGCGCGGGCCACCAGGCGTGGGTGAACATCTTCCACTGCGCGCTGGAGGTGATCAGGTCCTCGATCACCTCGGGTTCCAGTTCGAGCTCGGCCGGCACCTGGGGCACCAGCGCGGCCAGCAGCGCCTTCTCGGCCGCCTCGTGGGCGCGGTTCACCTTGTGCCGGGCCAGCAC
>JAGPGQ010000035.1 GCA_018055925.1 Micropruina sp.
GTGGTTCGGGGAGCGCCGGATCGACCGGTAGGGTGCCGCCATGCCGCAGCCGACCTACCGCGTCGCCATCGTGGGCGCCGGGCCGTCCGGGCTGTTCGCGGCCCAGTTCCTGACCGCCCGCGACGACGTCGAGGTCGACATCTTCGACCGGCTGCCGACGCCCTACGGCCTGCTCCGCTACGGGGTCGCGCCGGACCACACGTCGATCAAGTCGGTGGCCAACGCGCTGGCCCGGGTGTTCGACAACCCGCGGGTGCGGTTCCTCGGCCTGGTCGACTTCGGCCGCGACGTCACCCGGGCCGAGCTGCTGGCCGGCTACGACGCCGTGGTCTACGCGGTGGGCGCCAGCGAGGACCTGCGGATGGGCGTCCCGCGGGAACACGCCGCCGGCAGCGGGTCGGCGCGGGAGTTCGTGGCCTGGTACTCCGGGCATCCGGACGCCCAGCCGCACTCCCTGGACGGCGTCCGCCAGGTCGCGACGGTCGGCGTCGGCAACGTGGCGGTCGACGTGGCCCGGATCCTGGTGAAGGAGCCGTTGGCGCTGGAGACCACCGACATGCCCGAGGACGTGCTGGCCGAGCTGCGCCGCGCGCAGGTCGACGAGGTCTACGTGATCGGGCGCCGCGGCCCGCAGCACGCCAGCTTCACCACCACCGAACTGCGCGAGCTGTGCGGCACCCCCGGCGTCCAGGTGATCGTCGAACCGGGCGTCTGCGACGGCATCGACGGGACCGGGCTCGACCGGCGCACCCGGACGAACCTCGCCGTGCTCCGCCAGGCCGCGACCACCGTGGTGCCGCGGCCGCGCGCCCGGCTGCACCTGCTGTTCTGGCGCCGCCCGGTCGAACTGCTGGGCGATCCGGTGACCGGGCTGGTGGTCGAACGGACCGCCCTGGACGCCGGCGGCCGGGTGGTCGGCACCGGCGAGACCGAGACCCTGCCCGTCCAGGCGGTGCTCCGGGCGATCGGCTACCGCTCGGTGCCGCTGCCCGGCGTGCCGTTCGACGAGGCGACCGGCGTGATCCCGTCCGAGCACGGACGGGTGCTGGCCGGCGACCGGGTGGCGCCGCGGGAGTACGTGGTCGGCTGGATCAAGCGCGGCCCGGTCGGCGTGATCGGGACGAACAAGTCCGACGCCCGCGAGACGGTGGAGCACCTGTTGGCCGACCTGGACGCGGACGGCCCGCTGCCGGGACGCGTCGACCTGCTCGAGACGCTGGCCGAACGCGGCTTCGCGCCGTCCACGTTCGCGGACTGGCGGCGGATCGAGGCCGCCGAGGCCAACCGCGGCGCCTCCTACGAGCGGGAGCGGATGAAGATCGAGGCCTGGCACGAGTTGCTCGACCTGGTGCAGCGGGAGCGTCCGGGCGGCCCGATCCCGCCCGGGTGACCCGGCTCCCCGCCGAACCCGGCCGCCTGGGACGAGGTGTACTGGCTTTTCGGTTGCTCCCTGATCGCCGAGGAGGCCAAGCTGTACGCCATGGCGGGTACGGATCCGGATCATCCCTGGCGCGACTACCGGGTGGTGGAACGCTTCGACGAGTCCGAGGACGTGTTCTCGCTGCTGCTCGCGCCGGTCCGGGGCGACATCCCGGCGCACCGCACGGGCCAGTACGTCGCGATCGCGGTCGACCTGCCCGGAGGCGAGCGGCAGCCGCGGCAGTACACCATCTCGTCCGGCCCCCGCGGCGACTCGCTCCGGGTGACCATCAAGCGGGTCCGCGGCACCGACGGGGTGCCGCCCGGCGCGGTGTCGAACTGGCTGTACGAGAACGCCCGCCCGGGAGCGGTCCTGGAGTTGTCGCAGCCCTCGGGCGACCTGGTGCTGGGCGATTCGGACGGCCCGCTGGTGCTGGTCTCGGCCGGCATCGGCATCACCCCGATCGCCGCGATCATGGAGGACCTGTCCCGCCGGCAGCCGGATCGCCGGGTGTGGCTGTTGCACGCCGACCATTCGCACGCCGACCACGCCCTCTACGCCGGCCTGCGCCGCCAGGTGATGGCGATGTCGAACGTCTTCTCCCAGGTCTGGTACGAGCAGGACGCCGACGCCGCTCCGACGCTGCGGCCGGCCCGGGAGGGGTTCATGGACCTGTCCGACCTCGACCTGCCGTCGGACGCCACCGTCTTCATGTGCGGTCCGCTGCAGTTCATGCGGGTCACCCGGCTGGCCCTGATCGACAAGGGCATCCCCAACGAGAACATCCACTACGAGGTGTTCGGCCCCGACCTGTGGGCGCAGGACCCGGGCGCGAACGCCTGATCGCCCGGGTGTCCGGGCCGGCGCCCCCACCATTGCCCCGGGCTGCGCAATACGTGTAGATTCGTCGGCCCGGCGCGTCGTGGCGACTGATCCCCGCGACCCGCCCGGGGGCGGTTCGACCGGGAGAGGAGCCGTGCAGCTATGCCGGGGAGCAGGCGCGTCCGCAGTGTGGTGACCCGGGCGGACGTGGCTCGCCACGCCGGCGTCAGCACCGCGGTGGTCAGCTACGTGATCAACAACGGCCCCCGTCCGGTGGCCACGCTGACCGCGGAACGCGTGCGGCACGCGATTGAGGTGCTGGGTTACCGGCCCAACGGCAGTGCCCGGGCGCTGCGCCGTGGCGTCAGCGACACCATCGGCCTGATCACCCCCCACCTGGACAACCTGTTCTTCGCCGAGCTCAGCCAGGAGATCGAGCAGCTCGCCGCCCGGGCCGGCCAGGCCGTCCTGGTGGGCAACTCGCTGGGCGACCCGCGTCATCAGCGGCGCCTGATCGACGGCATGCTCAGCCGGCAGATCGACGGCCTGATCGTGCGCGGCAGCCCCTCCTACTCCGACCCGCTCGCCGGGGTGCGCATCGACATTCCGTGCGTGGTGCTCGACCCGATGATCTTCCTTCCGGGCCGGCGTTCGGTGGGCTCCGACCTGCGGGGCGGCGCCGACCGGGTGGTCGATCACCTGATCACCGCGCACGGCCTCACCCGCATCGCGCTCGTGATCGGACACGACCTCCCCGCACCGGTCGATCCCCGCGAGCTGGGCTGGCAGGACGCCCATCGACGTCACGGGCTCGCCGAGGGACCGATCGCGCGGGTGTCCTTCGACCGGCCCGGCGGGTACGCGGCGATGCGTGAGCTGCTGGCCGGCGGCCGTCCCCCACAGGCGGTGTTCGCCTCCTCCGACCTGCAGGCCACCGGCGTGCTGCGCGCGTTGCACGAGGCCGGGCTGCGGATCCCCGCGCAGGTCGCCGTGGTGAGCTTCGACGGCACCGCGGAGTCGGCGTTCACCAATCCGGCGCTCACGGTGGCCCGGCAGCCGATCGCCGACATCGCCCGGCGGGCGCACACGCTGCTCGCCGACCACGCCGTCACGGAGGTCGCCGAGTACCTGCCGACGGAGCTGGTCGTGCGGCAGTCCTGCGGTTGCGCCGGATCCGCCGCCCGGTGACCGCTCACCACATCGACCACCCGCCACCAGGAGGCCAGGTGCCCAGCACGCCCCATGATCCGACCGCGAGCCCGGCTGCGCGATACGACCGGGCGCCGAGCGCACCCCGGGAGGTCCTGCTGCGCCGCGGCGGGACCGCCGTGGTCCTGCACTGCGCACCCGACTCGCTACCCGAGATCCTGCACTGGGGCCGCGATCTCGGTCCGTTGACCGGGCCCGGCCTGCGGGCGTGGGCGGCCGCCCGCCCCGGGATCGTCTCGGGCAATGCGGACGTGCCGCCCCGGCTCAGCCTGGTGCCGCAGCAGTCGGAGGGCTGGACGGCCACCCCCGGCCTGACCGGATCCCGCGCCGGCCTGGGACAGTTCCCGCTGTTCCGTCCGACCGCGGTCGAGATCCGCGCCCACGAGGGCACGGACGGTGCCCCATCGGAGGTGCTGGTCCGCGCCCACGACGAGGAGGCCGGCCTGGAACTCGCCATCGAGCTGGAGCTGACCGCGTCCGGGCTGCTGCGGGCCCGCGCCACGCTCACCAACCGGGGAGCGGACGGCTACGGCGTCGACTCCCTGCTGCTGGCTCTGCCCACGCCGCCGAGCGAGACCCTGGTGCTCGACCAGTCCGGCCATCATCTGCGCGAGCGCGAGACCAGCACCCACGAGTTCACCCTCGGCACCCACGAGCGCAGCACCCGGGTAGCCCGGGCGCACGCCGGTTCGGCCGTTCACGGCACCTGCCGGCCCGGGACGGGCTGGAACCGCGGCCTGGTCCACTACGTCCATGTCGCCTGGTCGGGCAACACCCGGACGCTGGCCGAACGCATCGTCCCTGGCCTGCAGGCCCTGCTCGGCGGCGAGCTGCTGATGCCCGGCGAGGTCGTGCTGGACGCCGGCGCCGCGTACTCGACCCCCTGGCTGGTCGCCACCTGGGGTGCGGGACTGGACGAGGCGTCCGCCCGGATCCACGACCACCTGCGCGCCCGTCCGGGCCATCCGGCCTCGCCGCGTCCGGTCACCTTCAACGCCTGGGAGGCGGTGTACTTCGACCATTCCCTGGAGCAGCTGCTGGCGTTGGTCGACGTCGCCGCCGAGGTGGGCGCGGAACGGTTCGTGCTCGACGACGGTTGGTTCGGCTCCCGGCGCGACGACCGGTCGGGGCTGGGCGACTGGGTGGTGTCGCCCGACGTCTGGCCCGGCGGGCTCACCCCGCTGGCCGACGCGGTGCACGCCCGCGGCATGGAGTTCGGGTTGTGGTTCGAGCCCGAGATGGTCAACCCCGACTCGGACGTGGCCCGCGCCCACCCGGAGTGGATCCTGTCGCCGCGCACCCACCGGCCCCAGGAGGAACGCAGCCAGCAGGTGCTCGACCTGAGCAACCCGGACGCGTTCGCCCACGTGCGCGACCAGCTGCTCGCGGTGCTGGCGGCCACCCCGGTCGACTACATCAAGTGGGACTTCAACCGCGACCTCACCGAGGCCGTCTCCCCGCTGACCGGACGGCCCGCCTACCACGCGCAGACCCTGGCCACCTACCGGCTGATGGACGCCCTGCTGGCGGTCCAGCCGTCCCTGGAGATCGAGTCCTGCGCCGGGGGTGGCGGACGGATCGACCTCGGCATCCTGGAGCGCGCGGTCCGGGTCTGGGGCTCGGACTGCATCGATCCGCTGGAGCGCCAGGACATCGAGGCGGGCACCGCCCTGCTGCTGCCGCCGGAACTGGTCGGTTCGCACATCGCCTCGACCACGTCACACACCACGGGTCGCACCCTGAACCTGACCCTGCGGGCGGCGACCGCGCTGTTCTCCCATCTCGGCATCGAGTGGAACCTGCTGGAGGCCGGCGACGGGGAACGCCGGGAGCTGGCCGCCTGGATCGCCCTGCACAAGCGGCTCCGTCCGCTGCTGCACGGCGGCCGGGTCGTCCATGTGGACCATCCCGACGACAGCTGGCGGGTCCGCGGGGTGGTCTCGGACGATCGTGCGGAGGCCGTCTTCGGCCTGGTGCGGATGACCACGTCCCCCGTCCGGCCGACCGCGGCCATGCCCTTGCCTGGGCTGGACCCGGACGCCGCCTACCGGGTGACGGAACTGCTGCCCGAGGGGGTGGCCTCCGCCGTCCGGCCCGAACCGCGCTCGCCGCAGTCCTGGGCGTGGTGGCGCGACGGGATCACCCTGCCGGGCGCGATGCTCACCGAGGTGGGGCTGCGGGTTCCCGACCTGCGACCCGGACAGGCCACCCTGCTGCGGCTGCGGCGCGCCTGAGCCCGGCTCTCGCCCGGGGGACGGGAATTCCGGGCGCAACCTTGAGGCCTCCTCCAGTCGGTCTTTGGCCGGCCTTGAGCTTCGACTGGTGAAGTCGCGCCGTCGCCCCCGCCAACAAGGAGAAATTCATGAAGTCGAAGGTCCTGCGCCCGATCGCGGCCGCGGTCGCCCTGGCCGCCCTGAGTACCGGAGTCATCACCGGGCAGACGGCGCACGCGGCCGCGTTGACGTCGAAGCGGCAGCTCAAGGAACTGCCGGTTCCGTCGATGTGCGGCAACCCGGCCGGGAAGCTGAAGAACGGGCAACTCCCCGGCCATCACGTGCAGCTCAACTACCCGGTGTCGAAGCTGGGCCAGATCGTCCCGGGCGGCGGCCGGGAGGCCGCGGCGGCCTTCTGGTGCTCGCAGGGCGGGATCGGCTGGCCGGATCACCTGGTGTTCTACTCGTCGACCGGCGCCATCATCGGCCACTTCAACACCGCCTCGGTGGGGGTCGAGTCCGGACGGCAGTCCGTCCGGCGCATCTCGATCAGCAAGAAGCGGGTCATCACGGTGAATCTGGTGGCGGCTCCGCTCAAGGGCGACAACAACCTGTGGGGCACGGCCGGCGCGAAACTCACCTTCGCGTGGAACGCCAAGAAGAAGAGGGTCGTCCGCACGTCCACGACGATCTACGGAGACGTCAAGGGAACCGCCGCCAAGGTGGTGGCCCTGACCAAGGCCGGCAAGGTCACGCAGGCCAAGAAGTACGCCGGCTCCTCCGTGGTGAAGCGGCTGGCGGCCGACTGGAAGAAGATCGCGAAAGCCAACCGGAAGGCCGCCCGCAAGGGCTCGATCAAGGTCGCCGCCTGCGGCGGGCAATCGTCCACCTACAAGGGGATGAAGCTCTACCGGAACCATCTTCCGCTGGGCTCCCGCGGGTGCCTGGTGATCTACACCTGGCCCATGAGCAAGGGTGGCCTGGAGCAGTACACGTCCTGGTACCTGATGACGCTCAACCACAAGAGCGCGGACGTCAACTGGTCCTCCTGGTTCGCCCGCAAGCTGATCGGCATCGCCGGTTAGGAGACGCGTGATCCGGTGGTGCACCCGGGACTCGGGCACACCACCGGATCGGCGTATCGGGCAATGCGTCGCTAACCCTTGACCGCACCCGAGGTGAGGCCGCGGACGAAGTAGCGCTGCAGGGCGAAGAAGACGATCAGCGGCATCAGCATCGAGACGAACGCGCCGGACGTGACCAGGTGCCAGTTCTCGCCGCGGGTGCCGAGCAGGCCGGCGACGGCGATCGTGAGCACCGAGTTCTCCCCCTGGCCGAGGAAGATCAGGGCCACCAGCAGGTCGTTCCACACCCAGAGGAACTGGAAGATCGCGAAGGACGCCAGCGCCGGCGTGGACATCGGGATGATGAGTTGCCAGAACGTCTTCCAGTGCGAGGCCCCGTCGATCTCCGCCGATTCCACGACGGATTTCGGCAGCGAGGCCATGTAGTTGCGCAGAATGTAGAGCGCCAGCGGCATGCCGAAGCCGGCGTGCGCCAGCCACACGGTGGCGAACTGCCCGTTGATGCCCATCTGCTGGAAGATGATCGACAGCGGGACGAACGCGACCTGGTTCGGCACCACCAGCAGGCCCACGATCAGGATGAACAGCGCATCCCGGCCGGGGAACCGCATGAACGTGAACACGTAGGCCGCGAACGCCGCGATCAGGATCGGGATCACGGTGGCGGGCACCGCGACCGCGATCGAGTTCACGAACGCCTGACCCATCGGCACCGCACCGGTGGTGAGCACCTCGCGGTAGTTGTCGATGGTGATCTGCGTCGGGTTGGTGAAGATGTTCCACCAGCCGTTCGAGTTGGATTCGCTGCGCGGACGGATCGACGCGATGAACAGGCCGACGGTGGGGATCAGCCACAGCAGGCACATGATCACCACGATGACCTCGATGACCCACAGGCCCTTGCCCGATCCGACGGAACGGGAACTCTCGACGTGCGCGGCCGCCTTCTTCTTCTTGACCGGTTCGGTGACGGTGCTCACGCGTTGGCCTCCTGAATCCTGAATTGGCGTACCTGGTAGATCAGGACCGGAATGATCGCGACGATCAGGATCACCACGATCGCCGAGGCGGTACCCGGGTCACCGGCCTTGAACAATGCGCCGTAGAAGGCATTGCCGAGCACATTCGTGCGGTAATTGCCGTTGGTCATCGCATAGACGATGTCGAAGACCTTCATCACGCCGATGAGCACCGTGATGAACACCGTGATGACGGTCGGCCACGCCTGCGGCAGGATGATCCGGAAGAAGATCTTCGACTCCGACGCGCCGTCGATCCGGCCCGCCTCGATCGTGTCCTCGGGAACGCCCTTCAGCGCCGAACTGAGCAGCACCATCGAATAGCCGACCTGCGTCCAGATGTAGACCACCATCAGCAGGAACGTGTTGAACCGGAACATGTCGATCTGGAGCCAGGTCTGCGGCACCCCGCCCATCCAGACGACGATCTGATTGAGCAGGCCGATCTGCGGCTGCCCCTCGGGCTTCCAGGCGAAGACGAGGTTCCAGATGGTCGAGGCACCGACCATCGAGATCGCCATCGGCAGGAAGATGATCGACTTGGAGATCTTCTCGGCGTGCGGCTTGAGCCGGTCCACGAGCACCGCGACGGCCATGCCGCCGGCCACGATGACCGCGGGTGCCACGATGATCCACAAGACGTTGTTGATCAGTGTGTTGATGAAATCGGGATCGTTGAACAGCCGTTGATAATTCTCGAATCCGACCCAGCGCCCCAATCGTCCGTAGCTGCCCCGTCGGAAGGACGACATGACCGTCTCCACGGCCGGGTACAGCAGGAAGATCCCGATGACGGCGAACGCCGGCAAAATGAGCGCATAGGGCTTCAGCCGGTTCTCCCATTTGCGGGGAAGCAGCTCGCAGGCCTTGTTCAGCAACCAGAAGAGCGCGACGGCGCCGAGGACGCCGATGAGGACCGCACCCAGGGTGAGTCCCAGTTTCTCTACCACGAGGTTCTCTCCTAAGTCCGCGCCTGGCGGTGCTGCGGCCGGGCCGCAGCACCGCCAGGCAGAGAATCTGACGTCCGGTTACTCAACCGGCCACTTGGCGTCGATGCCCTTCAGGGTGTCGTCGAGGTTGGAACGACCACTGGTGTAGTCGACCATTCCGGTCCAGAAGGCGCCCGAGCCCACCACGCCCGGCATCTGGTCGGAGCCGTCGAAGCGGAACACGGTGGCGTCCTGGATCGACTTCACGACGTCCTGCAGGACCTTGTTCGGGTACTTGTCCATCGGGAAGGACTTGAGCGGGGAGAGCCACGCTCCGGTCTTCACCTGGTTCTCGCCGAAGGTCGGATCCGACGTCATGAACGCCATCACCTTCTTGACGTTGGTGTCGTTCTTGGTCATCGCCGCGGCCAAGTCGCCGCCGCCGAGCACCGGGTGCTCGCCGTTCACCGTCGGGGTGACGAACATGCCCACCTGGGTGTCGAGCTTCTCGAACACGTCATCGGGGAAGAATCCCTTCTGGGTGACGAAGTTGCCCTGCTTGCCGAGGTAGCACTTCGGCTTCGACTCGAACATCGGGTTCAGCGCCTGGGCGAACGCGTTGGACGGGGCGTTCTTGATGCCGCCGAACACGTAGCCGTCGGTCTTCAGGACCTCGTCGTAGACCGCGTACGCCTTGCGGATCTCGGGGCTGTCGAACTTGATCTCGCCCGCGACCCACTTGTCGTACACCTCCGTGCCGGAGGTCTGCAGCACGTAGTCCTCGATCCAGTCGGTGGCCGGCCAGCCGGTCGCCGACCCGGACTCCATGCCGTAGCACAGCGGCGCGGTGCCGTCCGCCTTGATCTGGGCGAGCAGGGTGAGCAGCTCCTGGTGCGTCGTCGGCACCTTGTAGCCCTTGCTCTCGAACGCGGGCTTGTTGTACCAGTAGAACGACTTGCCGTTCATCGCCATCGGCGCGCCGTACTTCTTGCCGTCCACGGTGGCGGCGTCCAGGAAGCCCGAAACGACATCGGCCTCAAGCTTGGGCAGGTCGACCTGGGTGCTCAGATCGGCCACCTGGCCGTCTCTGGCCAGCTGCCGGAGGATGCCGGGCTGCGGGAAGATCGCGATATCGGGTGCGTTGCCCGACTGGATCTTCGCGGTGATCTGCACCTCGAACTCGTTCGACTGGATGAAGTCCAGCTTGATCCCCTGGGTGCTGGCCCAGGCGTTCATGTCCTTCTGGAACGCGGTCGACTGGTCGCCGGAGAACGCGTACATGATCTGCACCGTCTCCTTGGCGGTGGCCGGCCCGGTCTCTTCCGGTGCGGGTTCGGCGCCGCCGCCGCCAAGACATCCGGTCAGCACCAGGCTGCTTGCAGCGAGGCCCGCCATCAAGGCAAGGCTCTTCTTAGTCATAACTTCAGTCGCCCCCTTGCAACTCAGATGTGAGCGTCCTGACTGACGCTCTCTCTGAACCGCAACTTACAGGAGGAGACTCTTCTCGTGTAGACACATCCTCAAGTCACGCCTGCCACGAGTCCGTAGCGGGCGGAACGGCCGAACGCGAAGGAGCGACGAGATGAGCGAATGGCAACGGGCGTGGCCGTCCGAGACCGGCGTCCGGGCGGCCCGGGAGCTGTTCCGCGACGCCTTCGGCACGGAACCGGCCGGCGTTTGGGCGTCCCCGGGCCGGGTGAATCTGATCGGCGAGCACACCGACTACAACGGCGGCCTGTGCCTGCCGATCGCGCTGCCGCACCGCACCTATGTGGCGGCGTCCCGGCGGGCCGACGACCGCGTCCGGATGATCACCGGCATCGGGTCGGACCCGGTGTGGGAGGGCGAGCTGGCCGGCCTGAGACCCGGTGGCGTGAGCGGCTGGGTCGCCTACTGCGGCGGACCGGCCTGGGCCTTGCGCCAGGACGGCATCGAGGTGCCCGGGTTCGACCTGGCCGTCGCCTCCTGCGTTCCGCTGGGGGCCGGGCTGTCGTCGTCCGCCGCGGTCGAATGCGCCGTCGGACTGGCCCTGGCACAGCTCGCCGGCGAACGCCTGGACGCCGACGACGCCGCGCGGGCCCGGCTGGCCGCGCTGTGCGTGCGGGCCGAGAACGAGGTCGCCGGCGCGCCGACCGGCGGCATGGACCAGGCGGCCTCGCTACGGTCGCGGGCCGGCCACGCCCTGCTGCTGGACTGCCGGGACGGCTCCGTCGAGCAGGTCGGGTTCGACCTCGAGGCCGCCGGGCTGGCCCTGCTGGTGATCGACACCCGGTCGAGCCATGCGCTGGCCGACGGTCAGTACGGCAAGCGCCGGGCCAGCTGCGAGCGGGCGGCGGAACGGCTCGGCGTGGCCACCCTGCGCGAGGTCACCGATGCCGGCGACGCGCTGGCCCGGCTGGACGACGACGAGACCCGGCGGCGGGTGCGTCACGTGGTGTCCGAGATCCGCCGGGTCACCGAATTCGTGGCGGCGGCCGAGAGCGGCGACTGGGCCGCGGCCGGGACCCTGATGGATGCCTCGCACGACTCGCTGCGCGACGACTACGAGGTCAGCTGCATCGAGCTGGACGTGGCGGTGGCCGCCGCCCGGGAGGCCGGCGCGCTCGGTGCCCGGATGACCGGCGGCGGCTTCGGGGGGAGCGCGATCGCGCTGGTCCGCGCCGAGGATGCCGAGGGGGTCGCCCGGGCCGTCCGAATGGCGGCCCGGTCCGCCGGGCTGGCGGTGCCGGACATCCACCGGGCGACTCCCGCCGGGGCCGGAGGATGCCTGGTGGAGCCGGTTACCGGTACTCGCGGGTGACGCGTCCGGTGATCAGGCAGGTGACCTCGTAGGGAATCGTCCCCATCGTCTCGGCGATCTCGGCGACCGTGATCTCGTGGTCGCCGCTGCGTCCGATCAGCACGACCGGGTCGCCCACGTTCACGTCGGAATCCGGCCCGAGGTCGATCATCGTCTGGTCCATGCAGACCCGTCCGGCGATCGGGTGGGCGCGGCCGTCGATCAGCACCCGGCCGCGGTTCGACAGCAGTCGCGAGTAGCCGTCCCCGTAGCCCACGGGCAGGGTGGCGATCCGGGTGTCCCGCGGCGCCGTCCAGGTGCGTCCGTAGCTGACCGTCTCGCCCTCGGCAACGGGTTTCACGAACGAGACCCGGGTGGTGAGCCGCAGCCCGGGCCGCAGGTCGACGGTCCGTTCGGCGCCGGGGTCGGGCAGGCTGCCGTAGATCATGATGCCGGGGCGGACCAGGTCGAACCAGGTGTCGGGGTGCCCCAGGACGGCCCCCGAGTTGGCCAGATGGATGAGTTCGACCCGACCCACCGCGGCCTGGACGGCGGCCACCGCCTCGGCGAAGCGGACGGTCTGCGTCCGGGTGAACGCCACCCCGTCGGGGGTGTCCGAGACCGGCAGGTGGCTGAACAGCCCCTGCAGCCGCAACCCGGGTGACCGCACGATCCGGCCCGCGAGCGCCGGGGCCTCCGCCGGCTCCACGCCCACCCGGCGCATGCCGGTGTCGATCTTCAGGTGGACGCCGACGCCGCCCAGGCCGAGCCGGTCGGCCGCCCTGGCGGTCTGGTCGACCGATGCCTCGTCGACCACGGTGAGCGTCAGGGCGGAGGTCAACGCCCGCAGCACGTCACTGGCCCCGCGGGTCGGCGAGAGCTTCAGGATCGGCAGCGAGATCCCGGCCTCACGCAGCCGGACGCCCTCCTCGACCGTGGCCACGCCCAGCCAGTCGGCGGCGCCGGTGCGTTCGATCATGGTGGCCACCGGGACCGCGCCGTGTCCGTAGGCGTCCGCCTTCACCGCGGCCAGCACCTGTCGTCCGCCGACCCGGGCACGCACACCGTCGAGGTTGTGCCGGATGTTGTCCAGCAGGGTGTGCGCCGTGGTCGGGTAGCTCATCGGGACTCGCCGCCGATGGCGACCGGTCGGGCCGGGTCGTTGCTCCAGGCCGACCAGGAGCCCGGATACAGCGCCACGCTGCGATCGACCGCCGCGGCGGCCAGCACCAGTTGGGCGGCGCTCACCCCCGAGCCGCAATAGGCGGCCAGCGGACCGGGATGGTCGAGCAGGGCGGTCAGTTCGTCGTCGTCCGGCAGCCGGCCGTCGTCGGCGAAGAAGCCGGCGACCGGAACGTTCACCGCGCCCGGGATGTGTCCCGCGACGGGGTCGATCGGCTCGGTCTCGCCGCGGTAGCGCTCCGGCGCCCTGGCGTCCATCAGGGTGCCGTCGAAGCCGGCCGCACCGTCGGCGTCGATGGTCGGCAGCTGCCCGGCCGCGAGCTGCAGCAGAACCGGCTCCACCAGGACGTCGCCGCTGGTCATCGGGCGGTTCTGCGCGGTCCACGCGTCGATGCCGCCGTCCAGCACGCGCACCTCCAGGCCGGCCCAGCGCAGCACCCACCAGGCGCGGGCGGCGGCGAACGAACCGGCCTCGTCGTAGACCACGACCGGCCGGGTGCCGTCCACCCCGAGCTCACCCAGGCCGCGGGCCAGAGTGGCCGTGTCCGGGAGCGGGTGCCGGCCCTCGATGGGCTCGCCGTGCCGGGTGAGCACCGCCTCCAAGTCGAGGAACCGGGCGCCGGGCAGGTGGGCCTCGAGGTAACGATCGCGTCCGGCCCCGCCCGGTTCGCCCAATCGCCACCGGACGTCCAGCAGGTCCACGTCGGTGAGCACGTCGTCCAGGTCGTCGGCTGTGATCAGCACATCGCTACGGGCCATGTGCCCAGCCTGTCAGACCCACTGACGGGAGGGCAGCGGGTGGTGCCATCACTTGATAGGTGACTATTTGGTCACCTATAGTGTGAGGCATGCAGGGCGACGTGTTCAAGGCACTGGCGGACGAGACCCGCCGGGCGATCCTCGACGCCCTGCTGACCACCGACGGGCAGACGCTCACCGAACTCACCGGGCGGTTCCCGGCGATGACCCGCTTCGGGGTGATGAAGCACCTGGCGGTGCTCGAGGAGGCCGGACTGCTGACCACCCTGAAGCAAGGCCGCACCAAGCGGCATTTCCTCAATCCGGTACCTATCGCGCAGATCGCCGACCGGTGGATCAGCCGGTACGCGGAACCGTTCACCACCGCACTGGTCGGCCTCAAGGCCGGCCTCGAAGAGGAGGCCACCATGGCCACGAACCATGTCCACCAGATCTACATCCGCAGTGACCTCGCCACGGTCTGGCGGGCGATCATCGACCCGGCATTCACCCGGCAGTATTTCTTCGGCAGTTCGTTCGAGACCCCGCCGGTCGCCGGAGAGCCGTTCCGTTCCGTGCTTCCGGACGGCAGCCTGGGGGTCGACGGCGTGATCGAGCAGCTCGACCCGCCGCACCGGCTGGTGCACACCTGGCGGGTGCGCTACGACGAGGCCCTGGTCGACGAGCCCGCCAGCCGGGTGACCTGGACGCTCACCGAGGCCGGCGACGGCCTGGTGCTGCTGCGCGTCGTGCACGACGGGCTGGACGACAGCCCGCTGACCTCGGCCAGCGTCGGGTCGGGTTGGCCCTACGTGCTGGCCGGCCTGAAGAGCCTGGTCGAGACGGGCGCCCCGCTGCCGCCGCGGTATCCGGCCCCGGCTGGCCGCTGACGTGATAGCGGGCGGGTTTCACCACCGACAGCCGTGGTGAAACCCGCCCAGCCCAGCCCAGCCCGCGGCTCCGGACTCCGTCCACCTGAAACGCGTCATCCCCGCCCTCGTCCCTGAACCGGAATAGGAACCGTCCCCACCGTTCACCGCCCTCGTCATCCCGGCGAACGCCGGGATCTCTCCGGCCGTGCGGTTGAGAGCCCGGGATGACTGGCCGGCAGGGCGGGCCGGGCTCAGAACATCATCGCCAGGCCCGGGTCGGCCAGGATGTCGGCCACGTCGCTGAGGAACTTGGAGGCCAGCTCGCCGTCCACCAGCCGATGGTCGAAGGTGAGCGACAGGGTGCACACCGAGCGGATCACGATCTGCTCGTCCGGACCCTTGCCGATCACCCAGGGACGCCGCGCGATGGTGCCCAGGCACATGATCGCCGACTCGCCCAGGTTGAGGATCGGCGTGCCGCCGTCCACGCCGAACACGCCCACGTTGGTGATCGTGAAGGTGCCGCCCTGCATGTCCTCGGGGGAGACCCGGCCGGACTTGGCCACCTGCACCATGTTGTGCAGCGCCTCGGCCAGCTGCAGCAGGTTCATCTGGTCGGCCCGCTTGATGTTCGGCACCAGCAGCCCGCGCGGGGTGGCCGCGGCGATGCCGAGGTTGACGTCCTCGTTGCGGACGATCTCGGTGGCGGCCATGTCCAGGGTCGAGTTGATGTCGGGGTTGCGGGCGATCGCCAGGCAGGCGGCCTTCGCGAAGATCAGCAGCGGCGACACCCGCAGCCCGGCGAACTCGCGGCGCGCCCGGAGCCGTTCGACCAGCTCCATCGAGGCGGTGACGTCGGTCTGCATCATCACCGTGGCGGTGGGCACCTTGTAGGACTCGGCCATGGTGCGGGCCATCTCGCGGCGCACGCCCTTGAGCGGCACCCGTTCGGTCGGCGCCGGGATCGGCGCGCCGGCCGGCACCCCGCGGGCGGCGACCGCGGCGTTCAGCACGTCCTCGGCGGTGACCGTCCCGTTCGGGCCGGTGCCGTCCACGGCGTCGAGGTCGAGGCCCAGGTCGCGGGCCAACCGGCGCACCGGCGGCTTCGCCCGGGCCCGCTTGGACGTGGACGGCCCCCGGGGCGCCTTGCCCGGACGCGGCAGCGGTTCGCCGGTCGGCTCGGCCGTCAGCGGCCCGGTGGTGGTCGCCTGGTCAATCGGCCGGGAGACCGGCTGGTCGGCGGCGTAGGAGTCGTGCACCTGGTCGGTGACCGGTCCGATCGGCTTGCCGATGCCGGTGGGGGTCTTGCGGGGACGCCGGGCCAGCGAGGATGACTTGACGCCGTAGCCGACCAGGAACGCCTCGGACTCGGCGCTCGGGGCGGCACCCGCCTCGGCCGCGACGGGCGCCGGGGACGAGTCCTGGGTGCCGGCGCCCTCGGGGGTCCCGGGGCGAGCCGGGGATGGCGGGTCCCCCGCGGGGCGAGCGCCTTCGTCATCCCGGTAAACGTCCCCGTCATCCCGGCGAACGCCGGGATCTCCCCCGGGGGCGGCGGCGACACCGTCCTCGATCAGGACGATCGGGGTGCCGACGTCGACCGTCGCACCCTCGTCCACCATCAGCCGGGCGATCCGCCCGGCCCACGGCGAGGGCAGTTCGACGATGGACTTCGACGTCTCGATCTCGACCAGGATGTCGTTGACCTTCACCTCGTCGCCCTCGGTCACCAGCCAGCGGACGATGTCGGCCTCGACGAGCCCCTCACCGGGATCGGGTAGGCGGAACTCCTTCATCGCAATCTCCTCAGTAGGCCATCGAACGGTCGACGGCGTCGAGCACCCGGTCGAGGTCGGGCAGGAACGCCGTCTCGACCCGGCTGGGCGGGTAGGGAATGTCGTAGCCGGTGACGCGCAGCACCGGAGCCTGCAATTCGAAGAAGCACTCCTGCTGCAGCCGGGCGGCCAGTTCGGCGCCCATGCCGAGGGTCAGCGCGGCCTCGTGCACCACGATCGCGCGTCCGGTCTTGTTGACCGATTCGATCACGGTGCCCAGGTCGAGCGGCGAGAGCGAGCGCAGGTCGATCACCTCGATGTCGTGACCCTCCTCGCCCGCGGCGATAGCCACCTCGACGCAGGTGCGCACCATGGGGCCGTAGGTGATCAGGGTAAGGTCGTCACCCGGCTTGACCACCCGCGCCTGGAACAGCGGCATCGGCTCGGCCTCGATGTCGACCTCGCCCTTCTCGTGGTAGCGCCGCTTCGGTTCCAGGAAGATGATCGGGTTGTCCGAGGCGATCGCCTGCTGCATCATCCAGTAGCCGTCGACCGGGTTCGAGCAGGTGACCACCTTGAGCCCCGGCGTGTGCGCGAAGTAGGCCTCGGGCGACTCCGAATGGTGCTCGATGGCCCCGATGCCACCGCCGTAGGGGATCCGGACGACGACCGGCAGCGCGACCTGCCCGTTGGTCCGGAAGCGCAGCCGGGACAGCTGCGACACGATCTGGTCGAACGCCGGGTAGACGAACCCGTCGAACTGGATCTCGACCACCGGACGATAGCCGCGCAGCGCCAGGCCGATGGCGGTGCCGAGGATGCCCGACTCGGCCAGCGGCGAGTCGACCACCCGGTCGGGCCCGAAGTCGCGCTGCAGGTGCTCGGTGATCCGGAAGACGCCGCCCAGCTTGCCGATGTCCTCACCGGCGAGGAGCACCTTCGGGTCGGCCTCGAGGGCGCGCCGCAGGCCGGCGTTGAGCGCCTTCGCCAGGGTCATCGTGGCCATCAGAACGCCTCCTGAACCCGGGACTGGGCGTGCTCGGCGGCCGGGTCCTCGGCGAAGCCGGCCTCGTATTCCAAGTAGTCATCGCGCTGTTCCAGGAGTACCTCGCCCGGATCGATCACCACGTGCTCGAAGAACTCCACCAGCTTCGGCTCGCGCAGCCGCAGGCAGCCCTCGCGGATCCGGACCGCCAGCTCCTCGCTCTCGGCCTCGAGCGCGTCCAGCCAGGCCTGGTCGATCGCGCCGGCGCCCAGCAGGTAGCTCTGCACCCGGCTGATCGGGTCGCGCGCGCGCCAGGCGTCCGTCTCGTCCCGGCTGCGGTACTTGGACGGGTCGTCGGACGTGGTGTGCGCGCCCATCCGATAGGTGTAGGCCTCGATCAGGGTGGGGCCCGCCCCGCTGCGCGCCCGGCGCAGCGCCCAGTCGGTGACCGCATGGACGGCCAGCACGTCGTTGCCGTCGACCCGGACGCCCGGGAAGCCGAAGCCGGACGCCCGCCGGTACAGCGGGATCTTCGACTGCAGGGCGATCGGTTCGGAGATCGCCCACTGGTTGTTCTGGCAGAAGAAGACCACCGGCGCGGTGTAGGAGGCGGCGAAGATGAAGGCCTCGTTCACATCGCCCTGGCTGGTGGCGCCGTCGCCGAAGTAGACCATGGTGGCCCCGTTGGCCGCGGGGTCGTCGTTGCCCACGACCCCGTCGCGCTGCATGCCCATGGCGTAGCCGACGGCGTGCAGCGACTGGGTGCCGATCACGAAGCTGTAGGGATGCATCCGGGTGTCGCCGCCGGCCCACGGCGCCATCGCCGTGCCCCGGAAGGTGCCCAGCATCTCGACCGGATCGATCCCGAGATGCAGGGCGACCGCGTGCTCGCGGTACGACGGGAACAGGTAGTCCAGGTCGTGGGTGGCGGTCACCGACCCGACCTGCGCGGCCTCCTGCCCGAGCGCCGGCGGCCACAAGCCGAGCTCGCCCTTGCGCTGCAGGGCGGTCGACTCGCTGTCGAACCGGCGCGCCAGCACCATCTCGCGCAGGAAGCCGGCGACGGTCGCGTCGTCGCCGTCGAAGCTGAAGTCGGGGTGTGGAACGCGTTCGCCGTCCGGGGTCAGGAGTTGGACGAAGTCATCCACAGCGGGGTCGGACACGTCGGATCCTTTCGGTTCGCACGGGCCGGGCAACTCTTCGTACGGTTGGCTAACTTATCGGTTACGTAACCGTAGGTCAAAGAGCTGGGCGGACTCTGGGCTGGCTTGCTCCGGGAATGGGAGCCTGGCGTCCGGTGGACAGGGGAGTGTGGCGTCCGGGCTCCTCTCCGCGGGCCTCGGTGCCCGCGTGCCCATCCTCCACCCACGGGACGTCCGGGGTCGATAGCCGCGCCCCCGCGCCGCCCCGGGCGATCCCCTACGACTTCGCGCTCGCCGAACGTCGCGAGCGCAGAAAGAGCACGGCGAGCCCGGGGGAAATTACTTCAGAGTCGCTTCACGATAGTGAAGGAATCCGCGCTTGTGCTAATGCATGTGGCGGAGGAGGCTGGGCTCATCGACAGGAGAGGGGCCCCACCATGATCGGCATCGAGTTCATGATCGCCGCGGCGATCTTCGTCCCGGCCGTGTGGCTGCTGGAGGTCACCCACCGGCGCACCCGCGCACTGCCCCGGGCACCCTTCGGCGCGGACGCGGAATCCGAGGCCGCCGCCAGCTACCGCCGGCAGATCGCCGAACTCCGGCACCTGAGCCAGCTGACCGGACCGTGAAGCGCGACTGACGATTCGCCGCCGATTCATTCGCCGCGCTGATTACATTGGACCGCATGATGGATCTTCAGCGACTCCGGGTGTACCGGGCGGTGGTGGCGGCCGGGTCGATCCAGGCCGCCGCCGCCAACCTCGGCTACACCCCGTCGGCGGTCAGCCAGCAGGTGGCGGCGCTCGCTCGCGAGACCGGACTGGTGTTGCTGAGCAAGGCCGGACGGGGCATCGCACCGACCGATGCCGGCCTGGAGTTGGCGTCCGCGACCGACGAGCTGTTCGGCGAACTCACCGAGGTCGAGGCGAAGGTCTCCGACCTGCGCGAGGGCCGGGCCGGCTCGCTGAGCATGGCGTACTTCACCTCCGCCGCCATGGCCTGGATCCCCGGCGTCGTGCGCCGGGTGCTGGACGAGCACCCGCGGCTGCGGCTCGACCTGCGGGTCCAGGACCTGCCCTCGACCGAGGGCCGGCGCGCCGACGTCGAGGTGCTGGTCGAGTCCCCGGCCTTCACCCCGCCGGCCGGCTTCAGCGTCCATCACCTGATGGACGAGCCGTACGTCGCGGTCCTCCCGCCCGGCCACCGGTTCGCCGACCGGGCCGAGGTCGAGATGGCCGAGCTGGCGGACGAGCGCTGGATCGCGCACGACTCGGAGGAGTCGTGGTGCGTGATCAACCTGCACCGGGCGGCGCTGTCGGCCGGTTTCGCTCCGCCCTACTCCGTGCGCACCGCGAACCATCCGACGGCGATCGCCTTCGTCGCCGCGGGAATCGGCATCGCGGTGATGCCCCGGCTGTGCACGATCGACCTGCCCCCGGGCGTCTGGACGGTGCCGCTGGTCAATCCGACCCCGATCCGGACCGTCTACGCCATGGTGTGCCGGGCGGTGGAGCAGTCCCCCGCCGTCCAGCTGGTCGTCGGCGGGTTGCTGGCCCAGGCGCGGGCAGCGTCCGTCCCGCCTCCCCACCGAGGCGCTCGCCGGGCGGTTGGTTGAGGGCGATCTGCGACACTCTCAACCAATCTGCGGTTCCGGCTAGATATCGCAATACAGTCCGATCGTGGATCCGATCCGAAACCCGTACGCGCCCGGCGCCGGGCAGCGTCCGCCCGAACTCGCGGGCCGGGACGCCCAGCTGGAGGCGTTCCGCTTCGTCCTGGAACGGGTGGCCCGGGGCCGGCCGGAGCGTTCGATCGTCCTGGTCGGGCTGCGCGGGGTCGGCAAGACGGTGCTGCTGAACGCCATGCGTTCGCAGGCGGTGCGCGCCGGCTGGGGCACCGGCAAGCTCGAGGCACGCCCGGAGCAGACCATCCGCCGTCCACTGGGCGCCGCGCTGCACATGGCGATCCGCGAACTCGGGCACCCGGACCCGACCGGCGTGCTGTCGACGCTGAAGGCGTTCGTCGAACGGGCGGCGCCGGCCAACACGAAGGCCTACGACCGGTGGAATTCCGGCATCAGCGCGCCCACCGTCACCGGGCGGGCCGATTCCGGCGACATCGAGATCGACCTGGTCGAACTGCTCAGCGACGTCGCCGGACTGGGCGCCGACAAGGGCAAGGGCGTCGCGGTGTTCATCGACGAGATGCAGGACCTGGGCGCCGACGACGTGTCCGCACTGTGCGCGGCCTGTCACGAGCTCGGCCAGCAGGGGCTGCCGCTGATCGTGGTGGGCGCCGGCCTGCCGCACCTGCCGGCGGTGCTGAGCGCGTCCAAGTCGTACTCCGAGCGGCTGTTCGCCTACGCCCGGATCGACCGGCTGGACCGGCCGGCGGCCGACCTCGCGCTGGCGTCGCCGGCGGCCGAGGAGGACGTCCGGTTCACCGACGAGGCCCTGGACGAGATGTACCGGG
>JAGPGQ010000037.1 GCA_018055925.1 Micropruina sp.
CATCCGGGCGATGTCGTCCCCGGTCAGCGTGGTCAGGTCGGTGAACCCGAGGCTGGCGGCGATCACCGACGCGGTGGTCGAGGCGATGCCGTTCTGGGTGAAGATGGCGTTGTAGGGTGCGGCCGGCCCGGCCAGCCGGTCCCGCATGACCTGCCGGACGTGCTCGGCCAGGCCGGCACCGGTGTACTCCACCCCGCCCAGCGTGTAGTGGTCGGTGGCGTGCCGGGCGGCGAAGTGCACCAGTTCATAGGTGAGTTCGTCGTGGTTCTGCAGGGCGTGCACCAGGGACGCCTGGTCGATGCCCAGCCGGATCGCCTCGCGCAGCGTGAGCCGCAGGAACTCGGTGTCGCCGGTGGCCAGCGCCACCTGGTAGGCGGGCCGGGTGACGAAGTCGTAGGACAGGTCGGGCCCCACCGCGCCGGTCTCGGCGATGTCGTCGATGGCCAGGTTCAGTTCCTGGAAGGTGAACCCGCCGACCTTGCGGACCATCGACCCGATCAGCTGGTTGGCCGCCTGCGACAGCGGATGCCCCTCGGACCAGGCCGGGCCGGTGACGTTCTTCTCCACCCCGAGGAAGCCGTTGGCGTCCAGCCGCAGACCGCCCGAGCCCAGGTCGAGCAGGGCGTGCAGCGCGTCCCCCATCACCAGCCGCATGCCGGCGAACGTCGGATCGAGCCAGTTGATGGACGGCTGCCCGTCCTTGAAGTAGTGCAGGTAGACCCAGCGGCGCAGCACCCCGGTGTGGTCGTAGATCGCCGGGGTGGCCGACCAGTTGGTCTCCTTCACACCCGGTTCGTAGAAGATCACCCGCTGCAACTCGCCGATGATGTAGCCGGCCTCGGCCAGCGCATGTTCCTGCGCCGGGTTGAGGTTCACCGAATCGCGGCCCTCGGGCACCTCGGGCAGCAGATGCCAGGCCTCGGGCGGGATGTCGACCAGGTGGTAGATCCCCGGGTAGCTGTCGTAGTTCAGCACGGCCAGCCGGAAGTCGGCACCCTTGCCGGTGTGGCCGGGGACGATGTCGTCGATGACGGTGCCGCCGTGCCGGGCGGCCACCTCGCACATACCGCGGAACTCGTCCTCGGTGCCGAACAGCGGGTCGATCGCCATGCTGATCCGGTCGAAGTGACCGTCCACGCTGCCGGTGAACTCCCAGCCCATGATGCCGCCGGCCAGCTTCACCGGGCCGGTGTGCACGCCGTCGATGCCGATCGCCTGGAAGGCGCTCCACAGGTGTTCATCGCCCAGCGCACCCAGGAACGAGCGGCCGTCACCGGTGATGAACGACAACGGATAGGCGGTGAACCAGACCGCCGTGCGGTCGACCGCGGCCCGCGGATTGGGGGTGGAGTACGGGTTACTCCACATCGTGTGCTGACCGGCCAGCTGCCGGGCGAGCGTGGTGGCGTCGCCCAGCATCGACTGCTCGGCCAGCCAGTCCACGTAGGCGCGGTTGCGTCCGTCCGGCGCGAACGGCGGCGCGCCGACCCCGGGCACTCGCCGGCGCCGGGCCATCGGACGCAGTTTCGCCGGCCGCGCCGGGTACCGCTGCGCGTCGTAGGTCTGCTCGGGCAGGACGTCGTCGGAGTCGGCGTAACCCTCGCTCTCGGCGGTCATGCACGTCAATCTAATGGCGGGACGCCGCGTGTCCGCGAGCCGCGCCCGCGCGTCCGGTCAGTTGTCGGCGGGCTCGCCGGGGTCGAGCCGGCAGGCGGCCGACGAGCCCGGTAACCGGTGCCGGTTGCGGGCGATCGCGGCGTAGCCCGCACGGGCCAGCCAGGAGGTCGGCGGGTGCAGCAGCAGCCAGCCGGCCAGCCGCCAGCCGGGACCGCCGGTGGCCAGCGCCCGGCCGATCGCGGCGTGCCCGTAGCTCACCCGGCCGGACGCCTCCACGAACGGGATCTCGCGTGCGGCCCGCTCCGCGTCCACCCCGAGCGCCGCCAGGACGGCGCCCCGCATGGGTTCGATGGCGGCCCCGAGCCGCCGCCGGCCGAGCCAGGCGGCGCTGGCGGTGCAGAACCCGCAGTCGGGGTCGTACAGCAGGGTCATCGCAGGGCGGTGAGCAGGGTCAGGTCGTCGTCCGGCAGCGCGTCCACGGTGGCGGTCACCGCGACCGACTGCAGGCTGAGCGCGCCGGACAGCGTGCTCAGGAAGGCGGTGTCGGCGGCGTCGCGGCCGGTGGCGATCCGCAACAGGCTGGGACGCGGCGCCAGCGCAGTGGCGTCCACCACCCACCAGGCGCCGTCGATGTACGCCTCGGCGACGGCATGGAAGTCCATCGGATCCAGGCCGGGCGCGTAGACGGCGGCCAGCCGGGCCGGCACGTTCAACCCGCGCAGCAGGGCGATCACCAGGTGGGCGTAGTCGCGGCACACCCCCTGCCGGGAGAGGTAGGTGTCCACGGCGCCGTCGGTGGGTTTGGACGCCCCCGAGACGTAGCTCAGGTGGGCGCCGACCCAGCTGGACACGGCGTCCAGCAGCTCCTTGCCGTCCAGTCCGGCGAACTCGGCCTGGGCGACCGGGAGCAGCTTGTCGGAGTCGCAGTAGCGGCTCGGCCGGGCGTACTCGATCCGGTGCAGGTCGCCGGGCGGCTCCGGGTCGGCGATGCCGTCCACCGTGGCCCGGTAGTCCACCTCCAGCGTTCCCGGCCGCAGGCCGGTCAGCAGGTGCAGCCGGCCGCCGTGCGGGGCGGCGATCTCGCGGGCCTCGACGGCGGCCCCGTCCAGGGTGATCGTGAGTTCCTCCCGGCGTGGTGCGCCGTCGGCGACGGCCAGGGCGAGCACCACCTCGGCAGGGGCCTCGACGGTGGCGGACAGGTGGGCGTAGACGGAGCGTTGCACGGTTCCATGCTGACAGCGGCCGGCAACCGCCGGGGTGGCATCCACACTTGGGGACGCCACCCGTACCCCGGGAGCGGGCCGGCGGCTACAGTGGGCGCGATCCGGGAGGTGCGGCGATGAGGCTGGTTCAGGTGGCTCAGCGGGCAACCGACCTGGATCGCGCCGCGGCGTTCTACTCGCTGCTGCTCGGCGCCGCGCCCACGGGACGGTTCGATCCGCCCGGCCTGCTGTTCTTCGACCTGGACGGGACCCGGCTGCTGCTGGACGTCAACGCGCCGTCCGCCCTGCTCTACCTGCGGGTGGACGACGTCGCGGCCACCCTGCGGCGGCTCTCGGACGCCGGTGTCGAGGTGGTCTCGGAGCCGCACCTGATCTTCACCCACGCCGACGACAGCCTCGGGCCCTCGGGCGCCCAGGAGTGGCAGGCGTTCGTCCGGGACTGCGAGGACAACCTGGTCGGATTGGTGGAGTGGCGCCGACCTGACCCGCCGGTGGATCCGGCCTCGAACCGCTCTCGGGGCCCGGGGCACTAGAATCCGTCCCGACCCTAGGGAGACGGATGGACTGGACCGCGCACGTCATCTGGTGGCACTGCTACCCGCTCGGTTTCGTGAACGCCGAAGACTCGGCGGTGCACGACGTGCGGCATCGGCTGGGGCAGTTGACGAACTGGCTGGACTATCTGCTCGAGCTGGGCTGCAACGGCATGCTGCTGAACCCGATCTTCGCCTCGGCCAGCCACGGCTACGACACCCTCGACCACTACGCGATCGACTCCCGGCTGGGCGACGACGGCGACTTCGGCGAACTGATGTGGAAGGCGAAGGAGCGCGGCATCCGGGTCCTGCTGGACGGGGTGTTCAACCACCTGGCCCGGGAACATCCGATCGTCCAGCGGGCGATCGGGGCCGGCCCGGACACCCCCGAGGGCGACTGGCTGCGGTGGGTGGACGGCTATCCGCGGGTGTTCGAGGGCCACGAACCGCTGGTGGAACTCAACTTCGCCAACGCCGGCGTGCAGGACTTCGTCGTCGACATCATGTGCCACTGGCTGGAGCGCGGCGTGGACGGCTGGCGGCTGGACGCCGCCTACGCCCCGGGTGCCGCCGCCTGGCGTCCGATCGCGGAGCGGGTCAAGCAGCGGTTCCCGGACAGCTGGCTGCTGGGCGAGGTGATCCACGGCGACAAGGACGAGTTCGTCGCCGAGTCGGGCCTCGACTCGGTCACCCAGTACGAGCTGTGGCACGCCATCTGGGAGTCGATGAACACCACCAACTTCTGGAACCTGGACTGGTCGCTGCAGCGCCATCGCCGGTTCTGCGAGTCGTTCCGGCCGCAGATCTTCATCTCGAACCACGACGTCACCCGGATCTCGTCCAAGCTGGACGACCGCCGGCACGTCGAGCACGCCGCGGTGCTGCTGACCCTGCTGCCCGGCATCCCGTCGATCTACGCCGGCGACGAACAGCGCTTCGAGGGGATCAAGCTCGACCAGGTCGGCGGCGACAACGCCGTCCGGCCCCCGTTCCCGCCGACCCCGGACGGGTTGCTGCCGTTCGGCGCCGACACCTTCGTGCTCTACCAGCGGCTGCTCGGCCTGCGCCGCCAGTACCCCTGGATCGTCGACGGGGTGCCCAGCACCCGGGATCTGACCAACGAGTCGGTCGTGGTGCTGGTGGCCGGACCGGACGAGGTGCTGGAGTTGGCGCTGAACATCGGCGACGAGCCGGCGCCGCTGCCCCGGGGCGACGTGCTACTGGCCAGTCCCGGGTGCGACGAGGCGGTGCTGCCGCACGGCTGGGCGATCGGCGTCCGGCCGCGCACCGGGGACGACGAGCCCTTCGTGGCGCGGGCGTCCCAGTGATCGCTTCGGTGCTCTCGGTCAACCTGGGCCGGGCCGCCGTCGACCGTGGGAAGCCGGTCAACCTGACCGGCATCGACAAGCGTCCGGTGGCTTCGGCGGTGGTGGCCGCCCCCGGCCCGCGCGAGCTGACCCGGAGCCTCGCGCCGGAGGATCGCGGCGGGCTGGCCGGCGACTTCATCGGCGACGGCCGGCACCACGGCGGCGACGCGCAGGCGGTCTACGCCTGCGCCCGCGAGGACCTCGACCACCTCGGCGCGTTGGTCGGCCGCGAGTTCGCCGACGGCAGCTTCGGGGAGAACCTGACCACGGGCGGCGTCGACGTCACCGGCGCGCTGATCGGCGAGCGTTGGCGGATCGGGACCGGTGCGGACGCCGTCGAACTGCGGGTCACCTGCCCGCGGATCCCGTGCAACACGTTCCGCGCCTGGATCGACGAGCGCGGCTGGCTGAAGACGTTCACCCGGGCGGCCCGGCCGGGCGCCTACCTGTCGGTGGTGAAACCCGGGGTGATCCGCCGCGGCGACCCGGTCGAGGTGACCTTCCGGCCGCCGCACGAGGTGACCATCGGCGTCCTGTTCCGCTCGCAGACCCTGGAGCGCGAACTGGCCCCGCTGGTGCTGACCGCCGTCGACTACCTGGAGGCCGAGTCGGCCGAGTACGCCCGCCGGGGCGCGGTGTTCAGCATCGGCTGAGCCGATCCCCGGGATCTCGCGACTGCTGCTGCGGAGATCCCGGCATTCGCCGGGATGACGGTGGAGTACCTGCCCCCGTCGTCCCGGGATCGACCCGGGATGACGGTTGGGTACGCGTTCCCGTCGTCCCGGGCTCGACCCGGGACCTCGCAACTGATGCTCGGTCGAGCTACGGAGATCCCGGCATTCGCCGGGATGACGGTGGGGCACCTGCTCCCGTCGTCCCGGCTCGACCCGGGATGACGGTGGGGTACGTCATCCCGGGCTCGACCCGGGATCTCGACCGAACGGCCTAGTCGGCACGCGGTAGCCGGCGGACGACGAGCGCCCGGGCGCCGTCCGGGGTCGGGGTGAGCATCAGGGTCGCGCTACCCGTCCCGGACGGCTTGAGCCGGCGGCGCAGCGCGGCCGGGTCGACGTCCACGCCGCGCTTCTTGATCTCGAGGGTGCCGATCCGCTCCCGGCGGACCCAGGACCGCAGCGCCTTCTCACCGGCATCCAGGACGTCGAGCACCTCGAAGGAGGTCGCGAACGGGGTCGGACGGGCCTCGGCGGAGGTCAGGTAGGCGATCCCGTCGCCGACCGGACGGGCATCGAGCAGCCTCGCCAGTGCACCGACGGCGCCGGCCCGGACGACCGCCGGGTCGGGCTCGTGGACGAACCGTCCGACCGGGCCCGCGGCGGGGACGGCGGCCGCGTCGCCCGCGGCCAGCACGTGCCCCCCGGGCAGCAGCACGGCCTGCCGTCCGGCCGCCCACGCCCCGGACCACAGCGACAGTTCGACCAGGTCGCCGCGGTGCGAGACCCAGGTGGCGGCCACGCCGTCCGGGATCAGCCGGTGCGCCAGCCCGGGTCCGAGCTTCACCGCGGCGGGGGCGTCCCCGGCCAGCAGCTCCCGGACGAACTCCCACGACGGGCTCAGGTCCTCCACCCGCCAGCTGCGTCCGGACGAGGTCCGCCGCGCCGGGTCGCAGAACACCCCGGCGCCGTCCCCCGCCAGGGCCGGCCAGAGCTCCTCCGCGGTCCCCGCGTGCACCCGTCCACGATCGCCGAGGTTGGCCGCGGCCAGCACGGCCGTGACCGGATCCCGCTCGACCGCGTCCACCGGCACGCCCCGCTCGGCCAGCGCCAGGGCGTCCGTGCCGATGCCGCAGCCGAGATCGACCACCCGGCGCACCCCGGCCGCGGCGAACCGGTCCGCCCGCCACCGAGCGACCTCGGGACGGCTGGCCTGCTCCAGGCCGTCCGGGGTGAAGAACAGCCGGGCCGCCCGGTCGCCGAACTTGGCCACCGCCCGGCGGCGCAGCGCGACCTGGGAGCTCACCGCCGCGGCCCGCCCGGGCGGCAATCGCCGCCGCAGCCGCTCCCCCGCCGCCAGCGAGGAGGGGTCGGGCTCGTCGGCCAGCCGGGCCAGTTCGGCCGCCGCGTCGGCGCCGACCAGCCAGCGTGCGTCCTCGGCGTCCATGCCTGCGGTTGTACCGCACCCGCACCGTGAGGGTCGAATCGCCTACGATGCCGCCATGAAGCTGCTCGCCAAGATCCTGCTGATCGTCGCGGCCGCCGTCCTGGCGTGTGCGATCTGGGTGCTGTGGGGCGCCGGATGGGAGGTGTGGCGCCAGTTCGTGGCGCTCGACGCCATGCGCACCCGGGAGTTCGTCAACCCGGTCGGCAGCATGATCGGCGGCGCCGCCATCACGCTGTTGGCCGGCGTGGTCTGCGGCTACGCGCTCGGCCTGCCGCGCAACCCGAAGCCGCCCAAGGAAAAGGCCGGCGAGGGGAAGACCCCCGCCGGCCCTGACCTGCGCTGATCGTCAGCGCGGCGGGTTGAGCGACTTCGTCAGCTGCTCGATGTCGGCCGCCGGAATCGTCGTGGCCCCGGTGGGCTCGGTGATCTCGGCCCGGTCGCTCAACTCCATGACGGCGTCCAGCTTGAACTCGGTCGCCTGGATGCGGCGGGTCGCGTCACCCTTGGTGCCCTCCTCCGGCTTGAACCAGGTGCGCAGGATGTCGGCGACGTCGAACCTGGCACTGGTCACCTTGCCGGACTCGATGGTCAGGGTGGTGTCGAGGTTGGCGCCGTCGTTCAGCTTGCCGATCGTCTCGGCCGCCTGCTCGTTGGTGAACTGATCGTCGGGGCTGGCGTCGGCCATTCCCTGGATCAGCGCCTTGGCGTCGGTGACCACCTTGAAGGTCTTGTCGTCGACCTTGGTCACCTGGGAGTTCTTGCTGAGCAGTTCGGCGAAGGCCGCGGGATTGATCGCCTGCGGCGAGGCGGTCGACTGGGCCTGAGTGGCCTGGGCGATCAGCCTGGCCATGCTGGCCTCGTCCAGCTGCATCCACTTGCCGTCGACCAGGTCGGTCATCCAGGACTTGGCGTCGGGCAGGCTGTCGAGCATCAGCCGCACCTGCATGCCGGTGAACAGGCCGGACTCCTGGCCGATGCCGTCGACGTCCGCGCGCAGGAAGCCCTTGCCGTTGACGACCACGAATTCGACGGGCTTGTCACCCACGGCCAGCTTGATCGCGAGGTCCATCTTGTCGAGCGTGGTCGCCTGCTGCAGGGTGCCCTCCCGGGCCCGGGTCGCGGAGGTGAAGCTGATCTTGGGAATCAGCCTGAGCGCCGAGGCCGTGGCGGCGTCGGACTGGGAGCCGCCCGACTGGGACGCCTCGACCAGCTTGCTCAGGTCTTCGGAGGTGGTGTCGACCTTGACCGTGACGGTGGCCTGCTGCTGCGTGCCGACGGCATTGAGCGCCTCGTCGACGGTCGGCTTGGGGTCGGCGGCCCCGGCGGTGCAGCCGGCCAGGGCGACGGCGGCGGCCACGGTGGCCAACGCCAGGGAACGGAACGTGCGAACAGACAAGAGTTCACCTTTCGTGAACGGGGGTGACAATGAACTCCCCAGGGAGCCCGGCCATTCTTGCACGCCGTGGCATCACCGATCGGGTGCCGGGGAATCCGGGCGAATGCGGCAATACTTGGCCGCATGCTGTTCGGCACCGCCCTCTCCGCTCGCCCCGTCGTGCTGGACGGCGGCCTGGCCACCCGGCTGGAGGCCCGCGGGCACGACCTGTCGGACGCCCTGTGGTCGGCCCGGCTGCTGCTCGACGATCCGGACGAGATCCGCGCCACCCACGCGGACTTCTTCGCCGCCGGCGCCGAGGTGGCCACCACCGCCTCGTACCAGGTCAGCGAGTCGGGCTTCCTGGCCGCCGGACGGGATCGTGCCGAGGCGCGCGAGGCGTTGCGGCGCAGCGTGCGGCTGGCCCGGGAGGCCGCCGAGCGGTTCGCCGGCCCCCGCTGGGTGGCCGCCTCCGTCGGCCCCTACGGAGCGACCCTCGCCGACGGTTCCGAATACCGCGGTGACTACGGGTTGAGCGTCGCCGAGTTGCGCGCCTGGCATCGCCCGCGGCTGGCGATCCTGGCCGAGGCCGGTGCGGACCTGCTGGCCTGCGAGACGATCCCGTCGCTGGCCGAGACCGAGGCGCTGGCCCTCGAGCTCGCGGCCCTCGGCGTGCCCGCCTGGATCAGCCTGACCACCGTCGGCGACCGGACGCGGCTGGGCGAACCGGCGTCCGAGGCCTACGCGATCGCGGCCGAGGTGCCGGAGGTGGTCGCGCTCGGGGCGAACTGCTGCGACCCGCGGGAGGCCGCCGCCGTGGTGGCGGCGGTGGACGGCCGCCGTCCGGTGCTGTTCTACCCCAACAGCGGCGAGGCGTGGGACGCCGGCGCCCGGCGCTGGCGAGGGACGCCCGTGGTCGGCGTCGGGGCGGCCCGGACCTGGGCCGCCGCCGGGGTGCGCGGCCTGGGCGGCTGCTGCCGGGTCTCCCCGGACCAGATCGCCGCCATCAGCGGTCAGGTGGACGGGCTCGGCCGGTAGCGGTCAGCCGGCGGCGGCCACGATCCCGGGACAACGCAACTGCTCGGCCGCGACCCGGGCGAAGACCGCGACCACCCGCTCGCTGGGCATCTGGGTGTTGTTGCTGATCCGGTGCAGCACCAGCCCGTCCTCGAGGGCCAGCAGGCCGGCGGCCACCTCCGGCGTCGCGTCGTCCAGGGCGAAGACCCCCTGCGCCACCCCGTCGTCGATGATGTCGACGTAGAGCGCATGCTCGTCCCGCCACAGCTGGGTGAGCAGCTCGGCGTGCCGCGGGCTCCGCCGGGCCAGCCCGTGCATCTCGTACAACAGCCGGATGACGTGCTCGTTCGCCCACGGCGGGACGCCCGCGCGGAGCACGGCGAGCAGCCGTCCGACCGGGTCGCTGTCGGGTGCCCGGGCCGCCCCGATCCGGCCCTCGACGTAGCACCGGACGGTGTCGGCGTGGACGGCGTGCAGGAGTTCGGCGTGGTCGGGGAAGTGGTACAGGACGGCACCGGGCGACAGTTCGGCCTCGGCCGCGATCTCGCGGATCCGGATGCCCTCGATGCCGCGGGCGGTGACGATCCGGCCCACCGCGTCCAGCACGTTGCGCCGGGTGGAGGAGCCGTCACGTCCCATTAACGAATCATTACAGGTCTTGACACTCGCCGTCAGCAGCCTGAACATTTGATCAACCTGAACACTTGATCAGAAATTCTGGACGGACGGAGGATTCCGGCCGGCCCTACCCGGAAGGAGCCCGCCATGATCACGGTCCGCGATCTGCGCGGCACGCAGTTCGAGCTCGCCGACGTCGTTCCGCGCGCCGAGCTCGACATCGACGCCGCGCTGGCCACGGTGCAGCCGATCATCGACGCCGTGCGCACCCGGGGTGTCGCAGCCCTGGACGAGTACGCCGAGGCGTTCGACGGCGTCCGGCCGCCCGCGCTGCGGGTTCCGGCCGAGGTGCTCGCCGCGGCCCTCGACGACCTGGACGCCGGCGTCCGGGCGGCGCTGGAGGAATCCATCCGGCGGGCCCGGCTGGTCCACCGCGATCAGCGGCGCACCGAGCACACCACGGTGCTGGGTGACGGCGCGCGGGTCGTCGAGCGCTGGATCCCGGTCGCCCGGGTCGGCCTCTACGTGCCCGGCCGCCGTCTACCCCAGCTCGGTGGTGATGAACGTGGTCGCCGCCCAGGAGGCAGGCGTCGGCTCGCTCGCCATCGCCTCGCCCCCACAGGCGGGCAACGACGGCTGGCCGCACCCGGCCATCCTGGCCGCCGCCGCACTGCTCGGCGTCGACGAGGTGCACGCGGTCGGCGGCGCCCAGGCGATCGCCGCCCTCGCCCACGGCGTCCGGGACGCCGACGGCGGCTGGCTCTGCCGCCCGGTCGTCATGGTCACCGGGCCGGGCAACATCTGGGTGGCGGCCGCCAAGCGCGCGCTGCGCGGCGTCATCGGGATCGACTCCGAGGCGGGCCCGACCGAGATCGCGATCCTGGCCGACGACAGCGCCGACCCGGCGTGGGTGGCCGCCGACCTGATCAGCCAGGCCGAACACGACGTGATGGCCGGCTCGGTGCTGGTCACCACCTCGGCCGGCCTGGCCGCGGCCGTCGTCGACGCGCTCGCAGTTCAGGTTCCGGCAGCCAAGCACGCCGAGCGGATCACCCGGGCGCTCGGCGGGCCGCAATCGGCGATCCTGATCGTCGACGACCTCGACACCGGGCTGTCGGTGGTCGACGCCTACGCGGCCGAACACCTCGAGATCCACACCCGCGACGCCGCCGCCGTGGCCCGCCGGGTGACCAACGCCGGCGCCATCTTCGTCGGCGGCCACGCGCCGGTGGCGCTCGGCGACTACTGCGCGGGCTCCAACCACGTGCTGCCCACCGGCGGCGCGGCCGCCCACTCCAGCGGCCTGTCCGTGCAGACGTTCCTGCGCGGCGTCCACCTGATCGAGTACGACGAGGCCGGGCTGGCCGAGGTGGCGACCCACATCGAGACCCTGTCCGCGGCCGAGGACCTGCCGGCCCACGGCACGGCCGTCGCCATCCGCCGCGGCTGACGAGAGGCACAACCATGAGCACAATTCCCGAGCGATCGACCGCGCCGGGCACCGACCTGCACCGTGGACTCGGCGTCACCGCGATCGTCTTCATGGTGATCGCGGCCGCCGCCCCGATCACCGTCGTCGCGGCCAACTTCCCGATCATCATCAGCGTCTCCGGCTCGATCGGGGCCCCGCTGATGATCGCGGTCGCCACCGTGATCCTGCTGCTGTTCGCGGTCGGCTTCTCCTGGATGACGCCGCACGTGCCGGACGCCGGCGCCTTCTACTCCTACATCGACCGCGGCCTCGGGCATCGCGCCGGGCTCGGCGCGGCGTCCATCGCGCTGCTGTCGTACGTGCTGCTGACGGTGTCGATGACCTGCTACCTCGGCGTCCAGACCGGCAACCTGATCGAGCTCTGGACGGGGGTGAGCCTGCCCTGGTGGCTGATCTCGGGCGTGATGCTGGTGGTCGTCGGGCTGCTGGGGTTCCGCGACATCGACCTCTCGGCGAAGGTGCTCGGCGTCGTCCTGGTGCTCGAGGTGGTCGCCGTGGTGGCGATCGATCTCGGCGTCCTGTTCTCCGGGCGCGAACTCGTCGGGCGTACGTTCAGCCCGGCCGAGGCGATGTCCGGCGCGCCCGGCCTCGGCCTGCTGTTCGCCTTCCTCGGCTTCTTCGGCTTCGAGGCGACCGCAGTGTTCCGCAACGAGGCCCGCGACCCCGACCGCACCGTGCCGCGGGCGACCTACATCGCGGTGCTCGGCGTCGGCATCCTGTACACCGTGTCGGCGTGGCTGGTGATCTCGGGCATCGGCGCGGGGACGGCGGTACAGGCCGCGACCGACAGCCCCGACCACGTGGTGATCGGCCTGGCCGGCGAGGTGGTCGCGCCGATCATGGCCGACATCGTCCAGGTGCTGGTGGTCTCCAGCATGTTCGCCTGCATGCTGGCCTTCCACAACATCGTCACCCGCTACCTGTTCACGCTGGGCCAGCGGGGCGTGCTGCCGGCTCCCCTCGCCGAGGTGCATCCCCGGCACCGGGCGCCGTCGAAGGCGTCCTTCTGGGTGAGCGGGATCACCTCGGCGATCGTGGTCGTCTCGGCCCTGGTGCAACTCGATCCGGTGATGCAGATCTACACCTGGTACTCGGGCGCGGGCGCGCTGGGCGTGATCGTGATGATGACGCTGACCAGCTTCGCCGTGGTCACCTACGGCTCGAAGCTGAAGGGGGTGGCGAAGGCGGCCCCGACCGGACCGGTGACGGTCGCGTCCGTGCTGGGCGGGGTCGGCCTGCTGCTCGTGCTCGGCATCTCGGTCTGGAACTTCCCGTTCCTGGTCGGCGGCGACCTGGCGGCCTACATCTGGGGCGCCCTGCTGGTGGGCGCGTACGCCGGCGGCATGCTGCTGCCCGGCCGGATCGGACGGGACACCGACGACCCGGCGCTCAGCACGCCCGGCGACGACTGACCCGGACGGCGGTCACGTCGTGCGCGACCGGACCGGGTGATAGCGGACGTTCACCTCCGCCAGCGGCTCGCCGTTGACCAGCGTGAGCGGCACCGGCGACCCGCCGGGGTTGTCGTAGAGCCGGACGCCGTCACCCAGCAGCACGGGCAGGATGTGCAGGTCGATCTCGTCGAGCAGGCCGCGGTCGAGAAGCTGGCGTCCGATGGTCGGCGACAGGACTTCGACGTTCTTGCCACCCGCCGCGCGCCGGGCGATCGCCACCGCCTCGGCGACGTCGCAGTCGAGGAAGGTGACGCCCTCGGCGGGCTCGGCATCCTCCGGGTGATGAGTGAGCACGAAGATCGGCCCGCTCCAGGCACCGCCGTACACGCCGCCCGGATCGGGGAAAGCGTCCCACCCGCTGCGTCCGCCGAGAACGGCGCCGGTGGTCCCGGTGTACTCCTCGATCAGCCCGGGCCGGTTGGTCGCCTCGGGCATCCAGTCCATGGCGTGGCCGGGCCCGGCGACGAACCCGTCCAGGGACATGGAGAAGTGCCACAGCACCTTGCCCGCGGCGGTCTGGGGACTGGTGTCGTCCATGGTCGGCTCCCTCCGTCAATAGTGAGTCGAGTGACTCACCTTTATCTCCAAGGTATCGATCCTCGGATGGTGAGTCAAGGAACTCACCTCCATGGCAGACTGCAGCCATGTCACGCGCACCCTCCACCTACCATCGGCGGGTCGCCGCGGCCAACCGGGCGGCGATCCTCGACGCGGCGGCGGGCCTGTTCCTCGACGCGGGCTACGACCGGACCTCACTGGCACGCGTGGCCGAGAGCGCCGGGGTCTCCAAGGCGACCCTGTTCAAGCAGTTCCCGACGAAGGCGGCGCTCTTCGAGGCGACGGTCCTGGCCGCCGGCGACGCGCCCGGCAGCGAGTTCGTCGAGCCGGCGCCCGGGGACTTCCATGCCGGGCTGGTCGCCCTCGGGCTCGCCTACGCGGAACTGCTGTCCCGGCCCCGGATGGCGGGGCTGATCCGGGCCGTGATCGCCGAATCCCCGCGGTTCCCGGAGTTGCGCGAGCGGACGTTCGACTTCGGCACGCTGCCGGTCCTGGCCGCGCTCGGGCGCTACTTCCTGGCGGAGAACGCCGCCGGCACTGCGGCGGTGGACGATCCGGACCTGGCAGCGACGCAGTTCCTCGGGATGATCTCCAACGTCGTCTTCTGGCCCCGGCTGGTGCACGCCCCGTGGTCGCTCAGCGACCAGGAGACGCACCGGGTGGTCGACGAGGCGGCCCGGACGATGGTCGCCCGCTACGGCAGCTAGCCTCGCGCGGCGAGGCGTCAGCGGTGGTAGCTCCAACGCGCCGGTGCGCCGTCCACGTAGGGCATCACGCCGTGGAACGGACGCGGGTCGTCGTCGAAGACCAGCGCCAGGAAGTGCCGGTCCCCGGGCCACATCGGCAGCGGTTCGCCCTCGCCGAGCAGCCGGCGGATCGGCACCCACTCCAGCGGGCCGTCGTCGTTGCGATCCGGCACCTCGCCGGTGAAGGCGTCCACGACGAAGACGAAGCCGAACCAGTCCTCGCCGCCGGCGCCGAACCCGGGCCACGAGACGGTCCCCCGCAGCCGTTCGGCGGTGACCGTGATGCCGGCCTCCTCCATCAGTTCGCGGTGCAGGCAGCCGACCACGTCCTCGCCGGACTCGAGCTTGCCGCCCAGGCCGTTGTACTTGCCCCGGTGCTGGTCGCCGTCCCGGCTGCGGAACACCATCAGGGCGCGCTCGCCGTCCGGGTGCAGGACGTAGCCCAGCGCCCCGATGATCGGCGCGAACATCAGACCAGCACCGTCGACACGGGCAGGCCCGAGTTTGCGCCGATATCCAGGCCGGACGGGCGCAGTCCGCGTCCGATCACCTCGGAGCCGAGCACCGCCATCATGGCGCCGTTGTCGGTGCACAGGCCCGGCCGGGGACGGCGCAGCGCGATGCCGCGCTCGGCCGTCCGCTGTTCGAGCAGGGCGCGCAGTCGCGAGTTGGCCGCGACGCCGCCGCCGATCAGCAGGTCGGAGACGCCGGTGTGCTCGCAGGCGTCCACCGCCTTGGCGGTCAGCACGTCGCAGACCGCCTCCTGGAAGGACGCCGCGACGTCGGCGACCGGGACGTCCTCGCCGTCGCGCCGGCGGGTCTCCACCCAGCGCGACACCGACGTCTTCAGGCCCGAGAAGGAGTAGTCGAAGCGGTGCTTGACCAGGTCCTTCTGGGCGGTCAGCCCGCGCGGGAAGCGGATCGCCCGCGGGTCGCCGTCGGCGGCCGCGCGGTCGATCACCGGGCCGCCGGGGTAGGCCAGCCCGAGAAGCCGGGCGACCTTGTCGTAGGCCTCGCCGGCCGCGTCGTCGATGGTCGAACCCAGCTCGACGATGTCGCCGGTGATGTCGTTGACCAGCAGCAGGGACGTGTGCCCGCCGGAGACCAGCAGAGCCGCGCAGGGCTCGGGCAGCGGGCCGTGGTCGAGCAGGTCGACCGCGACGTGCCCGACCAGGTGGTTGAGCCCGTAGAGCGGTTTGTTCAGCGCGACGGCAAGGGCTTTCGCGGCGGCCAGGCCGACCACCAGGGCGCCCATCAGGCCGGGGCCGGCGGTGACCGCGATGCCGTCGATCTCGCTCAGGTCGACGTCGGCGGTGGCCAGCGCCCGCTCCAGCGCGGGGCGCATCGCCTCCAGGTGGGCGCGGGAGGCGATCTCGGGCACCACTCCGCCGTAGCGGACGTGCTGCTCGACCGACGAGGCCACCTCGTTGGCCAGCAGGTCGTGCCCACGGACGATGCCGATCCCGGTCTCGTCGCAGGACGACTCGATTCCGAGCACCAACGGGCCGCTCATCCGATCAACTCCTCATCTCAGCGATGTCGTACCGCATCACCAGCGCGTGCCGGCCGGCTCCGTAGTAGTCGTGGCGGCGGGCCAGGTCGGTGAACCCGAGCCCGCGGTAGAGCGCCAGCGCGGCCGCGTTGTCGTGCTCGACCTCGAGCAGCACGCGGTGGGCCCGCCGCTCGGCGGCCCAGGCGATACCGGCCTCGACCAGGGCGCGGCCGATGCCCCGTCCGCGATGCGCCGGCGCGACCACCACCCGGTGCAGGTCGGCGGTCCCGGCGACCAGCTGGAAGGTGGCCGCGCCACGCAGCTCCCCGCCGTCGCGATCGACCAGGACCCGCCGGTCGGTTCCGCGCAGTTCGTCCAGCCAGGACGCCTCCGTCCAGCGCGCGCCGCTGTCGAAACCCGCCTCCTCGAGCGCCAGGATCGCCGCCAGGTCGGACGGTTGCGCGGTGGCGATCACGCCGGCCGCGATCACGACCGGGCCAGGCCGCGGGCCAGCCGCGGCTGCAGCAGGGTGGACTTGCGGTTGGTCGGCACGGCGGCGTCCGGGCGGCGCAGGTAGAGCGGCGACAGTCCGGCGTCCGGCAGCGCCGGGCCGGCCAGCGCCAGGATGCCGCCGTCCAGGGGGAACGGCGTCCCGCCGGCCAGCGCGGCACCCGGGCCGGTCACGGGCAGGTCGGGCAGCTCGGACGCCGGGGAGACCGCGGGACCCTCCAGCCGGGCGCCGTCGGCGGCGTAGCGGGCCCAGTAGACCTCGCGGCGCCGGGCGTCCGAGACGACCAGGAACTCGCCCTCGGCGGCACCGGCGGCCGCGCAGTGCGCCGCCGCGACCGCGTCCAGGGAACAGACACCCCGGACCGGCACACCGAGTGCCAGGCCGAGGGTCTGGGCGGTGACCACGCCGACCCGCAGCCCGGTGAACGGGCCGGGCCCGACGCCGACCACGATCTGCTCGACGTCGGCGAGGGTTCGTCCGGCCTCGGCGAGGGTGGCGTTGACCAGCGGCATCAGCTGTTCTGCGTGCGCGCGGCTGTCGGTCACGGCCCGGGCGGCCAGCAGCCCGCCGTCGTCGGCCAGGCCGACCCGGACATCGGTCGAGGTATCGATCCCCAGTCTCATCGGCTCCACCTCATCGCAGCTCCTCCAGTTGTCCGGCGGCCCAGCGCGGCCCGAGGCCGGACAGGAACACCAGCCGGGTCTCGTCGGTGGGGTCCAGGCCCCGGCGGATGTCGATCTCGAGCCGGTCGTCGGCGAGTCCCTCGGCGATCCCGCCGCCCCATTCGACCAGGGTCACCGAGTCGGCCAGGGACGCCTCCAGGTCGAGGTCCTCGAGTTCGTCGAAGCTGCCCAGCCGGTAGGCGTCCACGTGCACCAGGGCCGGGCCGCCGGCGATCGAGGGGTGCACCCGGGAGAGCACGAAGGTGGGCGAGATCACCGGGCCGGCGACCCCGAGGCCGGCCCCGATGCCCTGGGTGAGGGTGGTCTTGCCGGCACCCAGGTCACCGGTGGCGATGACCACGTCCCCGACGCGCAGCAGGCCGGCGAGGCGGGCACCGAGGGCGCGCATGGCGTCGGCGGTGGGCACCTCTGCCATGACCGGCAGGGCTCGTTCGAGCAGGTCGAGGTGGCCCTGCCGGCTCACCGGCACGAAGCCGTGGCGGCGCCACCAGCGTCCCAGGGCCGGGAACTCGGTGCGCACGCCGACGGCCAGCCGGCGGGTGCCGCGCAGGGCGAGCAGGTCCATCGCGCAGCCCACCAGGGCGTTGGCGATGCCGCGGTGCTGGTGGTCGGGATGCACCGCGACCCGGGTGATCACGGCGTGGTCCCCGTCCAGTTCGACGATCAGCGCGGCGGTCGGCTCGCCGTCCAGTTCACCGAGCATGCCAAACCCGCCGGCGAGCTTGTCGGCGATGGTGTCGGCGGTGTCGGCCAGGGCCGCGGCCGGCGGCTCCACCGGCGGACGGGCGGCGAAGGCCGCGTGCACCACGTGCAGCACGTCTTCGGCGCGGGAACCGTCCACCCGCAGGATGCGCAGCAGCCCGCCGTCGGGCAGGCCGGCCTCGGCGACGACGGCCGCGGTGGACGGGGCGGGCATGCTGGTTCCTTCGCTCGGACGGTTCGAGGGCCGTCCCACTGTAGTCCTCGCCGACGCCGCCCCCGCCCCGGTGCCAAACCCGTCCCCGAACGACGGGGACGGTTCCTTTCCCGTTCAGGGGACGGTTCTCTTTCCCGTTCAGGGGACGGTTCCTATTCCCGTTCAGGACCACCAAGTCCGTCCGAGACGGAGACGGCGAGCCCGTCCGGGTCGAGGGACGGTTCCGATTCCCGTTCAGGACCACGGGTGCACGACGGTCCCGGGGCTTCAGGGCTCTACCGGACGAGGCCCCTGCTGCGTCGCGGGAGCCGTGAACGGGAAAGGAACCGTCCCCTGAACGGGAATAGGAACCGTCCCCGATCGTGCGGACGGCGCCCCGGGGGATTCCCGGGACGCCGTCGGTCGTGCGAACCGTCAAGCCTGGCGCTGCCGGAACACCTCCAGAACGGCCGGGTAGAGCGGGTGGTCCGCCTCCAGGCCGGTGATCTGGGCCACCGCCTCCTCGGACGAGAGTTCGCCGAGCAGCCGCTGCAGCTCGACCGCCTCGGGGTCGTCGGCGGAGTCGAACCGCAGCCCGGCCGCGATCGCCGCGAGCAGGCCGTCGCAGGACATGCCGCGTTCGGCCAGCTGCGACGCCGGCGAGATGAACCGGTCGTGCCGGCTCAGCTTGCGCAAGGGGCCCCGTCCGACCCGCAGCGTGGTGTCCGGCAGGGACGCGTTGGCGAACCGGCGCAGGATCTTCGACACGTAGGCGCTCTGCACCACCTCGTCGATGCCGTGCTTGGCGACGATCAGCGACTTGGTGTCGGCCAGCGCGTCGGCCACCTTGGCCGACACCTCGGCGTCCTCCAGGGCGTCGGAGATCTTCTCGATGCCGGCCGCGTAGCCGAACCAGGCGGCCGTGGCGTGCCCGGTGTTGACCGTGAACAGCTTGCGCTCGATGTACGGCTCCAGGTCGTCCACCCAGGTCACGCCGGGGATCTCGGGCACATTGCCCTCGAACGGCGGGGTCTCGATGGCCCACTCGAAGTAGTTCTCGACGGTCACGTCGAGCCCGGCGTCCGGAGCCTGCGCGGGCACGATCCGGTCGACGGCGGTGTTGGCGAACAGGGCCCGGTCGGCCAGGTCGTCGCCGGCGTAGGCCTGCTCGATCTCGGACTTCAGGATGTCGGTGCCGTTGATCGCGTTCTCGCAGGCCATCACGGCCAGCCGGGGCGCCCCGGACGGACGGGCGGCGATGCCGGCCGCGATGGCCGGTGCCACGAACTTCAGGATGTGCGCCCCGACCGCGGTGGTGACGATGTCCGCCCCCGCGATCGCCTCGGTGAGCTCGGCCGCCTGCTTGGCCGAGTTCAGGGCGGAGTACCCGCGCACCTCATGGGTGCGCGGATCGTCCCCCACCTCGTGCACGGCGTACGACTCCGAGTTCTGCAAACCCTCGATGAGCGCGTCGGCTACGTCGGCGAACACGAGTTCGTAGCCGGCGTTGCTCAGCAGCAACCCGACGAACCCGCGTCCGATGTTCCCGGCACCGAAGTGGACCGCCTTCATATCAACCATTCACCTTTCCGAATGCGTCGCGGATCTGTGCCGCCGTGGTGGCCGCCTCGAGTTCGGCGATCCGGGACTCGTCCAGGAACACCTCCGCGATCTTGCCGAGCAACGCCAGGTGGTCGTTGCCCGCACCGGCGATGCCGATCACGAACTTCACCGGGTTGCCGTTCCACTCGATCCCGTTCGGGTACCGCACCACCGAGATCGAGGACCGGGCGATCATCGCCTTGGCGTCGTTGGTGCCGTGCGGGATCGCCAGCAGATTGCCCATGTAGGTCGACACCGACCGCTCCCGCTCGTGCATCGACTCGACGTAGGCCGGGGCGACGTTGCCGGTGGCCACCAGCAGGTTGCCGGCCTCGGTGATCGCGCTCAGCTTGTCGGTCGCGGTGCCGTCCAGGACGATCGAGGACAGCGCCAGGGTCTCGTCGGTCCCGGCCGCCGGAACGGCGTTCACGTCCTCGGTGGTCACCGGTTCGGTGACCGCCTCGGGCTCCGCCGGTGCCGGCTCCTCGACCGCCGCGGCAGCGGCCGGCGCGGCCACCGAGACACCGCCGAAGACGTCCCGGATCTGCTCGGCGCTGGTAGCCGATTCGAGCTGGGCGATCTTGGCATCGTCGAGGAACACCTCGGCGATCTTGCCGAGCAGTTCGAGGTGGTCGTTTCCGGCGCCGGCGATGCCGATGGCGAACTTCACCGGGTTGCCGTTCCACTCGATCCCGTTCGGGTAGCGCACCACCGAGATCGACGACCGGGCGATCATCGACTTCGCCTCATTGGTGCCGTGCGGGATCGCCAGCAGGTTGCCCATGTAGGTCGACACCGACCGCTCCCGCTCGTGCATCGACTCGACGTAGCCGGCGTCGACGTTCCCGGTCGCGACCAGCAGGTTGCCGGTCTCGGTGATCGCCTCGTCCCGGTCGGTGGCGGTGCCGTCCAGGACGATCGACGACAGCTGCAGCACCGCGTTCGACTCGTCCGCGGGCACCTGCTCGACGGGCTCGGACTGCGCGATGGACGCCGGTCCGGCGCCCGGGGCCGGGTCGGCCGGTGCCGGATCCGACGGCTCCGGATCGGACGGCTCCTCGCCGTTGTTGACCCGCTTCAGCAGGTCGACGACCTCGTCGTAGCGCGGGCTGGCCATGAAGTTGTCCACCGACACGTGGATCGCGGACGGGGTGCCCTGCTTGGCCCGAGGGGTCAGGTCCTGATGGCTGACCACCAGGTCGAAGGTGTCGGTCAGGTTCGCGATCGCCTTGTTGACCACCGTCACATCCGTGAATCCGGCACCATGGATCTTCTTGCGCAGCACCGAGGCGCCCATCGCGGACG
>JAGPGQ010000036.1 GCA_018055925.1 Micropruina sp.
TCTGGAACTGGGCGGAGTCCCCGCGGGTCGCGCTGCCGGTCACCGTGACGGCGGTGATCGTGTTGTCCTGCAGGGTAAGGGTCACCTCGACCGAGGCCACCGACTCCGGGGTCTGGTAACTGCCGTCGGCGGTGTAGGTGCCGTCGGTGTAGCTGCCGCTGGTCGCCGCGGTGGTACCGGCCGCCGATGCCGTGCCTCCGCATCCGGCGAGGGCGAGCAGGCCGGCGGCGCCGGCGACGGCTGCTCCGACGCGGACTGGACGGGGGAGTCGGGTGCTGCGGATCATCGGGTTTCTCCTTGTGCGGCGGTGTCGAGTGGTTGTGGCATTGAACGTACGAAGCCCGCCGAGGCACGACCAGTGAGTCGGCTGTGGGCCGGCTGTGAGGCATGATTCATAGAGGACTAAGGTGAGCCTTACCTTAGTTGAATGTTCTACCGACCGGCATGTCGAGGTCCGGCGGATGCGTGCGCCGGCCGCCGGTGGTAGGCTGGACTGCTCGCCGGTCGCAGGACGGGTGAGCGCAACAACTTAATAGGGGGTGACTGGTTTCGACTCGGGACGGTAGTCCCAGGAGAAGCGGGCCGAGGATTCAAGGACATCTCGTTAACGATCCTTGAAAAATCACAAGTGCCGATTCCAAGCGCACTGACTTCGCTCTCGCTGCCTGAGCAGTGACCGAAGGGTCAGCCCGGACGTAGCCTTCCGTCCGGTCACTGGCCTCGTATAGAAGGCTTGCTGAGCCGCCTGGGTTCCAGGGGCGGTTCGGGACTTTACTGGAACTGGGCTCGGCTACCACGTGTTGACGCGAGGGTAGGAGCCGAGAAAACCGGCTAGTCAACTGCGCCCGGAGAAGTCCTGGTTCGCCTTCTGAGGACGGGGGTTCGACTCCCCCCACCTCCACGAGGATGCCCCATCAGAACCTCGCACAGCGACTTGCTGTGCGAGGTTCTGGTGTTGTGTGGCGTCAGTCTTCGGGTGAAGCTAGCTGCTGTGGGGCGAGAGCACGAGCTTGCGGCTGCCGAACGTGGCGGTGACTTCGACCGTGCCGCCCAGGGCTTCGACGTAAGCCTTCAGGGTCGCCAGTCCAGAGCGGTCGAGGTCACCGGATTCGAGCGCGGAGATAGTGGGCTGCGTGAGTGACATCCGGTCGGCGAGTTCCTTCTGTGTCACGCCCAGTTCCTCGCGAATCTCACGGAGTCGGTAGGCGCGCTCCTCGGCCTCCATCCGCGCGACATGCTCGGCAATGGCCGCATCGTCGATGGGACGCTTGGCGCGGACGTCACTCCAAGAAACGGTCTTGATCTTGCTCATCTCATTCCACCTCGCTGTCGAGCCACTCATCGAATCGGTCATCGGCTATCGGGATGTTCCGGGTGTACCACTGCTTCCACCTGCCTGCCTTGTCGCCCGCGACGAGGAGGATGGCTCGTCGCTTCGGGTCGAAGGCGAACAGGATTCGGATCTCGCTGCGTCCTGCCGAGCCAGGACGAACTCCTTCATGTTGTGATGGCGAGAGCCTTTGATCCGGTCGGCGGTGGGTCGCCCGAGCGCGGGTCCTTCGGACTCCAGCCGAGTGATCGCGGCCGCGACCAGGTGGTAGGTCCCGTCATCGAGTCCCAGGACCCACGACTCCACGTCCTCCCAGAGTCGCACGTCCCCAAGGCACACCCTCAGGATAGATTCTGGACGATATTGATTCAAGTCTATATGTGTAGGTAGTCGAGGAGTTCGCCAGGGTCTCGTCGCTAGCTACCGTCGCCCTACGTGGTCGCAAGGTTCGGAATGGCAAGGCGGACGGGGACTCGCTGTCTGAGCGAAGCTCGGTCAGTACGCCCAGCCCCTGTACGTGTTTCGATCGATGAACTCCAGCAGCGACGCTCGCTTCAGGTAGCGCCTGCTGCCCACCTTCACCTGCTCGATGCCGCCTTGGGCGGCCAACTGGCCCCAGTTGGCTATAGCCGATGCCGGTCGCTCGAACTGCGTCGGCCAATGAGATTAGTGCGGGTGGCGGGTGCGGTGGGGTCAGGCGCGTAATGGTCCCTCGCGGTCGATCTGGAGCGGTGTGACGGTGCGCTGCTCCTCGACGCGAGTGACCTCGATCTCGGTGCCCACCGTCTCGTAGTTCGCGTACATCCGGTAGGGATTCTCTTCCATCTGCGCGCGGATCTTCTCGGCGGCAGCCTCCTGGTCCGTGGCCGTGACGTACCTGGTCGCCACGTGAGTGAGTCTGGCCCTAAAGGGTTCGTCGTGCATCATTGGGGCGGCTCGGTGACACACGGCTTAGGCTGAACTCCAGCCAGCAGGAGTAGCACTGCGCGGCCGTCGTCGCCGGCGCAAGCGGCCTCACCCATCCATGCGCGGTCAGAGGTGCGACGCCACGGGTGGCAATAGTATTACGGTTCCGTTACCCTATTGCCGTGAAGGCGCCATTTGCGCGTGACGCCCTGTGGGGCATGGCTGACGCTCAGCACGGCTTTGTGACGGCGCGGCAAGCAGCCGAGGTGGGTGTCAGCAAGCAGGCCTTACAGATGCTGGTGCATCGCGGCACGCTGGAGCGCGCTGCGCACGGTGTCTACCGCTTCCCGCAGTATCCGGTTGGCGAGTTCGACCGGTTCATGCTGGCGGTGCTCTGGACACGGGTGCCCGAGGCTGTGTTGTCGCACGAGACGGCGCTCGACGCCTACGGCATCAGCGACGTCAACCCCAACCGAATCCATGTCACCGTCGGCAAGGACCGCCGGTTCCGTCGTGCGAGTGGGGAGGACTACGTCGTCCACTATGAGAACCTCACTCCCAAGCAGGTCGGGTGGTGGCAGGAGATTCCGACGGTGACCCCGGTGGCGGCGATTGAGCAGTGCCTCGTCTACGGGACGCCGACCTACCTGCTTCGGCAGGCGATCGACCGCGGGTATGCGCGGGGATACCTGAAGACAGTTGAGCGCGATGCGCTGGCGGAAGCGCTGGGGTTCCGCCATGACCGATGACCGTGTTCGCTCCAAGCTGGCCGCGCTGCTGAGGACGTTGAAGCCGAAGACGAAGGAGCCGGTCTCGGCGAGAGTTCTCAACGCATGGATCGCTCAGGCGGAGAGCCAGCTCGGCGATGAGGCCAAGGGTGGACGGCTCGGCTGGTTGATCGCGTCATCGGTCGCTGTTGGCGCGGTTCAGCGTGCGCTCGACGAGGATGGACGTCAGCTGTTCCTGCTTAAAGGCGGCACCCTGCTTCAGCACCGGCTCAGCGCGACAGCCCGAACTACCAAGGATGTCGATGGGTTGGTCCGCGGTGACCTGGATGCGTTCTTCGCAGTGCTCGAAGAAGTGCTCGAAGAGCCATGGGGGCCGCTGACGCTGCGCCGCGGTGAAGTCGAGGTGATCGATGTCCCGACGAAGCTCATCAAACCACGCCGGTTCGACATCATCCTCGACCTGCGAGGCGTGACTTGGCGGCGCGTCCAGTTCGAGGTCTCGCCCGACGAGGCTGGTATCGGACGGGAGCGAGAGCTCATCGAGCCGCCTCCGTTGGCAGGCTTCGGGCTGCCCGATCCTGACGTGCTGGTGGGGATCGCGATGCGGTTCCAGATCGCGCAGAAGCTCCACGCCGTCTCCGACCCGCACGAGCCACCGGGGTCGATCAACGACCGCGCTCGCGATGTCGTCGACCTGCTCCTGCTTCGTGATCTCATCGCCACGACCGGCATGCCGACGCTGGCAGAGGTGCGCGAGGCCTCTGTCGCGGTGTTCGAGGCCAGGGCAGCCGAGGCCGCCAAGCTTGGGCAATTGACAAGGAGCTGGCCGCCAATCCTTGTCGCACACCCTCACTGGGAGGGCGACTACGACCGAGCGGCCAACTCCGGTGGCGTCGGGTTGCCACTCGAGGACGCGGTTGGTGAGGTGAATGCCTGGATCGACAAGCTCGACGACTTCCAGTAGGGACGTTGACACCTGCTATTCCCAGCGGGCGAGGGCGGCTTGCGCACGATGACTCCGAAGCGTTCCGCGGTCTGCGTCACAGCCCCTCACGGGTCTCACGGAGGCGGTCGGCGCGCTCCTCGGCCTCCATCCGCGCGACATGCTCCCGCGCACCAGGCAGTTCGCGACTGTCGCACCGGCGGGCGTCTCACCCAGCGATCTCTCTCCACATCGAGATAAAATGTGTCAGCTTAGGTAAGGCAAACCTAACCTCATGTGAAGGGACGGTCACAGATGACCGAAGTCCACGACCTGGCCGCATTCGTCGACGGCGCTCGCCTCGACCAGTTGAGCGCCGAAGCGCTGGACCAACTCAAGATCCGCGTCCTGGACACCATCGGAGTCGCGATCGGTGCCCTGGACGCCGAACCGCTCGTCGCGATCCGGGGACTGCTCGACGATCTCGGCGGCAGTCCGGCGTCCACCCTGATCGGGGGCGGCCGGACCTCGCCCGACCGGGCCGCCTTCTACAACAGCGCATTGAGCCGCTACCTCGACTTCATGGACTCCTACCTGGCCAAGGGAGAGACCAACCACCCCTCCGACAACTTCGGGGCGGTGCTGGCCTGCGCCGAGAGCGTCGGTGCCTCCGGGGCGGACCTGTTGACCGCGTTCGCAGTTGCGTACCAGGTGCATACCCGCTTGTCGGACGAGGCTCCGGTGCGGGCCAAGGGATTCGATCACACCACCCAGGGCAGCTACGCCGCGGCGGCCGGCGCGGCCAAGGCCCTCGGCCTGAACCGTGACCGGATCGCCCACGCGATCGCCATCGCCGGCACGGCCAACAACGCACTGCGGGTCACCCGCACCGGCAACCTGAGCCACTGGAAGGGCCTGGCCTACCCGCAGGTCTCGAAGGAGGGCACCTTCGCGGCGCTGCTCGCCTCCCGCGGGATCACCGGCCCTGAGGAGGTGTTCGAGGGCAACAAGGGCTTCAAGGAGTCGATCGCCGGCCCGTTCCGGATCGACTGGCCGGCCGAGGATCTGGAGAGTGTGCGGCGCACCATCATCAAGAAGCACAACGCCGAGATCCACTCCCAGTCGGCGCTGGACGCCGCCATCGACATCCGCTCCAGGCACGGCTTCGACGCGACCCTGATCGAGACGGTGCACCTGACCACCTTCGACGTCGCCTACTCGATCATCGGCGGCGGCGAGGAGGGCGACAAGCGGATGATCCGGACCAAGGAGGAGGCCGACCACTCGCTGCCCTGGATGCTCGCCGTCGCACTGCTGGACGGCGAGGTCACCCCCAAACAGTACGCGCCGGAGCGGATCGTCGCCGACGACGTCCAGCACCTCATGCGCAGGGTCGAGATCGTGCCCGACCAGGGCTTCTCCGACCGGTTCCCGGCCGAGATGCCCGCCGACCTGCGGATCATCCAGTCGGACGGACGCTCGTTCATCGCCGAACACAACGCCTACGAGGGCTTCCACACCCAGCCGTTGACGTGGGAGCGGGCCATCGAGAAGTTCGAGGACCTGGTGGTCCCGTTCACCACCCCCGAGCTCTGCGAGGAGCTCGTCCAGATCGTGCAGTCGCTGGACGGGCGGCCGACGGCGTCGCTGACCGCGGCGCTGGCCCGGGTCAGCCCGACGCGCCTGCACTGACGCCACCCGAAAGGAACCCGACCATGACCAACGCCGTGCCCCACGACGTGTCGTTCAACTTCGTCCCGCGGGCCCACCGGCCCGCCAAGCCGCGGACCTTCGGCATCACCGAGATCCGCGCCCCCTACTACGACACCTTCGGCACCCGGCACCTGCAGGACGTCTTCGACGTCGCCGGCGCCTGGGTGGACGGCATCAAGTGGGCCGGCGGCTCGTTCGCCCTGCTGCCCACCGAACAGGTGCGGGCGTTCAGCGACATCGCCCACGCCCATGACGCCTACGTGTCGTCCGGCGGCTGGATCGAGACCGTGCTGCGCTACGGGGACGACGCCGTCGATCACTATCTCAAGGAGGCCAAGGAGGTCGGCTTCGACGTGATCGAGATCTCCACCGGCTTCATCATGTTGCCCACCTCCGGCCTGTTGCGGCTGGTCGAGAAGGTGACCAGGGCCGGGCTGAAGGCCAAGCCCGAACTGGGCATCCAGATCGGCTCCGGCGGCGACTCCAGCGAGGCCGAACTGGCCGCCGAGGGCGCCAAGGACGTCGGCGACCTGATCGACCGGGCCAGGAAGGCGATCGACGCCGGCGCCTCGATCATCATGATCGAATCCGAGGGCATCACCGAGAACGTCACCGAATGGAACACCGGCGCCGCGGCGTCCATCATCAACGGCGTCGGGTTGGAGCACGTGATGTTCGAGGCGGCCGACGGCCCGGTGTTCGAGTGGTACGTCAAGAACTACGGCAACGAGGTGAACCTGTTCGTCGACCACAGCCAGATCCTGCAGCTGGAGGGCCTGCGGCAGAACATCTGGGGCAACAAGAGCACCTGGGGACGGGTGATCAACCCGGCCTGAAACCTGCCGCTCAGACGAGCACGGCCCCGTCCTCGACCACGATCCGGCCCCGCGCGATCACCACCTCCCGCGGGGGACAGCGCACGAGCGCGTCCGGGACGTTCTCGGCGTCCAGCAGCACGATGTCCGCCGGGGCACCGGGCACCAGGTCGTGCGCGTCCCGTCCGACGAATCCGGCCGCGGACGAGGTGGCCAGCCGGGCCACCGCCTCGAAGTCATGGTCGCGGCGCACGCCGTGCAGCCGGGCGAACCCGAGGGCCACCCGGAGCAGGTCGCCGTCGCCGTAGGGCGACCACAGGTCGCGGATGCCGTCGGTGCCCAGCCCGATCGGGACGCCGCCCTCCAGCATCTCCCGCCAGGGCAGGGCGGCGATGCCGACCGGGGCCACCGTCGTCCACGAGACGCCCGCGCCCGCCAGGCGCTCGATCAGCTCCCGCTGCCTCGAGGCCGTCACCTCGCCGAGGGCGAAGCCGTGGGAGATGTTCACCCGTCCGCTCAATCCGAGCGCCAGGGTTCGCTCGATGATCAGTTCGACGGTGAACGCGCCGAGTTCGCCACCGTCGTGCAGGTGGAGGTCCAAGCCCACCCCGTGCCGTCCGGCGATCGCGAACAGCCCGTCCAACTGGGCGACCGGATCGCGGTCGATCCCGGCCGGGTCCAGTCCGCCGATGGACTCCACGCCCGCCGCCGCCGCGCGATCGAGCAGAGCGAGGACGCCGGGACGCCGGATCACGCCGTCCTGCGGGAACGCCACGATGCTCACCGCGACCGCACCACCGAGGGCGGCCGCCGCCTCCCGGACGGTCTCGATGCCGCGCAGGCCCACGCCGAGGTCCACGTCGACGTGGCTGCGGGTCGCCGTGGTGCCGTGCCGCAGGAACTCCCGCAGCACCGCGGCCGTGCTGGCCAGGTTGGGAATGCCGTACCGGTCGCGCTCGGCGCGCTCGTGGGCGATCCGGCCCTGCGTGGTCTGCTCGCCGCCGTAGGACACCCATGGCAGGCCCCACCAGCTCTTGTCCACATGGGCGTGCGCGTTGATCAACCCGGGCAGCGCCAGCCGTCCCGCCCCGTCGACCACCCGGGTACCGGGCTCGGCGACGATCGCGTCCGGGCGGCCGACGGCGTCGATCCGGCCCTCCACGACGGCGATGTCGGCCGGCGCGGCACCCCAGGGCCGGACGTTGCGGAGCAGCAGACTGGTCATGGCCGGATGGTATGTCACCGGTTGTGGGCGCGGTCAGAGCCACGGTGGCATGCTGTGCTCATGACGGTGGAAGCGACTCCCGGTGTGCTCCTCGTCGCGGGCACCGACCTGAGCGACGGGGTGTTCGACCGCACCGTGGTGCTGATCCTGGACTCGGACGAGTCCGGTTCGCTGGGCGTGGTGCTGAACCGCGAGGCGACCATCGACCTGAAGTCGGCGCTACCGGCCTGGGCCCCGCTGGTGAGTGAGCCGCCGGTGCTGTTCGAGGGCGGCCCGGTCTCCCAGGAGGGCGCCATCTGCCTGGCGTCGCCCCGGCGTCCGGACGAGGAACCGCCGGGGTGGCGGTCGCTGTTCGACACCGTCGGGTTGCTGCACCTGGACACCCCGATCGAGATCGCCGAGGGCGCCTATCGCGACCTGCGGATCTTCGCCGGCTACGCCGGCTGGGCGCCCGGCCAGCTCGAGCACGAACTCCAGCAGGGCTGGTGGCACGTGGTCCGGGCCACCTACGCCGACGTCTACGATCGCGACCCCGAGACGCTGTGGCGCCGGGTGCTGCGCCGGCAGGGCGGCGACCTCGCGTTGCTCGCCACCTGGACCGACCACCCCGAACGGAACTGACCTCCGGCAAGGCGGCGGAGCGTCCGTCTACACTTCCAGGATCAGCTGCGGCGGCGGGGGGTTGCAGTGACGGAAGGTGGCCAGCAGATGCAGCGAGTCCTCGTCGTCGACGACAACGTCGCTCTCGCCGAGATGCTTCAACTGGTGCTCAAATCGGCGGGGTTCGACTCCCACTGGTGCAACTCGGGCGACCGGGCGATGGCCGCGTTCCTGCGCTACGGTCCCGACCTGGTGCTGCTCGACCTGATGCTCCCCGGACGCGACGGCGTCGACGTGTGCCGCGACATCCGGGCCGTCTCGGGGGTGCCGATCGTCATGCTGACCGCCAAGTCCGACACCCGTGACGTGGTCGAGGGACTGGAGGCCGGGGCGGACGACTACGTGACCAAGCCGGTCAAGGTGAAGGAGCTGCTGGCCCGGATCCGCACCCGGCTGCGCCGCCACGACCAGGGGCCGCAGCCGCAGGAGCTCGTCCTGGCCGACCTGGTGATCAACGCCGCCGAACACACGGTGCGCCGCGGCCCGACGCTGATCCCGCTGACCCCGCTCGAGTTCGACCTGCTCCTGGTGCTGGCCCAGCGGCCCCGGCAGGCGCTGAGCCGCGAACTGCTGCTGCAGCAGGTGTGGGGCTACCGCACGATCGCCGACACCAAGCTGGTGAACGTCCACATCCAGCGGTTGCGCAGCAAGATCGAACGCGACCCCGAGCACCCCGAGATCATCGTCACCGTGCGCGGCGTCGGATACCGGGCCGGTGGGGTCGGCGACGGCACATGACCGACGGGCCGCGGGCGCGCACCGGACGGACCCCCTGGTCCCGCTCGTTGCCCTTCCGGGTGGTGGTGACCGCCCTGGCCGCGGCCATGACCGTGCTGGCCGCCACCGGCTGGTTCCTGATCGACCAATCCTCCCGGGGCATCCTCGACGGCAAACTGCAGGCCAGCCTGGCCGAGGCCTCCGTGGTCCTGGACGGCATGCAGCGCGAGCTTCGCACGCTCAACCCGCGCACCACGTCCATCAACGAACGCCTCACCCAGCTCGCCCGGGACGCCGCCTACCGCGGCTCGGTCGGCAACCAGTACTACGTGATGGTGGCCGGGCCGGTGTCGGGCATCGGATCGGCGGGACTCGACTACGGCAGCGTCCCGGACTCGTTGCGGGACGCCGTCGCGGCCGCCGATGGCGTCTATTCGACCCCCACCGAGATCCGGTTCTCGGACGCCCGCCCCACGCTGCCCGGACTGGCCATCGGTTCCGCGCTGGCCGGGCCGGGCGGCACCCGGTTCCCGGTGTACTTCCTGTTCACCCAGCAGCCCGAGGCGGAGACCCTGGCCGTCGTCCAGCGGGCGACCGCGATCGCCGGGCTGATCGTCCTGGTCGGGGTGGTCGCCACCGTGTACCTGATCGCGCTGCAGGTGCTGCGCCCGATCCGCGCGGCCCGGCTGGCGGCCGAACGCCTCGCCGCCGGGCATCTGGACGACCGGATGGCGGTGGTCGGCACCGAGGACCTGGCCGGCCTGGCCCGGTCGATGAACCACATGGCGACCGAGCTCGACCGCAAGATCACCGAACTGGAGGACCTCTCCCGGGTGCAGCAGCGGTTCGTGGCCGATGTCTCGCACGAGCTGCGGACGCCGCTGACCACGGTCCGGATGGCGGCCGACGTGCTGCACGGCCAACGGGACGGATTCGATCCGCTGACCGCCCGCAGCGCCGAACTGATGGCCGCCGAGCTGGACCGCTTCGAGGTGCTGCTCGCCGACCTGCTGGAGATCAGCCGGTTCGATGCCGGCGCCGCCGAACTGGTCCTCGAGGAGACCGACCTGAGCCTGGTCGCGGCCGAGGAACTCCGGGCCCAGGCCACGCTCGCCGAGAGCTATCGCACCGAACTGATCCTGGACGCGCCGGAGCCGTGCCTGGCCGAGATCGACTCCCGCCGGATCCGCCGGGTGCTGCGCAACCTGATCGCCAACGCCATCGAACACAGCGAGGGCCGCACCGTGACCGTCCACGTCCGGGCGGACGAGCAGGCGGTCGCGGTGGCGGTGCGCGACCACGGCGTCGGGTTCAGCGCGGCGGCCGCCCACCAGGTGTTCGACCGGTTCTGGCGGGCCGACCCGGCCCGGCGCCGCACCGTCGGCGGCAGCGGGCTGGGACTGGCCATCGCGCTCGGGGACGCCCAGCTGCACGGCGGCTGGCTGAACGCCTGGGGGCGTCCCGGCAAGGGCGCCCAGTTCCGGTTGACGGTGCCCCGCAGGGCGGGGGAGCTGGTGGTCACCTCACCGTGGCCGGTGGTACCGGCCGACGCGGAGGTGTCGGCGTGAGACGACTGCTGGCGTTGCTGATCGGCCTGCTGCTGGCCGGCTGTGTCACGGTGCCCACCAGTGGACCGGTGCAGCGGCACCAGCCGGGCGAACAGCGGGCCGACCCGGGGGTCGACATCGCGCCGGTCCCGCCCGCGCCCGGCGCGTCCCCCGGCCTGATCGTGGAGGGCTTCCTGCACGCCATGGCGACCTATCAGCCCGGCTACGCGGTGGCCCGGGAGTTCCTCACCCCGGCGGCCGGCGAGCAGTGGCGTCCAGAGTCGGGCGCGATCGTCTACGCCGGGGGCTTCCCGCCCCAGGTGAGCGGATCGGGCGTGGTGCTGACCGCACCCATGATCGGCGCCCTCGACCCGCTCGGCACGTTCACCCCGGGCGGGGCGCAGCTGCACCACGACTTCGGCCTGGTGCAGGTGCAGGGCCAATGGCGGATCTCGCGGCCCCCGCGCGGCCTGCTGATCTCGCAGTCGCTGTTCGGCAGCACCTGGGTGCGGGCCGACGTGTGCTTCTGGGACGCCACCGGTGCCTGGCTGGTGCCGGATCCACGGTTCGTGCCCTCCGGCGCGGTCGGCCTGAGCGCCACCGTCCGGGCGGTGCTGGGCGGACCGTCCGCGTCCGGTCGGAGCGCCTACCGGGACCGGCTCGACACCCGCCTGCAGGTCGGCTCGGTGACCCAGGACGCGGACGGCGTGGTCACCGTCGAGTTCACCGGCCCCGACGAACTCGGCGAGCCGGACCGGGAACGGCTGGCCGCCGAACTGGTCTGGTCGCTGGCGTCGCTGGAGGGGGTGCGCGGGCTGCGGGTGCGGAGCAACGGATCGGCCTGGCCACTCACCCCCGGCGGCGGCCCGGTCGGCACGGCCGACTTCGCTCAGGGTGCGCCCGTGCCGTCCGGCGTCCCGGCCGACGCGTTCGTGGTCCGGCAGGGCGAGCTCGGCCGGCTGCCGTGGCGGGCCCCGGCCGGTCAGGTCGACACCATCGGGCCGGCCCTGGCCTCGCCGGCCGCCCTGGCGGTGCACGGGGACGGACAACAGCTGGCGGTGATCACCGACGGGGGTACCCGGGTGCGGACCGTGTCGGTGCGGGACGGCACCGGGCGGATCGAGCTGCGGGGTTCGGGATTCACCGGGGTGCGCTGGAGCCGGCAGGGCGAACTGTGGTGCGTGCTGCAGCGGCCGCGTGGCGAACGCGTCCGGGTGCTGCTCGACGGCCGGGAGCTGGCGGCCGATGCCGAGGCACTGCCCGAGGGCCGGATCCGGGTGCTGGCGCCCGCCCCGGACGGCGTCCGGATGGCCCTGGTGATCGAGACCGAGGGTGGACCGGTGCTCGGTGTTGCGGCCGTCGTCCGGACCGGCCGGCAACTGCGGTTCACGGGCTGGACGACGCTGAGCGGCACCGCCTGGGCGCCCACCCCGCAACAGCCGCTGGACGTCGGCTGGGCGGGCTCCGGCGAACTCCTGGTGCTGCTCGGATCCTCCCCGGCGACCCGGGTGGTGCGGGTCGATAGCCGCGGCGCCGTCGCCACCGACATCGGCCCCAACGACACCTCGGCGCTGGTCGAACTGGCCGCCTCCTCGACCGGACGCGCCGTCGTGCGGGGCCGGGACGGCCAGACCTGGCGCCTGGTCGACGAGGCGTCCTGGGAGCCCTGGCTGCCGCACGTCCAGCGGATCGCGCTGCCCTGATCGCGGGGTCCGGACCCGAACCCTGTGGACAACGTGCGCTCGACGGACGCCCGCCGGGCAGACTCGCAGGATGCGATTGCGGGGCGTGCTGGACGCGGCCGCCGACCTGGCCTGGGGCGGCAGCTGTGCCGCCTGCGGGCGTCCAGGGGCGGCGATCTGCAGTGGCTGCACCGCCGGGCTGCGGGCGCTGCCGCCGCGGGCCGTGCCCGGGGTGCCCGGTCAGCCGGTCACCTGGAGCCGGGGCGACTACGGCGGCGACCTGCGAGCCGTGATCCTGGCCTGCAAGGAGCGGCAGGGGTTGCGGCTGGTGCCACTGCTGTCGGCGCTGGTCCGGGGCAGCGCGGCGGCGATCCTGCGGGACACCTGGACCACCGGCCCGGTGCTCCTGGTGCCGATCCCGTCCAGCCGGGCCGCGATCGCCGCCCGCGGTTTCGACCTGACCGCCGCGATGGCCACCCGGACGGCGGCGGAACTGCGCCGGGCCGGGTTGCCGGCACGGGCCTGGCGTGGGCTGTTCCCGGTGCGCACCGTGCGCGACCAGTCGGGACTGGACGTCGCCGCCCGGGCCGACAACCGGCGCGGCAGCCTGACCGTGCGTCCCGGCCCGGACGGGGCGGTGCTGCTGATCGACGACATCGTCACCTCGGGGGCGACGCTCACCGAGGCCGCTCGCGCACTGGCCGGCGCGAACCGGACGATCCTGGGTGCAGCGGTGGTCGCCGCCACGCCCCGGCGGATCCCGCCGGGGCGCTGAGGCTCAGCCTCGATCCGCCGATGGGCGCCGTAGCGAGCGGCGCCAGATGGGTGCACTGGGAAGCCGGGTGCGCGAAGGCGTACCGGGTCGTACGGCGAGCGTGGCCGGCGTAGCAGGTGTGCCCGGCTGGGGTCGCGCAGTAGGCGCAGATCGGTGGATCGAGGCTCAGGCGCTCTGCTCGGTGGCGGCCCGCTCGAGTTCGAGGTGGATCACGCCGTAGTCGTAGGCCTTGCGGCGGTACACCACGCTGGGGGCTCCACTGTCGGCGTCGACGTAGAGGAAGAAGTCGTGGCCGACCAGCTCCATCTCGTCCAGGGCCTGGGCGAGGGTCAGCGGGGTGGCCTTGAACAGCTTCTCGCGCACCACCAGGGGGCCGTCGCCGTGCACCTCGAGCCCGGCGATCTTGCGGATCTCGGGGCGCTCCTCGTCCGGCTTGGGCTGCTGCACGGGCAGGGCGGCGGCACCCAGCTGCTGGCTGGCCCGCAGGCCGCGATGCACCTTGCGCCGGTCGGCGGCCCGGCGCAGCTGGGACTTCAGCCGGTCGAGCGCGTGGTCGAAGGCGACCAGCTTGTCGTCGGCGCTGGCCTCGGCCCGGACCACCGGGCCCCGGCTGCGCAGGGTGATCTCGACGGTGGTGGCCTGATCGGGTTGCCGGGTGTGCGGGTTGGCCGACACCTGCACCTCGACCCGGATGACCCGATCCCGGAGTTTCTCCACCCCGCTCAACCGCTGGGTGACCCGGGTTCGGAAGTCGTCGGGGATCTGGCAATGCCGGCCGGTGACGAGAACGTCCACTACAACCCTCCATCTCGTTCTGGCCCGGTCAGGGGTTCCCGGGCGTGAATCCAACCGGCGCCCGGCCGGGCCCGCCACGCGGGCCGGGTATCCGTGCGCCTGCGTCCAACCTACTGATGCAACCTGTGGTTTGCCAGGATGTCGCGCAAGCCGTCCGGGACGCGTCGCAACACAGCTGTAACGGCGCGCAACCCGCGTGTAACGCAACCCGAATCTGTAGGAAACACCCGGCGTGGATGGTTTGTGTCATGAACGTACTTGAGATCAACTCGGGCGACACCGCCTGGATCCTGACCAGCGCCGCCCTGGTGCTGCTCATGACTCCCGGTCTCGCCTTTTTCTACGGGGGGATGGTCCGTGCCAAGGGCGTCCTGAACATGATGATGATGAGCTTCATCTCGATGGGGGTCATCGGGGTGCTGTGGGTGCTGTTCGGCTTCAGCATGGCGTTCGGCAACTCGGTCGGCGGCCTGGGCGTGATCGGCAACCCGTTCGAGTTCGCCGGCCTGAACGGCCTGATGGCGAACGATCCGGACGCCGCGTACCCGGCCCTGGCCTTCGTGGCCTTCCAGGCCTGCTTCGCGATCATCACGGTCGCGCTCGTCTCGGGCGCCCTGGCCGACCGGGCCTCGTTCGGCGGCTGGACCCTGTTCGCCGTGCTCTGGGGCACCTTCGTCTACTTCCCGGCCGCCCACTGGGTGTTCGCCTTCAGCAATGACGACGGCAGCGTTGTCGGCGGCTGGATCGCCAACCAGGTCCAGGCGATCGACTTCGCCGGCGGCACCGCGATCCACATCAACGCCGGCGTCGCCGCGCTCGCCCTGGCCCTGGTCGTCGGTCCCCGGATCGGCTTCGGCAGTAAGCCGATGCGGCCGCACAACATGACCTTGGTGATGCTCGGCGCGGCCCTGCTGTGGTTCGGCTGGTTCGGCTTCAACGCCGGCTCGGCGGCCGCCGCGAACGGCCTGGCGTCCCTGGCCTGGGTGAACACGCTGGCCGCGACCGCGGCGGCGATGCTCGGCTGGCTGATCGTCGAGAAGATGCGCGACGGGCATCCGACCTCGCTCGGCGCCGCCTCGGGCATCGTGGCGGGCCTGGTCGGGATCACCCCGGCGGCCGGCTCGGTGAGCCCGATCGGCGCCCTGCTGATCGGTGTGGCCGCCGGCGTGGCCTGCGCCTACGCGGTCGGCCTGAAGTTCAAGTTCGGCTACGACGACTCGCTCGACGTAGTCGGCGTCCACCTGGTCGGCGGGCTCGTCGGCACCCTGCTGATCGGCCTGCTCGCCGATCCCGCGGTGTCGGGCGATCCGGCCGAGCCGGCGACCGCCGGCCTGTTCTACGGCGGCGGTTTCGACCAGCTGTGGCGGCAGGCGGTCGGTGCCGCGGCGGTGATGGCCTACTCGTTCGTGGTCAGCTACCTGATCGCCCAGATCGTGAAGCACACGGTCGGCTGGCGGGTCTCGACCACCGATGAACTGGGCGGCATCGACCTGGCCGAGCACAGCGAGTCCGGCTACGACCTGAGCCCGGTCTACTACTCCAGCCGGGTGAGCCGCACGCTGGTGATGACCAAGGACGACCTGGCCGACGACAAGACGGGAGTCATGAAGTGAAGCTGGTTACGGCAATCATCCAGTCCGAGGTCCTGGAGCAGGTGCAGAAGGCCCTGATCCGGCACGGCGTCGGCGGCATGACCATCAGCGAGGTGTCCGGGTACGGCCGGCAGCAGGGCCACATCGAGGTCTACCGGGGCGAGGAGTACACCATCGACTTCATCGTCAAGGTGCGGCTCGAGATCCTGGTGGACGACCCGGAGGTCGACGACGTGGTGCACGTGATCGCCGGTTCCGCCCGCACCGGCCAGGTCGGCGACGGCAAGGTCTGGGTCACCCCGGTCGAGAACGTCGTCCGGGTCCGCACCGGGGAGAGCGGCCTAGCCGCCGTCTGATCGCTTCTCCCGAGGACCACCTGAACGGGAATAGGAACCGTCCCCTGAACCGGAAAGGGGACGGTTCCTTTCCCGTTCAGGGGACGGTTCCTATTCCCGTTCAGCCGTTGTCGGTGCGGCTGGATAGCATGCCGCCCATGCCGACACTCAGCCTGGAACAGGCCCGGCGGACGGCGCTGGCCGCGCAGGGATTCGGGGTGCCGCGTCCGTCCGGGCCGGTCACCATGCGACACCTGCAGCGGGTCGTCGACCGGGTGGCGCAGTTCCAGATCGACTCGGTCAACGTGGCCGTCCGGGCCCACTACATGCCGCTGTTCAGCCGGCTCGGCGGCTACGATCCGGCGCTGCTCGACCGGGCCGCCGGACGGGCCCCGCGCCGGCTGTTCGAGTACTGGGCGCACGCCGCCTGCCTGGTCGATGTCGCCCTGCAACCGGCGCTGCGGTTCGCCATGCGGCGGCGCGCCGAGCGGGAGCGGGACGGGCTGAGCCGGATCCTGGCCGCCAAGCCGGACCTGCTCGACCGGATCACCGCCGACGTCGCCCGGGGCGGCCCGCTGACCGCCCGGCAGATCGAGAACGAGGAGCAGCGGCAGCGCACCCACTGGGGCTGGAACTGGTCCGAGGCCAAGTACGTCCTGGAGTATCTGTTCGACAGCGGGGCCGTCGGCGTGGCCAGCCGCAACCAGGCGTTCGAGCGTCGCTACGACCTCAACCGGCGGGTGCTGCCGCCGGCGGTGCTGGCGCTGCCCGACCCGTCCGACGAGCAGTCCTACGACATGCTGCTGGCCCGCGCGGCCCGCGCCCTCGGCGTCGCCGACCTGAAGGCGCTCGCGGACTACTTCTACCTGCGCGGTCCGGCGGTGCGGGCCGCCGTCGCCCGCCTGCAGGCCCGCGGCGAGCTGGAACCGGTCACGGTGAGGGGGCTGCCGCAGCAGTTCTGGCTGGCCGCCGGGGCGCGGATGCCGCGCCGGATCACCGCCCAGGCGCTGCTGGCCCCGTTCGACACTCTGGTGCACCACCGGCCACGGGTCTGGGACCTGTTCGGGGTGCACTACCGGATCGAGATCTACACCCCGGCCGCCCAGCGCCGCCACGGCTACTACGTCTACCTGTTCCTGATGGACGACGCACTGGTCGCCCGGGTCGACCTGAAGGCCGACCGGGCGATCGGGGCGTTGCTCGTCCAGTCCGCCTGGATCGAGGCGGACGCCGAGCCGCGGCGGGCCGATGTGGCGGCCCGGCTGCTGGACGAACTGCGGCTGATGGCTCGCTGGCTGGAGCTCGGCGAGGTCGTGGTGCAGCCCCGCGGCACGCTCAGCCCAGACCTGGGCGCGCTCAGCCGGTGACCGCCAGCGCGTCGATCTCGACCAGCATCACCTCGTGCGGCAGGTCGACGAAGACGGTGGTGCGGCCCGGCAGCTGACCGCTGGGGCAGTTCTCGGCGACGAACTCGCCGTACACCTCGTTCATCGCGCCGAAGTCGTCGCGCGTGGTCAGGTACACCCGGAACATCAGGACGTCCTCGACCGACGAACCGCCGGCCTCGAGGATGGCCTTGACGTTCTCCAGCGTCCGCCGGGTCTGCACCCGCACGTCCCCGGCGCCGATGTAGGTGTTGGTCGCCGGGTCCATCGGGCCCTGGCCGGACACCTGCAGGAGGCCGCCCTTGGCCACCCCCTGCGAGAAGGTGTGCGCCGGGGCGGGGGCGCCCTCGGTCAAGACGATGCGCTTGGTCACGGAATAGTCCTTTCGGTAGGAAGCCAGCCGAGATCGCGAGAAATCGCGTCGGTGCCGGCGATCAGGTCGGGTATCACGCTGCGGATGTCGCCGCCCTCGAGCAGCACGGCCGGGGTGGAGCAGGAGACCGCCGCCACCACCCGTCCGGTGGCGTCGCGCACCGGCGCGGCGGCGCAGTGCACGAACTCCTCGTGCTCGGCCAGGTCGATCGCCCAGCCCTGGTCGGCGACCAGGTCCAGCTCGGTCAGCAACTGCTCGGCAGAGGTGTGCGTCCGCTCGGTGAGCGGCGCGTAGGTCAACGAGTGCGCGACGCTCTCCCGGCGCGCCGGGGGCAGCCCGGCCAGCAGCACCTTGGCCACCGCGGCGGCGTGCAGGGCGGCGGTCAGCCCGATCCGGGAGTACATCCGCACCGCCTGCCGGGAGTCGATCTTGTCGATGTAGACCACATCGGGCCCCTCGAAGGCGGCCAGATGGACGGTGTGCCCCGTGCGGGCCGCCAGTTGCTGCAGATGCGGACGGGCCACCGTGCGGATGTCGCGCTGCTCCAGTGCCAGCGCCGACAGCTCGAAGAACCGCGGACCCAGCGTGTAGCGCTGCTGGGAGTCGCGGACCACGAAGCCCTTCTCCTCGAAGCTGCGCAGCAGGCGCATCACGGTGGTCTTGTGCACCGGGAAGTCCTCGGCCATCTCGTCGAGGGACGCCGGGCCGAGAGCCAGGCGCGCGAGTAGATCGAGGCCGCGGCGCAGACTCTGGCTCATCGCACCCCCGTATCTCAACGGCCATTGACCCTGGCAGGGCTCAATGCTAGACATTGCTAGGCCATTAGTGCAATCAGTATTGCACATTACGCAACGCAGGTCGATGGTGACCGATGAAAGGCAGGAAGTCCGATGGATCTGTCGTCCGTGACAGGAATCGACACGACACGCGTGGCCGCGCTCGCCGACGAGGTGCTCGATTGGCGGCACAAGGCGGTGCCCGCCATGCTGCACGGCCGGACGGCGGCCACGTTCGCCGACGGCAGCGTACGCCTTGCCGACCTGCAGACCCCCTTGCTGACCCTGGACGCGCCCGCGCTGCGCGGCAACGTCGCCAAGCTGGCCGCCTGGTGCACCGGGGCCGGCGTCGGATTGGCCCCGCACGGCAAGACCACCATGTCGCCGACCCTGTGGGCCGAACAACTGGCCGCCGGCGCCTGGGGGATCACCCTGGCGAACGCCGCCCAGCTGCGGGTCGCCCGGCACTTCGGGGTGCAGACCCTGATGCTGGCCAACTGCCTGACCGACCCGCGAGCCATCGCCTGGGTCGCCGACGAGGTGGCCGCGGGTGCCCGGATCGTCTCCTGGGTGGACTCGGTGGCCGGTGCGCAGCACCTGCAGGCCGTGCTCGACGGGTTGGACGCCGGACCGCTGGAGGTGCTGGTCGAGATCGGCGGCACCGGCGGACGAACCGGTGCCCGCGGCGTGCCGGCCGCGCTCGAGGTGGCCCGGGCCATCGCGGACGCCCCGCGGCTGCGGCTGATCGGCGTGTGCGGCTACGAGGGCGCCCTGTCGCACACCTGGGACGACGAGGGCCTGGCCCCCGTCCGGGCCTACCTGGACGACTTCCGCAGCCTGCACCAGACCCTCACCGACGCCGGCCTGTACGGCGGCGACGAGGTGATCCTGACCGCCGGCGGCAGCGCCTACTTCGACGACGTGGTCGAGGTTCTCGGCCCACTGGCCGAGCCCGGCGTGCGCGTCCTGCTCCGCAGCGGCGCCTACGTGATCCACGACGACGGCTTCTACCGCGGCATCTCGCCGTTCTCCCGGGCCGATCCCGATGCCGCCGAGGCCTTCACGTCCGCGATGCACGCCTGGGTCAGGGTGGTGTCGCGCACCGAGCCGGGGCTGGCGATCCTCGAGGGCGGCAAGCGCGACCTGCCGGTGGACGAGGGTCTGCCGGTCCCGCAGGGCATCGCGGACGACCTCGGCGGCACCCTGCGCCGCCTGCCCGGGGCCGCGATCACCGCGGTGAACGACCAGCACGCCTTCATGACCTTCCCGCCCGAGCACGACGTCCGGCCGGGCGATGTCGTCCGGCTCGGCCTGTCGCATCCCTGCACGGCGCTCGACAAGTGGACCCTGATCCCGGTGATCGACAGCGCAGTCGATCCGGCCGCGGCCGTCGTCGTCGACACCGTGCGCACCTTCTTCTGAGGAGCAATACCCATGACATCCCCCACCACACTGATCCGCGCCGTGACCGTCGTGGACGGCACCGGCGAATCCCGCTACACCGCCGACGTCGAACTGGCCGACGGCGTGATCCGTCGGATCGCCCGGCCGGGTTCGCTCGAGCCCGGCGCGGCCGACGTGATCGAGGGCGCCGGCCTGGTGCTCAGCCCCGGCTTCATCGACATGCACGCGCACTCCGACCTGCAACTGCTGATCGAACGCGACCACTACGCCAAGCTCAGCCAGGGGGTGACCACCGAACTGCTGGGCCAGGACGGGCTGTCCTACGCGCCGGTCGATGAGACCTCGCTCGACCTGATCCGCAAACAGATCGCCGGCTGGAACACCAACCCCGACGACTTCGACTGGGACTGGCGAACGGTGGGGGAGTACCTCGACCGGCTGGACCGTCCGGACGCCGACGGGCAGCGGATCGCGACCAATGCGGCCTACCTGATTCCGCAGGGCACCCTGCGCGCCCTGGTGGTCGGGTTCGATGACCGCCCGGCCACCGCCGACCAGGTCGCCGAGATGCAGCGGGTGATCGCCGCCGGCATGGCCGAGGGCGCGATCGGCCTGTCGGCCGGCCTCACCTACACGCCCGGCATGTACGCCGGCACCGCCGAACTCGAGGCGCTGCTCACCACCGTGGGCGAACTGGGCGGCTTCTTCGACCCGCACCACCGCTCCTACGGCAAGGGCGCGCTCGAGGGCTACGCCGAGATGATCGCGCTCAGCCGGGCCACCGGCTGCCCGCTGCACCTGGCTGTGGCCTTGGCCGTTATGTGGCGGGGTTCTGTCGCCGCTTCGTGAGTTCCCTGATGATCGGGCGAATCGTCCCGTGGGTCGATCCCCAACTGACACAGCCTCGTTCGCACGCTTAGCGACTCCGG
>JAGPGQ010000227.1 GCA_018055925.1 Micropruina sp.
GCCCGTTCGGCCAGTTGCGCCAGTAGCGGCAGTGGGTTGTGCGGGGCGACCAGCACCAGTGACTGGCCGGGTGCGATCGCGTCGAAGGCGCCGAACACGGTGGCGTGCCGGATGACGTGCGGAATGGGCCGGACGTCGAGCACGGGTGCCTCGTCGTGTCCGCCGCAGCCGCAGCCGCCGGTGGTCTTCAGTTCGATGTTGCCGGTCATTCGGTCCTCCTGGTTGTGGGTCTGTCGTGGATCGGGAAGTGGGGTTCAGCCGCTGGTGCGGTCGCTGACCTGGACGAAGCCGTGGGCGCCGCGTTCGGCGTCCGACATCACGTGGCTGACCAGCGAGTAGGTTCCGGCTTCGGGGAACACCGTCTCGACGAAGCCGCCCTGGGCCGGTTGGAGGCCCAGCGCCTGCGCGCCGCCGGACCTGGTGCCGAAGGCGTCCCGGCCACGCTTGAGCAGGTAGCCGCCCTCGTGGAAGACGGTGTCGAACTGGGCGCCGACGATGTGGAAGCTGCTCGGCCGGTTGGGTCCGGCGTCCAGCACCCAGAACCGGACGCGCTCCCCCACCGTGGCCCGTAGCCGATGGACGTCGTAGCCGTTGGCCACGCCGTTGAAAGTCACGTAGTCGGGGTTGCGGGTGCCGACCCCGTCGGCGTCCACCTCGGTCGCGCCGTCGGCGGCGGTCGCGCGGCCGGCCAGGTACACCTCGGACTGCACCAGCACGTAGGACCGGTCGACGCGGGGCAGGCCGTCCGGCTCGATCACGACGGCACCGGTCATGCCGGCGGCGATGTGGGCGCTCATCGGGTGGGTGGAGCAGTGGTACATCCAGACCCCGGCCTTGGTCGCGGTGAACCGGTAGGTGAGCCGTTCGCCGGGTTCGATGGTGCGCATCGGCCGGTCGGGCGCCAGGGCCCCGGCGTGGAAGTCGATCGAGTGCCCCATCGAACCGTCGTTGACCAGCGTGATCTCGAACACGTCGCCGACCCGGCCGTGCAGCGTCGGCCCGACCGGGCTGCCGTTGAACGTCCAGCGGCGCTGCCAGATTCCGGGCGCCACCTGCAGCGGCACCTCCTGGACGGTCAGCGTCAGTCTGCGGACCCGGTCGCGGGTCAGGGCCGGGAGCGCCGGGTCGACGACCTGGTCGGCGGCCAGGGATGCGGACGGCTCCGGGCTGGGGTGCCTGTTGTGCCCGGTGTCCGCCGTGGGCGTCGCCGGTGTGCCGGGTTGGGCGGCGCCGGTGACGATGACGTCGAACACCATGCCCATCTGCTTGTGCCCGGCGACCGTGCAGTAGCCCTGGACGCTTGCGCCGATCACGCCGGCGTCCAGTTCGGTGCGTTTGCCGGGCCCGATCCGGGCGCTGCGGGCGGTCCCGATGGCCACGTCGTGGGTGGTGGTGTCGGTGTTGACCAGGTCGAGCACCAGCCGGTCGCCGGCGTCCACGGTCACGCTGGACGGGGTGAACCGCATGTCGCCCATGGCGACCTCGACACGCACCACGCGTCCGGTCGGCTGCACCTGGGACGAGGCGGTGTCGCCGGCGGCCATGCCGGCGGCCGCCGGATCGAGGCCGATGCCGATCACGACCGCGGTGGCCAGCGCCGTCAGGCCGGCGATCAATTGTCCGGCGGTGAAGATGGTGGGTCGCTCCGGAGCCGGACGCCGCTCGCCGACCCCGTGGACGGACGGTCGTCGCGGGCCGGGCTCGTCCACCGGGCTCGCCGATGCGGCCCCGGGCCCCGGGGACGCGGGGGTCGCGGCCAGTTCCCGGCGGGCCGCGACGCTCGCCCGGACGCCGCGGATCAGCAGCGGCAGGAAGGCCACCGCGGCACCCAGGGCGAGCAGCGAACCGGTGACCTTCACCCAACTCGGGCCGGGCAGCAGCCACAGCGCCAACCCGCCGTTGATCGCGATCAGCCGGAACGAACCCGCCCGGTTGAACCAGTACTGCCCGGCCCGGACGACGCTCGGCCCACCACCCAGCACGGACGGCAGCAGGTAGGACAGCGCACCCGACATCACCTGGACGGCGAACCCGGCTCCCTGCACCGCGGCCGGCCAGATGAACCCCTCGCGGACGGCCGTCCAGTCGGGGGCGGTGGCCAGCAGCCAGCCCGCCCAGCCGAGGCCGATCACCAGCCAGACCAGGGCGGCGGCCACCGATGCCGCGGCGAACTCGCGCGGTGGCCGGGTGCGGGCCGGACGCCACAGTCCCCGCCCCCACAGGCCCAGGGCGAGCAGGTACAGGCCGACGCCGGCGGCGGCCAGCCAGCCGAGGCCGGCCAGGGCGCCGCCAACCGAGACCGCGATGGCGGCACCGAAGACCGGCAGCGCCTGCTGGGTCCAGCGTTCGGCGACGTCGTCCATCCGGGTGCGCAGCATGGTCGGCCACAGGGTGAGCAGCGTGCCGGTGAGCGTCAGGCCGACCCAGCCGAGCACGTTCGCCAGTGCGTGCGCAACCAGCAGGCGTCCGTGCCACGGGTCCTCCCAGCCGAATGCCAGCAGGACGCCGAACGTGACCCCGACCAGCAGGGACGCCGCGGCGCCCAGGTAGTACCGCACGGTCACCCGGAATCTGGCCGGCAGCGCCCGGCGCAGCATCCGCCAGAGCACCAGGCCGTGCCAGCCCACCGCGACGGCGACCAGGGTGCCGCCCGCCAGCGTGAGCCACCACCAGGTGGTCGGCACGCCGACCACCACGGCGGCCGCACCCGCGGTGAGCAGCCCGAGCCGGCGGTTGTGCCCACGCGCCTGCCGCTCGGTCGCCGGAGCCCGCAGCAGGGTCTGGGCGAAGTGGAAGCTCCACACCACGATCGCGTGGGTGAGCGCGCCCAGCAGCACCAGGTGCAGCATCAGCCAGTTCGCGTCCGGCAACCAGCGATGCACCAGGGCGATCACCGCCGCGGCCGCCAGCCAGCCGATCAGGGGCAGATCCCGCAGCCGGGAGCGGCCGCGTCCGACGGGGCGGCCGCCGCGCCCGGACGAGGGTCCCGGTGTCGGCTCGGCGGGCTCGGTCATCGCCGCACCACCAGCGCGACCGCGGTGACCAGGGACGCCCCGCCGAGCGCGATCAGCGGCAGTCGTCCCCGGGCCGCAGCGCGGCGTCCGGAGTCCGGGCGGCCGTCCGGCCGGCGGGGCAGGATGGTCTGGGCCATCGATCCTCGACTTTTCTCCATGGTGTCCTGTAAAAACTAGCACTAGGCTGCCTCCATGAGCACATCGGCCCCGTTCGACCCGGTCGACGGGACGGGTGCGGCCTCCGCGGCCGATGACGCTCCGGCCGTCGATGTGCCGCTGGGTCCGCGTCCGGCTCGCACCGACCGTCCCCGCGAGGCCGCGCTGCGGGTGCTGCGGGCGCTGGTCGCCGCGGACCGTCCGGTCACCATCACCGCCCTGGTCGCCGAACTCGGCGGTCACCCCAACAGCCTTCGGCTGCACCTGGAACACCTGGTCAGCGACGGTTTCGCGGTCGAGGAGAGCCCGCCGCCGAGCGGTCGCGGACGTCCCCCGCGGGCCTATCGGGCGACCATCGGCGGGCATCAAGTGTCCGGGCAGGACGGCAGCTGGGACGGTGGCACCGCCCTGGTGTCGGCCGTCGCCGAGCAGTTGGCCTCGACGCCCGAACCGGCCGCGGAGGCCCGGGCTCTGGGCTGCCGCTGGGGTCGGCACCTGCGGCACGCGGACGCCGACCTGCTCGGCACGTTGGCCGCGCAGGGGTTCGCCCCGCGCGAGGCCGAGGACGGCATCGAGCTGCGCACCTGTCCCCTGCTGGAGACTGCCCGGCGGCTGCCCGAGATCGTGTGCAGCATGCACCAGGGCCTGATCGACGAACTCTCCCCCGAGCCGCTTCGGCTGCTGCCGTTCGCCCGCCCCGGGGCCTGCCTGGTGCAGCGACCCGCCTGAAGAGCCGGACTCTTGCGCGGCGAGCGTTTGACGGCGCGATCGCGCGGGTATCGACAAGGAGCGACGGGGCGCGACCGCTCTCGCCCCGTCGTCCACCCCCTCCTTCGCCGGCAGTCGTGCTGCACCCCCGAGCGACCGGTGATCCATCGCAGTGACCACGCCTCCTCCCGGCGCGCGAGTCGACCAGCAGGATGTCTCAAGCGACGCCCACCCTGGTCGGCGTCGGCAAGGATGGAGGCGTGGCCGAACGACATCCCCGCGAAGCCCGGGCACACCCGAACCGGGCGGCGGCTCGCGCCCTGGGCCTGCTCGCCGGCTACGCGGCCGACCGGATCTTCGGAGACCTGCGGCGGGGCCACCCGGTCGCCGGTTTCGGCGCCCTCGCCCAGCGGCTGGAGAACCGTGTGTACGGCGATTCGCGGGCCCGCGGGGTCGCGCATGCGGCGCTCCTGGTCGGCGGGACGGTTGCCCTCGGCTGTGCCGCCGAGCGATTCGCCCGGCACCCGGCGGCGCAGATCGCGGCGACCGCGTTGGCCACCTGGACGGTTCTGGGGGGCCGTTCCCTGGAACGGGAGGCGACCGCCGTCCACACCTTCCTGGCCGCCGGCGACCTGCCGGCCGCCCGGCGCCGACTCACCCACCTGGTCGGCCGGGACACCAGCGCGCTGGACGCCGGCGAGATCGCCCGGGCCACGCTCGAATCGGTCGCCGAGAACACCTCCGACGCGGTGGTGGCGCCGCTGGTCTGGGGTGCGCTCGCGGGCGTACCCGGACTGCTCGGCTACCGCGCCGCCAACACCCTGGACGCCATGGTGGGGCACCACAACGCCCGCTACGAGCGGTTCGGCTGGGCCTCGGCCCGGCTGGACGACCTGCTCAACCTGCCCGGTTCCCGGCTGACCGGCCTGCTCACGCTCGCCGTCCGGCCTTCCCGGGCCCGGCACGCCTGGCGGGCCTGGCGCGCCGATGCCGCCGGGCACCCCAGCCCGAACGCGGGGGTGGTCGAGGCGTGCTTCGCCGGGGCGCTGGGCGTCCGGCTGGGCGGCACCAACACCTACTACGGCAGCCGGGTCGAGGACCGTCCGACGATGGGCGACGGACACGCGCCCGCACCGTCCGACATCCCGCGGGCCAACCTGCTGGCCCGGCACGTCGGGCTGGCGGCCGCCGGGGTGTGCGCCGTCGCAGCCTGGCTTCTCGGCGGCGGGAGCACGTCCCACTAGCCTGACGGGATGGACGGTCGACTACCGAAGGTGATCATCATCTTCGGCCGGGGGCGAGGCGAACCCGGCCGCCGTCCGGCTCACCGACCGCCGCGCAGCACCCAGGCGAACGCCTCGTCCACGTCGTGCACGGTCGGCACCCCGGGCGGTCCGGGGGGCCGGCGGACGATGACCACGGTCGCCCCGAGCTCGGCGGCGGCGTCCAGCTTCGGCCGGGTGTAGCCGCCGCCGGAGTCCTTGGTGACCAGCACATCCGCACGATGCGTACGCAGCAGGGCACGCTCTCCGTCGAGGGTGTACGGGCCGCGACTGGTGATCACCCGCCAGCGTTCGGGCAGCACCAGCGCCGGTACGTCGACCACGCGGGCGAGCACGTCCCTGGTAGCCAGGGCCGGGACGAACCGGGCAAGCTCCTGCCGGCCGACGGTGAGGAACGGCCGCTCCCCCAGCCCGGCGGCCAGTTCGGCGGCCCCCTCGTGGTCGTCGGCGTAGTGCCAGGCGGGGTCGGGGTCCCAGCCGGGCCGTTCCAGGCGCAGCAGCGGATGCTGGGTGCAGGCGGTCACCGCGTTGGCGCTCATGCCGAGGGCGAACGGATGGGTGGCGTCCACCACCAGGTCGTAGTCGGCCAGTGCAGTCCGGAGTCCGGCGACGCCGCCGAAGCCGCCGATCCGCACCTTGCCGACCGGCAGTCGTGGACGGGCGACCCGCCCCGCGAGTGAGCTGGTGACGTCCACCCCGGCCCCGACCAGCAGGGCGGCGAGTTCCCGGGCCTCGCTGGTGCCGCCCAGCAGCAGCACCCGTGCGGTGCGACCCCCGGCGCCGTAAGGGCCGGGCTCACCGGGCCCGCCGATGCCGGGCGGGATCGGCCGTCCGCTCATCTGGATGCCCCCGGCTCCAGCATCCGCAACCCGGCGGGGGCACCCTCGCGGGCCAGGGTCAGCAGCGCGGCCACGTCCAGGTGCTCCTCGACCAGGTCGCCGAGCAGGTCGAGCCGCCGCTCTCGGGCGGCGGGGAAGCTCACCCCGGACGGCTGTCGTCCCGCGATCTCGGCCAGGA
>JAGPGQ010000228.1 GCA_018055925.1 Micropruina sp.
GGCTGCAGCTGCGCGCGCTGCGCCAGTGCCTGCGCGAAGGTCTCCGCTGTGTAGCAGCCATGCAGCCATTCGGCGAACAGTGCGCGCTGCGACGCGTCGCTCAGGCGCAGCAGACCGGCCAGCTGCGGCAGCGTGCTGCTGGCCGTGGTGGCTGGCATGTCCGGTGGGCTGTAGAACGACAGCTTGGCGGGCGGGCCATCCGCGCCCTGGCTGCCCAGGAAGCCGCCGACCATGTCGAGCCGGGACACCTCGAGCCGGGACACCTCGAGGCGAGACACCTCGAGGCGGGACGCCGGGTCGCCGGCGACGTCGTCCGCATCCTCGCCGGATCCGGCAGCCGCGATCGCTCGGACGCCCTCACCCGCGCCGGCATCGACCGCCGCTCGGGCATCAACCCCCGTTCCGGCCGCCGTTCCCGTTCGCAGCCCCGCGCCCGCGCCGCCGGGCGGCTCCCCGACCTCCCCCGGCACGACGGCCGGCGCCGGCGGGTCCGGGTCGGCGGGGAGCCCGGCGTCCGCGCCAGGGCGTCCGAGTCCGGACGGCGGGGTCGGCCGCGCGGTGGCCCTGGGTGCGATGGTGGGCACGATCGTGCTGTTCCTGGCCTGGTTCTTCCTGGTTCGCGAGTCCGGGGATCCGACCCGGGCGATCCCGGTGCGCAGCACGATCGCCGTCCCGACGCCGTCCGAGGTTCCGACACCGACGCCGTCCGCCTCGCCCACCCGGACGTCGCCCCGTCCGACCCCGACCCCGACACCCACGCCGACGCCCACTCCGACCCCGACGCCCACCCCCACACCGACGCCGACCCCGAGTCCCAGCAGCACCCTCAACGACGCGGCCAACCGGCTTGGCTGGACCTTCATCATCGACGGGTTGGGCCCGGTCACCCTGGGCCTGGCTTCGGCGGATGCGGCGCAGCTCGGTGTGCTCCAGCCGGTCCCGAGTGCCTGCGACGCGCACTCCCCGACCGAGCTGCTGGGCGCCGTCCGGGTGTACTCGAGCGGCGACCGGGTGAGCGCCATCGACATCCGCAGCGGCGCCTTCCCGAGCGGCCGCGGCGTCCGGGTGGGGACGCCGCTGGACAACCTGCAGCAGATCTACGGCGACGAACTCCGGCCGACCGTGATGACCGACGCCGGAATGACCATCAACCAGTGGGCGCTGACCACCCCCGGGCAGTACATCGCCTACGTGGTCAACGGCGCGGGCCTGGTCGAACGGATCGCCATCGGCTACCGCGGCGAGGACGGTTCGATCACCCTGCCGCCGCCCTGCTGACCGGCACCATCCCGACCGCCGCCCCGCTGACCGGCACCCTGCTGATCGGCACCGTGCCGACCGGGGACCTGCAGGTCCGGGCCGCCGCCCTCCCGGACCGCGTCGCCCAGGAGCGGAACCAGGGCGTCCAGCAACGGGAAGGAATGCCACAGCGGGTGCCCCAGGCCGGCCACCTCGACCGTGATCCCGCGCGCCGGGCAGGCCTCGTGCAGGGCCCGGAAGGACTCCGCGTGGCACAGATCGCTGCGGGCGCCGCGGACCAGGTTGATCGTCATCGATCCGTCCAACGGCAGCTCGCCGGGCAGATGCGGCTGGGCAAGCACCTGGGCGATCGCCACCAGGTCGACCGGGCCGTAGCGCACCCAGGGTTCGCGCAGCTGCCGGCGGCGGGCGTCCATCACCCAGTCGTGGGCGTGGTTGGTGGCGTAGCTGGCCGGCTGGCGCAGGAAGTCGGCGAGGTTGTGCATCTCGAGTTTCAGCAGGCTGCGCGACAGGGTCGCCACCGGTTCGACCAGCGTCGTGGAGCGGACGTCGGCCACCGCGCGCCAGCGCCGCAGGGCGGCGACAGCCAGCGAGCAACCGGTCGAGTAGCCGATCAGGTCGACCGTGGCCGGCCGGGGGCGTCCGATCGCCTCCAGCGCCGCCAACTGATAGTCGACCACCAGCTCGGCCCAGGCGTCGATGTCGCCGCGCAGCATGCTCTTGCGCACCGGCCGGGGCAGCGCGTCGCCGAAACGGCTCATCCCGGGGATCTCGGTCAGCAGCACGGGCTCACCGAAGGCGGCGGCCAGCATCCGGCACTTGGCCGTCTCCCACGGGCCCAGCGGGGTGTTGAAGCCCGGGAAGTAGACCAGCAGACCCTCCGCGGGCTCCGGCGGAACGATGGTGGTCTCCACCGGCGGCTCCCGGTCACCGATGCGCGCCACGAACTGGAGCGCCCGGCCGACCGGAGCCGGAATCTCGCGGGTCATGTCGACCGCGAGGTTCACCAGGTCACGCATGGGGTCGATGCTAGTGCTGGCCGGCGGAGGTCACCGCGGGTCCGTCGGTGCCGCCGCGGCACCCGGGGAACGGCCACCGAACAGGCCCGCCACCGACCCAGCGGGCGGGATTCGCCGGCCGCACTCCGGAGCGGACGAAGCGAACGGGCGGCTCCCGGCACGGCAGTCGATGCTGAATTCCGCCTGTTCCTGGGCGCGCTCCGCAGGTTGTCACCGACACCGGGCACCCCAGCCGCCCACACAGCCATGCGCGAGCGATGAAATGGCGCGGTCCGCCCGCCGAGAGGGTCGCACGGTTGTCCACCGACGGCGCGGCGTCCTGCACGTACGTGCGACACAGGCCACACTTGGCCCGTGCATCAACAGCGAGCTCTCGTGCGTCGCCCTTCTTCCCGGTTGGCCGAAGGGCTGCTCACCCACCTCTCCCGCCAGCCGATCGACGTCGGGCGGGCACTCCGGCAATGGGAGGGCTACCGGGCGGCCCTGCACGACAACGGCTGGGAGACCATCGAGGCGCCACCCGTGGACGACTGTCCCGACGGTGTGTTCATCGAGGACACGATGGTGACCTACGCCGATGTGGCGGTGATCGCGCACCCCGGGGCGTCCGAGCGACGGCCGGAGATCCCCGGCGCCGAGCTGGCGGTGCGCAGCCTGGGCTACCGGATCGCCCGGATCACCTCGCCCGGCACGCTGGACGGCGGCGACGTCCTCAAGCACGACCGCACCGTGTGGGTGGGCATCGGCGACCGCACCAACAGCGAGGGCGCCCGCCAGCTGGCCGCCGCCCTCGAGCCGCTGGGCGCGCGGGTGGTCGAGGTGCCGATCACCAAGGTGCTGCACCTGAAGTCGGCGGTGACGGCGCTGCCCGACGGCACCGTGCTGGGCCATCCGTCCTTCGTCGACGACCCCGACTTCTTCCCCAAGTACCTGGAGGTGCCCGAGCCGGACGGTGCCCACGTCGTCCTGCTCAACGAGGGTCGGCTGCTGATCTCGGCGTCCGCGCCGAAGACCGCCGCGGTGCTGGCCGAGCGCGGCTACACCCCGGTGCCGGTGGACATCAGCGAGTTCGAGAAGCTCGAGGGGTGCGTGACCTGCCTGTCGGTGCGGCTCCGCGGCCTCGCCTGAACCGATGCGCGACTGACTGACAGGATGGCCGGCATGACACAGGCTGTGATCTTCGACCTGGACGGCACTCTCACCGACACCGAACGGGTCTGGGACGAGGTGCGCCACGACCTGGCCGCCGAGGACGGCATGGAGTGGCCCGAGTCCGCCAGCCGGGCGATGATGGGGATGAGCACCCCCGAATGGTCGGCTTACATGTCCGACGTCGTGGGCCTCGGCGCCACCCCGGCGATCGCCGCCCGGCGCACCATCGACGCCCTGCTGGAGCGCTACGACCGTGACCTGCCGGTGCTGCCCGGTGCCCGCGAGGCGGTGCTGCGGCTGGCCGAGCACTGGCCGCTCGGGGTGGCGTCGTCGTCGCCGCGCGTCCTGATCGAACACGCGCTGACCGCGCTCGGCGTCCGCGACCTGATCGCCGTCGTCCGGTCCACCGAGGAGGGGACGGCGCGCGGCAAGCCCGCGCCCGACGCGTTCTGCTGGGTCGCGGAGGAGCTGAACGCGGCACCGGCCCGGACGGTCGTGGTCGAGGACTCCGGCAACGGCATCCTGGCCGGTCTGAACGCCGGGATGCCGGTGGTGGCCATTCCGCGTCCGTTCCTGCCGCCGCCCGTGGACGTGCTGGCGCGAGCCAGCGTGGTACTACAGCATCTCGACGAACTCACCGTCGAGTTGGTTCAGAGCCTGGGCCGCAGCGACTCCCCCGCGTCGTGAGCACGTAGGGTGCGCGGTGTGATCACAGCCTTCTGGGACATCGACGGAACCCTGGTGGAGAGCCCCAAGGGGCGCGCCGACCTGTTCTCCGAGGCGGTGGCGGCGCTGGGCGTCCAGCCGATCGAGCCAGAGGGTCCCCGCGAAGGCTTCACCGACCGGAAGCTGGCCGAGGTGCACCTGGCGGCGTCCGGTCAGCCACACACCCGCGTGGAGGAATACCTCACGGCCCTCGACCGGCTGTCGGAGGAGTTCTACGGGCACACGCCGCGCGATCCGGTTCCGGGGGCCCGTGAGGCGCTGCAGCTGACCCGGCAGGCGGGCTGGCGCAACGGGCTGCTGACCGGCAACAGCCCGCTGCGGGCGCGGACCAAGCTGAGCACGTCCGGTTTCGATCTGGACGCCATCGACTGGGAGTGTTTCGCCTCGGGCGCCTACGTCAGCGACCGGGCCGAGCTCGGACGCCGGGCGCGCGCGCTCGCCGGCGGCGGCCCGCTGGTGGTGCTGGGCGACACCGCCCTGGACGCCGTCGCGGCCGAGGCCGCGGACGCGGCGTTCGTAGCGGTCAACACCGACCCGGTGGTCCTGGCGACGATCGCCGACCGCGCGGTGCTGGCGGTGTGTTCCCTGGCCGCGCCCGAGTTCATCGACTTCGTGCAGACCCACCGGGGCTGACCCGGACCACCCCGTCCGCGCCGACCGTCGGGTGGACCGGCGTGACCGGAACCGGGGCGGCGTCCGCGGGTGAGCACTGGTGGACTGTCCGGGCGGCGCACTAGGGTCTGTGCAACGGTCCACCGACCGTCCGCCGAGGAGGCCAGATGCTCAAGACGGTGCTGCTGGGCCTGTCGCGCGCCCCGGTGATGAAGCGAGCCGTGATCGCGTTCCCGCTCACCAGGCGCGTGGTGGACCGGTTCGTCGCCGGCGAGACCCCCGGGGACTGCCTGCGGGTCACTCGCGCGCTGCTGGCCAGCAACCTGCTGGTCACCATCGACTTCCTCGGCGAGGACACCACCACCGCCGGGCAGGCCGACCGGGTCACCGACACCTACGTCGAGCTGCTGGACCGGCTGGCCGCCGAGGGCCTCGCCGACCGCGTCGAGGTGTCGATCAAGCTGTCGGCGCTGGGCTCGCTGCTGAACGGCGGCTACGAGCTGGCGCTCGACAACGCCCGGGTGATCTGCGGCGCCGCCGAGCGCGCCGGCACCACGGTCACCGTCGACATGGAGGACCACACCTCCACCGATGCGACGCTGCGCACCGTCCGGACGCTGCGCGAGCACTATCCGTGGGTCGGTGCCGTGCTGCAGGCGATGCTCTACCGGACCAGCGCCGACTGCCAGCAGCAGACCGGCAAGGGCGACCGGGTCCGGTTGTGCAAGGGCGCCTACGCCGAACCGCCCGAGGTCGCACACCGCGCCAAGACCGCCGTCGACCGCAACTACAAGCGGTGCGCCACGATCCTGCTGGACGGCGCCGGGCGTCCGATGTTCGCCACCCATGACGGCGCGATGATCGAGCACGTCGTCTCGGAGGCGAACCGGGTGGGCCGGACGCCGGCGTCCTACGAGCTGCAGATGCTGCTCGGCATCCGCGCGGACGAGCAGCGCCGGCTCGCCTCGTTGGGGCACCCGGTGCGGGTGTATGTGCCGTTCGGGACGGACTGGTACGCCTACTTCATGCGCCGGCTCGCCGAGCGCCCCGCCAACCTGCTCTTCCTGCTCCGCGCCCTGGTCGAGCGGCCCCGCAAGAAGCAGGTCCGTTCGGGCTTCTGAACTCGGATCCTGGTGAGATCCCGGGTCGAGCCCGGGACGACGGCGCCTCGCCCCCAAGGACGCACTGTCCCCGGCCCATCCGTCATCCCGCCCGGCCCATCCGTCATCCCGCCCGGCCCATCCGGCGTCCCGCCCCGGCCCATCCGGCGTCCCGCCCCGGCCCATCCGGCATCCCGCCCGGCCCATCCGTCATCCCGGCGAATGCCGGGATCTCCGCCGGTCGAGCCCACCGGACGCCCGCGCCGGTGCCGCCG
>JAGPGQ010000229.1 GCA_018055925.1 Micropruina sp.
CGCAGCGACGCCACGGCGGCGATGCTGTTCGGGGCGGCCGCGGTGGTCGCCGGGATCGTCGGCGCCGTGATCTGGCGACTGGTGGTCCGGCTGCCGGCCTACACCGTGCAGCTGGACGGATCCGCCGCGGTCAGCGAGCGCGCCCTGACCGAGTTCTTCGCCGGGGACGCCTGGTTCGTCGTGATCGGCGCCGCCACCGGCGCCGCCCTCGGTATCGCCACCTGGCGCCGGTTCAAGCAGGTCGGCTGGCTGTCGGCCCTGCTGGCGGCCGGCCTGGGGCTGCTCGCCGGTGTGGTGTGCTGGCAGTTGGGCCAGGTGTTCGGCGGCGCCGGATTCGACGAGCGGCTGGCCGCGGCGCGCCCGGGTGAGACCGTGTCGATCGCGCTGGCCCTGCGTTCCCCGTCCGCCCTTGCCGTGTGGGGATTCGCCGCCGTCACACCAATCCTGTTGGGCTCCGCCCTGGGCCCCGACGAAGAGGCCACCGTCCGCGGACCCCGCGTCCGCAGCCGGCTGGCGAAACGCCAACCCGAGCCCGTCGAAGTGGTCGACGAGCTCGGGGTCGTCCGCACAGAGGAGCCCCGCTCCCCGGAATCCGGAGGTACCCCGTGACCGACGCCGTTGTCGACTACCTGCGCACCCAGGCGGCGGTGATCGCCGACCGCGCCGGCGACGTCCGCGTCGACGCGCCGGACGCGGTGCACCGCAGCCGGGTCGCGACCCGCCGTTCCCGCAGCGCCCTGCGCACCTTCGTCCCGCTGTTCAAGCGCCGGCGGGTGCGTGCCCTGCGCAACGAACTCGCCTGGCACGCCGACCATCTGGGCGCCCCGCGGGACGCCGAGGTGCTCAAGGAGCGGTTGCTCGCCTCGCTGGACGAACTGCCGCCCGCCGAGGTCGTCGGGCCCGTGCACGAACGCCTCGGTGCGGCCCTGGACGCCACGCACGCGCGGGCGCACGCCTCGCTGGTGGTGTCGATGGACACGCCGCGCTACGCGGAGTTGCGGGAGGCTCTGGACGACTTCGTCACCGACCCGCCGCGGCGCGAGGGCATGTGGGCCGACCCGGTGCTGCTCTCCCGGCTGATCGGCAAGGCGGTCGAACGGGTGCGCCGGCTGGAGGCCCGGGCCGCGGAACTCGAGGACGACGACCACCGCTGGCACGAGGTGCGCAAGGCCGCCAAGGCGGCCCGGTACTGCTCGGAGGCGCTGGTGCCGGTCTTCGGCGACCCCGCCGACGAGATGCGGGCGGCCTGGGAGCAGGTCACCGAGGCGCTCGGCGAGTTCCAGGACACGGTGGTCGCCGAGACCTACCTGGCCACCGACGCCGCGCACGCCCGCAGTGCCGGCGAACCGGCCGACACCTACCTCAGCCTGATCTCCCGCGAACTCGACCTGCGCGGCACCGCCCTGCGGGACGGCCGGGCCGCGCTCACGGACGCACTCGCCCTACCCTCGCTCGACTGAGCCGGGCGTCCTGGTCGTCGGACCCCCCGCCCCGGTCATCCCGGACCCGATCCGGGACCGCCGTTGGACCGGTTTGGGGACGGTTCCTATTCCCGTTCAAGGAACCGTCCCCATTCCCGTTCAGGGGACGCTACCCTCGCTCGACTGAGCCGGGCGTCCTGGTCGTCGGACCCCCCGCCCCGGTCATCCCGGACCCGATCCGGGATCGCCGTTGGACCGGTTTGGGGACGGTTCCTATTCCCGTTCAAGGAACCGTCCCCATTCCCGTTCAGGGGACGGTTCCTATTCCGGTTCAGGGGACGGTTCCCTTCCCGTTCAGATCGTGTGGGGACGGTTTCCTCCCCACCGGTGCCCCCGAGCTGACCACTCAGGGACACCGGCCAAGGGACGGACGGTCAGTGCTCCGCGGGCGGCGCGGGGACCGGCGTCGGCTGACCGATCTCGGCCAGCAGGTCCAGGTACCACTGCTGGTCGATGTCGAACGGCTTGCCGCCCTTGATCCGGTCGAACGCGATCACGCTGAGCACGTCGTCGTTCTCCTCGTCGTTGCCGACCACACCCGACAGGCCGCGCAGTGCGGAGGTGACCGCCAGGTCGGTCATCGAACGGATCAGGTCGAGGTCGTAGTCGTTGGCCGCCGCCGAACGCGAGTAGTAGCCCGACTTCTGCACCAGGATCTTCTCCGCCCCGAGCATCTCGGCGAACTGCTTCGCGAACCAGGCGCCGGGGTTGATCCGCTCCAGCCGGATGTGGCCGAAGGCGTCCCGGGCGACCTCCTCGCCGGCGCGTTCCATCTCGGCGACGATGCTCTCAATGCCGGCACCCTCGGAGATGAACATGCTGACGTTGCCGACGGTGTCCATGACCTCCTTGAGCCGGGCGGCCTCGGCCGGGATGTCGATGACGGCCTCGGGGACGAAGACCGCGTGCACGTCCCAGGCGCGCTCGTCCAGGCCGATCTGGGGCAGCCACTCGGCGGTGGTCAGCCAGTCGCGGTATTTGCGGGCGGTGGCCGCGGTGAGCCAGCCGCAGTTGCGGCCCATCACCTCGTGCACGATCAGGATCCGGGTGCCGGCGTTGTGCTCGGCCATCACGTTGCGGGCGAACCGGGCACCCATCTCGGCGGCGGTGTCGGCGCCCAGCGACTGCCGGATCGGGATCACGTCGTTGTCGATCGTCTTGGGCAGGCCGACCACGGTCAGGCCGTAGTCGTTGGACGCCAGGTAGGCGGCCAGGTCGGCGGCGGTGGTGTTGGTGTCGTCGCCGCCGATGGTGTGCAGCACGTCCACGCCGTCGGCCACCAGGCGGTCGGCGGCCACCTTCAGCGGATCCTCGCCCTCGGCGACCAGTCCCCGCTTGACCAGGTCCTTTGCGTTGGTGAGCTTGACCCGGGAGTTGCCGATTGGCGAACCGCCGTAGCGGTGCAGCAGGCCCGCCTTGGACCGCACCTCGTCGGTCACCGTGAGATAGTCGCCGGTGAGCAGGCCCTGGTAGCCGTACCGGTAGGCGATGATCTCGATGTCGGGGGCGATGTCGGTGTACCGCTGGATCAAGCCACCGATCGCCGAGGACAGGCATGGGGCGAATCCGCCGGCGGTGAGCAGGGCGACCTTGTGAACCATGAACGAGCCTTTCGCGAAGGGGCAGTTTCATCGTCAGCCTATTGCCCCCGGTACGGACGGGAAAGCGAATCCGCGAGACCACGGCGCCCGGATCGGCCGCCGCGCCCGGGCACCCGGGGGAGGTGTGCGGCAAGGCGGATCCGGCCGATGGCCTGTGGATAACCGTCCGGTCGGCCCCGGGGCCCGGCACACTGGGGCGCATGCAGCCCACCACCAGCCGGGACGGCGAACGCGGTCACGCGCTGTCGGCGTTCGTCGTGGTGGTCGTGATCGCGTTGCTGTTGATCTCCGGCCTGGTGATCGACGGCGGACGCCGCAGCGCCGCCACCCGCGAGGCCGAACTGACGGCGGCCGCGGCGGCGCGGGCCGCGGTCGACGCCACCGCCGCCCAGCGGCAGGCGGGCCGCCGTCCGGACGCCGGTCAGGCGCTGGCCGCGGCCCGCGAGGTGCTGGCGGGATCACCGGGGCTGCAGGGCAGCGTCGTGGTGCGTGCCGACGGCAGCATCGAGGTCACCACCTCGACCAGCGTCGAGACGGTGCTGCTCAGCCTGATCGGGATCACCCGGCTGAACGCGAGCGGCAGCGCGTCCGCCCAGCTGTTCGACTGAACCGCCGGGTCAGCGGTGCCGCAGCGAGTCCGCCATGCGTTCCACGGCCTGGGTGATCATCGCCGGTGAGGCGGCCAGGTTGATCCGCACCCACTGCTGGTGCCGGGGCGAGAACACCCGTCCGGGGGAGAACGCCACCCGGCCGCGCTTCAGGAAGTGGGCGAACGGGTCGTCCAGGCCGAGCGCCGAGCAGTCCACCCAGGCCAGGTAGGTGCCCGGGGCCGGCCGGTAGCCCGCGCCGGGCACCAGCGCGTGCAGCAGGTCGGCCAGCAGCTGCTTGTGGCCGGCGACCTCGGCGCAGACCGCGTCGACCCAGTCCTGCCCGTGCCGCAGCGCGGCGGTGTGGGCGATCGCGCCCAGGTGACCGGTCGACTGGGTGGCCAGCGGTGGCAGCCTGCCGAGCAGCGGTTGGGCGCCGGCACCGGCCACGTACAGGCCGGCCTTGAACGCGGCCAGGTTCCAGGACTTGCCGGCCGAGACGATCACCATGGCGTTGCGGGCCTCGGGGACGGCCAGGGCGGGCACGAAGGGCGTCCCGGGGTCGACCAGCCAGGCGTGGATCTCGTCCACGATCAGCTGGACGCCGTGGGCGTCGCACAACTCGGCGACCGCGGCCAGTTCGTCCGCGGTGTGCACCGTCCCGGTCGGATTGTGCGGCGAGCACAGGATGAAGGCGGTGACGTCGTCGGGGGCGAACGCCGCCGCCAGCGCCTCCAGGTCGAGCCGATGGTCGGCCGTCAGCGGCACGGCGACCGTGCGCCGCCGGTAGCCGCCGCTCACCTGCCAGAACGGCGCGTACACCGGCGTGGTGATCACGATGCCGTCGCCGGGGTCGGTGACCGCCTCGAGGACGCAGGCGATCGCGTTCATCACGTCGCCGCCGTTGATCACCTGCCGGGGCTCCAGCTCCAGCCCCCAGCGGGCCGCGGCGGATTCCCGGTAGGCGTCGGCGTAGCCGGTACCGTGCGGATAGCCGGTGTCGCTCGCCTCCAGCGCCGCGGTCAGTTCGGCGCGCACCGCCGGCAGCATGCGGACGTCCATCTCCGCGACCCACAGGGGCAGCACGTCCGGTTCGAACGTGCGCCACTTCAAGCTGCGTCGCTGCCGCAATTCGGCTTCATCGAGGGAGAAGATCGTCATGGCTGCATTGTGGCGGTCCGGACACCCTTCGGTTCGCCGTTCTCGATCAGGAAGCATGGAGGCATGGCACGCTACTTCGATGTTCACCCCGACAACCCTCAACCACGCTCGCTGGCCCAGACGGCCGCGATCCTGGCCGACGGCGGTCTGGTCGCCTATCCGACCGACTCGGGCTACGCGCTGGGCTGCCTGCTCGGCAACCGCTCGGGACTGGAGCGGATGCGGGCGATCCGGCACCTGGACGACCGGCACAACTTCACCCTGGTGTGCAGCGCGTTCGCGCAGCTGGGCCAGTACGTGCAGATGGGCAACGACACCTTCCGGGCGATCAAGGCGGCCACGCCGGGCGGCTACACGTTCATCCTGAAGGCCACCCGCGAGGCTCCGAAGGTGATGCTGCAGCCCAAGCGCAAGACGGTCGGGGTCCGGCTGTCCCCGCACGTCACCGCCCTGGCGCTGCTGCGCGAGCTGGGGGAGCCGATGATGTCGAGCACCCTGATCCTGCCCGGCCAGGACGAGCCGATGGTCGACGGCTGGACGGTCAACGACGAGCTGGGCCACGCCGTGGACGCGGTGCTGGACTCCGGCGACTGCGGCTCGGAGCCGACCACGGTGATCGACCTCAGCGGCGAGGAGCCGGTGATCATCCGTCGCGGATCGGGCGATCCGAGCCTGTTCGAGGTCTGAGCCGCGAGGCGCCCATCGGCGGATCGAGGCTGAGACGCGCCGACGGCGGCCGGTCACCCGGCCGCCGTCCGCATGCTTTCTCGGTCGTGCTGGTCAGTTCTCTTCGTCGGACGTGCCGTTGTCCGCGTCGTTCTCCTCGGGATCGACGTACTTCTCCTTGGGCTTGCGCTCCATGCCCTTGGTGATGTCGGGGACCTCGAATTGGAGGCTGCGGTCGGTGCGCTCGTAGCCCGTGGACGCCGGCCGCTTGGGCAGCTTCAGCGTCGGCATCTCGACCTTCTTGTACGGCACCGACGACAACAGATGCGCGATCATGTTGAGCCGGGCCCGCTTCTTGTCCTCCGACTCCACCACATTCCAGCGCGCCTCGGGGATGTCGGTGTGCACGAACATCTCGTCCTTGGCCCGCGAGTACGCCTCCCACCGGGTGAGCGACTCCAGGTCGGTGGGGGAGAGCTTCCAGCGGCGCATCGGGTCGGTCAACCGCGACTTGAACCGCTTCATCTGCATCTTGTCCGACACCGAGAACCAGTACTTGCGCAGCATGATGCCGTCCTCCATCAGCATCCGCTCGAAGATCGGACACTGCCGCA
>JAGPGQ010000230.1 GCA_018055925.1 Micropruina sp.
CGTCCACCGACATGATGCCGGAGCGGATCACCTCGGAGGTGTAGGCGCCCTGGTTCAGGCCCAGCGCGATGAAGGCCGCGATGAACGGGGTGACCACGTCGATGGTCCGCACCACGCCCATGCCCGGAACGAACAGCACCGGGAAGATCAGCGCCACGTTGAACCACATCAGCAACTGCAGGTAGACCGGGGTGCCGCGGAAGACCCAGATGTAGAGCCAGGCCACACCCGAGGTGACCGGGTTCTTCGACATCCGCATGACCGCCGTGACCACGCCCATCACCAGGCCGAGGCCCATCGAGATCACGGTCAGGCCCAGGGCGATCAGGATGCCCTCGATCATCACCGGGACGGTCAGGTACTGGGCGACGATCGACCAGTCGAGCTGGGCGTTGGCCATGGCCAGGCCGAGCCAGATCAGGAAGGCGACCACCAGGACGGCGCCGATCCAGCGGGTGATGTGTTTGCGCGGTACGACGGTGAGTTCCTCCGCCGCTATTGCCGCTTCGGGCGGCGCCGTACTTGACGGTCTGGTGCTAATAGATTTCCCTCCATCGACCTGCATTCATCGCGGCTCCGGCTGGCCGTTCGGACCCTGACGCAGGGTCCTGTCTGGCGCTACTCTCGTGATTCGGCCGATCCCGGTGTTGGCGGTCACGCTAACAGGACACCGGTATCTCAGGCTAGAGAGTTGGCCCGTTCCACACACCGTGAAACGAAACTGACACGAAGGGCAGCCATGGCGGATTCCGCTCCGGAGCCGGCGAACAACGGCTCCCGCACCCACCCGACGCTGCAGCGGGTCGCGGACGCGGCCGGGGTCTCACGGTCGACCGCGGCCCGCAGCCTCGGCAATTACGGCACGGTCGATCCGGTGTTGCGCGAGCGGGTGTTGCGGGTCGCCCGCGAACTCGGCTATCGGCGCAATGCCCTCGCCAGCAGCGTCAGTTCGGGTCGCTCGACCACGATCGGCGTGGTGATCTCCGATATCGAGGATCCGCATTTCGCGCGCGCCGTCCGGGGCATCATCGACGCCGCCGGACGCAACGGATTCGACGTGATCCTGGCCAATACCGACGAGAAGATCGACGCCGAGCGGAGTGCGGTCAAGGTGCTGCTCGACAAACGGGTGGACGGCCTGATCGTGTCGCCGTCCTCGGGCATGGTGGCCGATCACCTGCTCGACGTGCTCGCCATGCCGCGTCCCCTGGTGTTGTTCGACCGCGCCCTGCCCGGGCTGGACTGCGACTGGGTGGGGGCCGCCGACTACGACTCCACCTACGCCGTGGTCGAGCGGCTGGCGGCGCTGGGCCACACCCACATCGGCCTGGTCGCCGCCACCTCACGGCCGGCGTCCGAGATCGAGCGGGGCACCACGCTGCCGATCTCACCGATCGCGCAGCGGATCCTCGCCCTGACCGACGCCTGCCGGGCGCTCGGCCTGCGGCACCGGCTGTTCACCGGCGCGATGTCGCGGGAACGCACCCGGCAGGTGGTCTCGGCCGTGCTCGACGAACCCGGACGGCCGACCGCCCTGCTGGCCTCGTACAGCGAGATCGCGCTGGTGATCTACCAGGTGGCCCGGGTGCGCGGCCTGCGGGTGCCGGACGAGCTGTCGCTGGTCAGCCTGGACGACGCCGAATGGATGACGGTGAGCGCGCCGGCGGTGTCGGCGGTGCAGCGTCCGTCGCATGCCATGGGTGCCCGCGCGGTCGAGGTGCTGCTCAGCCGGATGCGGGGCGAGACCCCGTCCGAATCCGAGTCCACATTGCCCAATCTGGTCGTGCACCGGGACTCGGTGTCCACTCCCCTATCCTGACGCCGACGACCAGGGGGATCGATGAACTTCCGCACTGTGCAGGCGCCGTCTGCCGTGGTGATGATTCGTCCGCACAGGTTCCGGGTGAACCCCGAGACACTGGCCGACAACGCCTTCCAGGAGCCGTTGGACGACGAGATCGCCGGCACCGTGGTCGCGGCCCGGGCACGGGACGAGTTCGACGCGGCCGTCGAACAGGTGCGGGCGGCCGGTGTGACGGTGCACGTCTTCGACGACCACGGCGAGCTGGACACCCCCGACTCGGTGTTCCCGAACAACTGGTTCTCCACCCATCAGGGCGGCCGGATCGCGGTGTACCCGATGTATGCCGCCAACCGGCGCCGGGAGCGCCGCAGCGACGTGATCGAACTGTTGAAGCGCCGCTACCGGGTGCAGGAGGTGATCGACTACTCGGGCCTGGAATACGACGACCTGTTCCTGGAGGGCACCGGCGCCATGGTGATCGACCACTTCGAACGGATCGCCTATGTGGCCAGTTCGCACCGCGCCGACCCGGTGATCCTGGAGCGGTTCTGCACCGCCTTCGGCTACGAGCCGATGGCGTTCCCGACCGCCGGGCCGGACGGTCGTCCGGTCTATCACACGAACGTGATGATGGGCATCGCCTCGGAGTTCGCCCTGATCTGCCTGGACGCGATCAGCAGCCCGCGGCGGCGCGACGAGGTGGCCCGCCGGCTCGCCGACAGCGGGCGGGACGTGCTGGAGCTGACCTTCGAGCAGGTCACCGAGTTCGCCGGCAACACCATCGAGCTGACCGGCTCCGGCTCCCGGGTGCTGGCCCTGTCGGCCCGCGCCGCCGAGGCCCTCACCGACGCCCAGCGGGCCACCATCGAGGAGTCCGCCACCCTGGTGCCGCTGTCCATCCCGACCATCGAGCGGGCGGGGGGTTCCGTCCGCTGCATGATCGCCGGGGTGCACCTGACCCCGCGCTGAGCGGTGCCGTGCGGGCGCGGTGCGGTGCGGTGCGGTGCGGTGCGGTGCGGTGCGGTGCGGCGGATGATCGCGCGATCCACAACTGCTTTCGGGTCCGCACAATGCTGTCGGCAAATATCGCGAAACCACTTACCCAACCGGCCAGTAGTGGACGATCGCGCGATCACTACCCCCTGCGCCGCGATCCGGGCCCGTCGGCTGGCCATGGTGGCGCCGTGCACGGCGCGGTGCGCGGTCTGGCCGGTGAGGTCGTCCTCGAACCGGATGAGGATCCGGCCCCTCGCCACCTGCGTGGTCAACCCCGACTGCGTCGAGCAGGTCCCGGCCGGCCTGCTGATCCAGCGGCTCGGGCAATTTGGCCGACCACTGGATACGCCAGGCCTGCGAAGCATTGGCGATCGCGATCGCCCCAGCACCCGCGGCAGGCGCAGCTCCCCGACGGCTGCACATCCGGCCGGCCGTACTGACTGACGAACCTCCAGGGCTCCCGCTCCGGGCACCCCACCCAAACGATCGCGCGATCCACAACTGCTTTCGGGTCCGCACACTGCTGTCGGCAAATATGCCGAAACCACTTACCCAACCGGTCAGTAGTGGACGATCGCGCGATCACTACCCCCTGCGCCGCCATCCGCGCCCGTCGGCACGACTACGGTGCGGTCTGGCCAGTGAGGTCGTCCTCGAACCGGACGAGGATCCGGCGCCGCGCCCCTGCGTGGTCAACCCCGACTTTGTCGAGCAGGTCCCGGTCGGTCTGTTGGTCCAGCGGCTCGGGCGATTTGCCCAACCACCGGATACGCCAGGCCTGCGAAGCATTGGCGATCGCGACCGCCCCAGCACCCGCGGCAGGCGCAGCTCCCCGACGGCTGCACATCCGGCCGGCCGTACTGACAGACGAACCTCCAGGCCTCCCGCTCCGGGCACCCCCACCCAAACGATCGCGCGATCCACAACTGCTTTCGGGCCCGCACACTGCTGTCGGCAAATATCACGAAACCACTCGCCCAACCGGCCAGTAGTGGACGATCGCGCGATCACTACCCCCTGCGCCACCATCCGCGCCCGTCGGCTGGCCATGGTGGCGCCGTGCACGACGACGGTGCGGTCTGGCCAGCGAGGTCGTCCTCGAACCGAGCGGGATCCGGCGCCGCACCCCCGCGTGGTCAACCCGACTGCGTTGAGCAGGTCCCGGCCGGTCTGCTGATCCAGCGACTCGGGCAATTTGGCCAACCACCGGATGCGCCAAGCCTGCGAAGCATTGGCGATCGCGACCGGCCGGTCATACTGATCGGCGAACGTCCAGACCTCCGACTCCGGGCACCCCGACACCAACGATCGCCCCCGTCACGGCCAGCAGCCATATATGGGCCGACCCGCCTGTTAGCCGATCGAACGGCCGAACCCTCCGTCAGTCATCGCCGGTCGGACGCAACCTCCGGATCATGAACAGCACGAGTTGGTGAACCCCAACCCCGACACTGGCATTCAAGACCGCCAAGAGTGACGCCAGCAAGATATGGACCAGCACCGGCTGGGAGCTCGGCGCACTCTGCAGTACACCGTTCCACCAGAGCAACGCCGGCCACACGACCGCCGCCGCGATGAGCGCGGACCTCCACCAACGGCCGAACACCAGCCCGAAGGGCATCATGGTCGGGATCACGGATGCGCCTCCTCTCCGTGCGACAGCCCTCGCGTCCGAGCTCAGTCCGCCAGCGGCCCGAACGGCGCACCCAGCGCGGTCAGTTCCGCCTCGCCGCCGTCCTCGGCGGTGAGCACCCACACCCCGTGCTTGGTGATCGCCATGGTGTGCTCCCAGTGGCAGGCCCGGGACGAGTCGGCGGTGACCACCGTCCAGCCGTCGTCCAGGATCGCGGTCGCCTCGCCGCCCAGGGTGAGCATCGGTTCGACGGCCAGGCAGATGCCGGGCACCAGCAGCGGGCCGCGCCCGCGGCGTCCGTGGTTGGGCACGTCGGGCGCCTGATGCATCTGCGAGCCGATGCCGTGTCCGGTGAACTCGCGGACGATGCCGTACCGCTCCGGGCGGCTCTTCACGAACCCCTCGATGGCGGCCGAGATGTCGCCCACCCGGCCGCGGGCCCGGGCCGCCGCGATCCCCCGCCACATCGACTGCCGGGTGACCTCGCTGAGCCGCTCGTCGGCCGGCCGGGACTGCCCCACGAAGAACGAGATCGCCGAGTCGCCGTGCCAGCCGTCGACGATGGCGCCGAAGTCCACCGACACCAGGTCGCCGTCGGCCAGCGCCCGTTCGCCGGGGATGCCGTGCACGATCTGGTCGTTGACCGAGATGCAGGTGACCGCCGGGAACGCCGGCACGCCCCAGCCGCCGCCGTAGTTCAGGAAGGACGAGGTGGCGCCCGCCCGGGCGAGTTCGTCCCGGGCCAGCCGGTCCAGTTCGGCGGTGGTCACCCCCGCCGTCGCCGCCTGCCGCACCGCGGCCAGCGTCCGGGCCACGACCAGGCCGGCGCGCCGCATGGCGACGACCTGCTCGGGGGACTTGACCTCGATGCCGTTCTTCACGCGTTCAGCGACCCAGCCGTTCGGCCAGTGCGCCCAGCAGCCGCTCCGACACCTCGTCGACGCTGCCCATGCCGTCGACCTCGACCAGCAGGCCGCGCTCGCGGTAGATGTCCAGCAGCGGGTCGGTCTGCTCGTGGTAGACCTCCATCCGGTTCCGGATGGTCTCCTCGTTGTCGTCGGGACGGCCCTCGATCTCGGCGCGCTTCAGCATGCGCTGGATGATCGCCTCCTCGTCGGCGGTGATCGAGATCACGCCGTCGAGGGCGAAGCCGTGCTCGGCCAGCTCCTTGTCGAGCGCAGTCACCTGGCGCGCCGTCCGGGGGAAGCCGTCGAGCAGCCAGCCGTCGGCGGCATCACTCTCTTCCAGTCGGGTGATCACGACCTTCAGGGTGAGGCTGTCGGGCACGTAGCCGCCCTCGGAGATGATCCGCTTGATCCGCTCGCCCAGCGGCGTCCGGTTGGTGATCGCCACCCGGAAGATGTTCCCGGTGGAGATCGCCGGGATCCCGTAGTGCTCGCCGACCACAGCCGCCTGAGTGCCCTTGCCCGCGCCGGGCGGGCCCATGATCAGCAATCTCATCGTAGGAATCCTTCGTAATTGCGCTGCTGGAGCTGGCTTTCGATCTGCTTAACAGTATCCAATCCGACGCCGACCACGATGAGAATCGAGGTACCGCCGAACGGGAAGTTCGCCTGCGCGTTGAACAGGATGAACGCCAGCGCCGGGATCAGCGAGATCAGCGCCAGGTACAGCGAGCCGGGCGCGGTCAGCCGGGACAGCACGAACGCCA
>JAGPGQ010000231.1:0-2837 GCA_018055925.1 Micropruina sp.
GCCGATGCGGCGCGGATCGAGGAGGGCGCGGACCCCTACATCCGCACCGTGGAGCGCGACGACCGCCGGGTGCCCTACTGGGAGGGCGGCCCCACCTACGCCGGCTGGGCCAGCGGCTACTACTCGTCCTGGCGTGGCAGCACGCTGGTGGCCGACGTCACCAAGGCCTGAGCATCGGGACGCTCCGGTGATCCGTCGCCTGCTCCGCGGCCTCGCGGGCCTGGTCCTGCTCGCCGGTTGCACGACCGGCGGCACCGGTCCCAGCCAGACCCCCTCGTCCGACCCGTCCGCCGCGTTCCCCTGCCCGGCCATCGAACGGCCCACCGCATCCCCCGCCCCGGCGGCCGTCACCGGCGGGCGGGTGCGGGTCGACCGGATCTCGTTCCCGGCCGCGCCGGCGCCGTTCTCTCGTCCCACCCGCTACGGGTACCTGCCGTTCGCGGTCGCGATGGCGAGCCAGCAGGCGACCATCGAGCCCTCGACGCCGCAGTCGATGGGCTGGGAGGCGTCGCTCACCGTCGGCCGCCTGGGGTCCGCCGACGGCGCCTGGGGCGCCTCCCGGGCCGCCGAGGTGGTGTCCCAGTGCTCGCTCTCGATCACCTGGCGCGGCATCGACTACCAGCCGCGGGTGCGCCGCGACGAGGGCACCCGGGTCAACGGTCACGAGGCCTGGATCCGGACCACCGACCTCAGCTTCTCGGTGCCCGGCGTGCGCACCACCAGCGAGGTGCAGACGGTGGTGATCGTCCAGGTCGGCGACGACAGCTACGCCTTCCTCAGCTACCTGCCCGGCACCGCCCCCGAGTTGAAGGACGCCCTGGACGCCGTCCAGCGCGGGCTGCGCGTCGACTGAGGGCCGGGCTCAGTGGACGTCGGCCTGGACGGCGGAGCGCCCGTGCAGCCGACGGGCCGCCTCGGCGATCGACCCGGACAGCGACGGGTACACCGTGAAGCTCTGCGCCAGCTGGTCGACGGTGAGCTTCGCGCGGACGGCGACCGCGAGCGGCTCGATCAGTTCGCTGGCGATCGGCGCCACCACCACCCCGCCGATCACGATGCCGGTCACCGGCAGGCAGAACACCTTCACGAAGCCGTCGGTGATGCCGCGCATCTTGGCCCGGGCGTTGGTGTGCAGCGGCAGCATCACCGCGAGCGCGTTGACCAGCCCCGAGTCAATCTCGCGGTGGGTGACGCCGACGGTGGCGATCTCGGGGGCGGTGAACACGTTGGCGCACACGGTGCGCAGGTCGAGCGGGGCCACCGCGTCGCCCAGCGAATGCCACATCGCGATCCGGCCCTGCATCGCGGCCACCGAGGCCAGCGGGAACACCCCGGTGCAGTCGCCGGCCGCGTACACCCCGCGGGCGGTGGTGCGCGAGACCCGGTCGACCGTGAGGTAGCCCCGCTCGTCGGTGGCCACGCCGGCCTCGGCCAGGCCGATGCCGGCGGTGTTGGGCACCGACCCGACGGCCATCAGGCAGTGCGAGCCGGTCACCGTGCCGCCGCCGGCCAGGTCGACCACGACCTCGTCGCCGACCACCCGGGCGGCCTGCGCCCGGGCCCGGGACAGGATGGTCATGCCGCTGCGCTCGAACACCTGCTGCACCACCCGGGCGGCCTCGTCGTCCTCGCCGGGCAGCACCTGGTGACGTGAACTGACCAGCACCACGTCGGCGCCGAGGGCGTTGTAGGCGCTGGCGAACTCGGCGCCGGTGACGCCCGAGCCGACCACGATCAGGCGCTCGGGCAGCTCGCGCAGGTTGTACAACTGGGTCCAGTTGAGGATCCGTTCGCCGTCCGGCCTGGCGTCCGGGAGTTCGCGGGGGGTGGTGCCGGTGGCCAGCAGGATGATGTCGGCGTCGAATCGTCGCGGGCCGTCGGGGGTGTCGGCGATCACCGCCTCGGTGCCGGCCAGCCGTCCGGTGCCGTCGATCAGGCGGACGCCCTCGGCGCGCAGCCGGTGCTCGACATCGTCCGACTGGGCGGCCGCGAGTCGCAGCACCCGCCGGTTGACGGCGTCCAGGTCGACGCTGAACGCCTGCGTCAGTTCGGCGTCGGGTCCGACCCGCAGTCCCAGCTCGTGGGCACCGCGCAGGGTGGTCATCACCTCGGCGGTGGCGATCAGGGTCTTGGACGGCACCACGTCGGTGAGCACCGCCGACCCGCCGAGCGCCCGGCGTTCGATCAGGGTGACGTGCCCGCCCAGCTGGCTCGCGACCAGCGCCGCCTCGTAGCCGCCCGGGCCGCCACCGATGATCACCACGTTCGTCACGGACGGCATTCTCGCACTGCCCCGGTGTCGGGGGCATTACGCTCGTCGCGTGCCCGACGAGCCAGCCGACCGCTTCCTGTCCGACCGTGCGGTCGGCGTGCTGTGCGGCCTGTTGACGGTCGCCGCGGTGGCGATGATCGCGCTGGGACTGCCCGAGCAGACGCCGCTGCAGCGGCGGCTGCTGCAGCTGTATTCGGTGCCGTTGTCGGGCGCGCTCGCGCTGGGCGTGGTGCACCTGACGGCCAAGCTCCCGGCGATCGACCGGGCCACGGGCCGGGTGCTGGCCATCGCCGGGGGCGCCACCCTGCTCGGCGTCGTGCTGATCGGCGCCGGCGTCCTGCTCGGCGTGGACGGCCTGCTGCCGCCGGGGCAGGCGCTGATGTGGCTGTCGCTCGGCTTCGCGCTGGTGTGGGTCGTCCGGGGGCTGCCGAGGCGTCGCGGGCGGACCTTCGGCCTGGAGGAGGACGCCGAGGACGACTGATCCCGGATCGAGTCCGGGATGACGCCGGATCGAGTCCGGGATGACGCGGATCGAGTCCGGGATGACGCGGATCGAGTCCGGGAT
>JAGPGQ010000231.1:2937-6097 GCA_018055925.1 Micropruina sp.
CGGATCGAGTCCGGGATGACGCGGATCGAGTCCGGGATGACGCGGATCGAGTCCGGGATCACGGCGCGGATCGACGTGCCCCGATCTGTCACATCTCGGGTCCGGCTGGTGTCGTATGGGTGAGAGTGCAGACCGATCCAGGAGTTGTGATGACCACCACCCGCATTCCGCTCGCCGAACCGACCGGCGTCCTCGGCACGATCGCGACGGTCGTCAGCCGGAAGCTGCTCGGCCGGGTGCCCACCCCGCTCGGTGTGTACTGGCACAACCGCCGGGTGCTCGGGGGCTACCTGGCGATCAGCACCCGATCGCTGCGCTGGCGGGCCTGCGACCCGGACCTGAAGTCCCTGGCGCACATGGCCGTCGCGTCCCTGCTCGGCTGCTCCTGGTGCCTCGATCTGGGCTACTTCCGGGCGCGCAACGAGCATCTCGACCTGGCCAAGGCGCGAGAGGTGCCCCGCTGGCGCGAATCGGACGTGTTCACGCCCCTGGAGCGCGCCGTGCTGGACTACGCCGAGGCGATGAGCCGGACGCCACCGACGGTGACCGACGAGCAGGTGGCCCGGCTGCTCGGCCGGCTCGGCGAACCGGCGCTGGTCGAACTCACCGCCTACGTCTCCCTGGCCAACTTCTACGCCCGCACCAATGTCGCGCTCGGGGTGGAGTCGGACGGGTTCGCCGCCGCCTGCGGGCTGCCCCCGATGGCGGCACGCAGCGCATGAGCGAGGACCCGTTCGTCACCCACCGGAACCTGCTGTTCACGGTGGCCTACGAGATGCTCGGCACAGCCGCCGATGCCGAGGACGTGGTGCAGGAGACCTGGCTGCGGTGGGCCGCGGCCGACACCGGCGATGTGCGCGATCCGCGGGCCTACCTCGTCCGGGCGGTCACCCGGCAGGCGCTCAACCGGTTGCGGACGGTGGCCCGCCGGCGCGAGGACTACATCGGCCCGTGGCTGCCCGAGCCGCTGATCACCACCGCGGACGCCGCCGACGATGTCGAGCTGGCCGAGCACATCTCGCTGGCGATGCTGACCGTGCTCGAGACGCTCACCCCGACCGAACGGGTGGTGTTCGTGCTGCACGAGGTGTTCGAGGTGCCCCACGGCGAGATCGCCGAGACCCTGGACAAGACGCCGGCGGCGGTGCGCCAGATCGCCCACCGGGCCCGCGCGCACGTCCGGAGCAGACGACCCCGCATGACGGTCGACGCGACCCTGCAGCAGCGGGCCCTGGACGGGTTCGTCCGGGCGGCCAGGAACGGCGAGATCGAGGCGATGATCGAGCTGCTGGCCCCCGAGGTCACGCTGATCACCGACGGCGGCGGCATCGCCCCGGCGGCCCGGCGGATCGTCGAGGGCCCCGCCAAGGTCGCGGCGTTCCTGCTCGGCCTGACCCGGAAGTATCCCGGCTACACGACCACCACGGTGCGGGTCAACGGTGCGCCCGGGTTGGTGCTGGAGGGCGGCGACGACTATCCCGGGGTGCTCGTCCTCACCGTCGCGGACGGCCTGATCACGCAGCTGCTGGTCGTCCGCAACCCCGCCAAGCTCGGCCGGATCGGCGACGCGACCCGGCTCACCCGCTGACTCGATCCTCATCGCCCTCAATCCTCATCGCCGGGATCTCGGGTGTCGTGCTTCCAGAGGAGGTAGCGCAGGCCCTGGTTGCCGAGGTGGCGTTCGGGGTCGTCGCGGTACCGATCGTGGACGTTGCCCAGGCCGGTGGTGCCCTTGGGCGTGACCCGGTAGGTGTTGCCGGCCGGCGACCTCCACCAGAACACCCCCGGTCTCGGCTGTCTCAGCTGCCAGCCGCCGAACGTCTTGCCGCGGTGCGCCTTTCTCGACAGCGGCCCCAGGTTCGACGGCCGGGTCTGGCCGGGTGGTCCGTGCTCGGTGTAGCCGATCGTGTGGTCCAGATCGCAGCCGCGCGACGACCGTCCCGAATGCGGAAACACCTCGATGTGGTTGCGGAGCGTGACCCGGCGGCGGATCCGTTCCGGGATCTCGTAGCAGTCCACCGGATCGCCGTCGTCGTAGGGCCGGACCACCGGGGTGACGGTGACCCGGCTGTGGCCGAGCAGGAACGTGAGCAGGTCGATGGTGATCGGCCCGAGACCCTCGACCCGGCACACTCCCCGGCCGCTGGTGATGCTCTCTTCGGCGACATGCACGAAGAGCCGGGTCTTCGGGAGCAGCCTGGGATGGTCGGCACGCAGCGCACCACCGGTGTATCCGGCGGCCTCGGCGAGCATCAGCGCCGCCCGGGCGGGGGTGGCGAGCACGCCGATGGCCTTCGCCCGCCGGGCGTCCGCGGAATCGTCGTCGCCGCGCTCGGCGAGGATGTCGGCGATCCGGCAAACCATCGCGTCGAATGCCAGCGCATCGGCCGAATCGAGCCGGGCCGACAGATAACTGACCGCCGGGCTCTCGGTGTCGTGCAGCCGGACGAACCGGGCCCGCCTGGCCTGTCGCGCCTGTTCGGCGACCTTGTCGGCGGCGATATCGGCGATCAGTCCCCTCGTCGCCCGCAACAGCCGCGGCCAGGACACCTCCCCGACGTGCGGGAACAGCTGCTCGTCCAGCTGGTGGGCCTCCTCGACGGTGAGGTCGTAGTGGGCGACCTCCCGGGTGAGTTGACACGCCCGGAAGACCGGTAGCTTCCCGACCGCCATCGCCCTCCACAACAGTGGATGGCGGGCCTTCAGGTTCACGATGTCTCGGATCAGCCAGGTCGCCGCCGTCACACTGATCGCCTTCAACCCGGCCACCTCGAGCGGCAGGAACTCATCGACCAGCGGCGTGCCGTCGGCCCCGATCCGGACCGGCCGGCCACCCGTGGTGACGTCGAACTCCGCATCTTCGCGCCAGGCGTGCTCCGCCGCGAGTTCCGCGATCGCGACGGCTTCGTCGATCTCGGCCCGGGCCCGCGCCCGGGCCGCGGCGCGGAACCGATCCGCCGCCGACCGCTCATGCACCACGTCCATGTGTTCGATTATAATCGAACACATGGTTCCTGGCAAGGGTTCCCGGAGAATCCGGCGAGGAGTATTCAGTGAGGGAGGGCTCTGGGGGCGGATTGCGTGGGCGACGCTGCTGGACGAGATCCCGGCGTACGCCGGGATGACGGGGCGCGGGGTGACGGGGGGCGCGGGGTGACGG
>JAGPGQ010000232.1 GCA_018055925.1 Micropruina sp.
CCTGCTACGCATCCAGTCCCGACTGGCCGGAGTACTGCACGACATCGTCGGTGGAGTGGACCGAGCCGAGGCGGCACAGACCGCGTATGGGGTGCCGCTGACCAGCTGGCTCGCCGGGGAGTTACGGTTCACCCGGTCGCAGGCTGCCGCCATGGTGCACCACGCCCGCGATCTGGAAAGGTTCGGTCAGGTGAGGGACGCGCTACGCGACGGCCGCGCCAACCAGTTCCAGGCCCGGGCCGTCACCGATGTGTTGCGGAAACTCCCCGACGATCTCCCGGCCGGCGCCGAGAACAAGGCAGAAGCCACCATGGTCGGCTTCTGCGCCGAGTTCGACAGCCAACACCTCAAAGGTCTCGCCCAGCACCTGCTGGAGGTCGTCGCACCCGAGATCGCCGAAGAAGCCGAAGCCGCCCGCATGGAACGCGAACGCAAAGCCGCGCTGCGCAACCGACACCTCACCTTCGCCGACGACGGCCATGGATCGACGATCATCAAGGGCAAACTCCCCACCGGGGATGCCGCGTTGTTGAAAGCCCAGATTGATGCGTTGGCGCACCAGCTGCACCGCACCGCCCTCGAAGAACGCGACCGCTTGCAGGAAGAGGTCACCTGGCCGATGCGCCGCGCCGACGCCCTAATCGAACTGGCCCGCCGAGTCGCCGTTCAGCAGGCCGCACCGAAACATGGCGGCGACCGTCCACACATCACCATCACCATCCGCTACGAAGACCTACTCAAGGACTGCTGGAACGCACAGCTGGCCAACGGCCACACGCTGACCGCGTCCGAACTGCGCCAGTACGCGTGTGACGCCGACATTCTGCCGGTGGTGCTGGGCGGACCGTCCGGGGTGCTCGATGTTGGGCAGAAGCATCGGCTCGTCACGCCCACGATTCGGCAAGCCTTGCATGCCCGCGACCGAGGCTGTGTGTTCCCCGGCTGTAACCGGCCGGCGGCCGACTGTGACGCCCATCACATCGTCCCGTGGCAGCAAGGTGGCGCCACCTCGCTGGCGAACCTGTGTTTGTTGTGCAAGCACCACCACAATTTGCTCGAACCCGATACTCGGCGGCCGGCCGATCTGCAATGGCAGATCCGAATCACCCCCGACGGTATCGCCGAGGTGATTCCACCCCGGTATGTGGATCAACATCGGCGACCCCGCCGACACCAACGATTCCGACAACCCCACTGTTGACAAGCCGGTCGCCGTTTGCGGTCGGGAGATTCTCTTCAATCGGCTCCTTGCGTGCCCGCATCGGGATCCCCACCGGCATGTCATCCCGGGCCCCGACCCGGGATCTCACCACCAATGCCGCACCCTGAGATCCCGGCGTTCGCCGGGATGACGCAATCCGTTCGCCCGGATGACGAAATGCACAATCCGTAGATCCCGACGTACCGGATCGTCGACACCGGCTCCTTGCGTGCCCGCGTCGGGATTCCCACCTGCACGTCATCCCGGGCTCCGACCCGGGATCTCACCACCAAAGCGGCACCTCGAGATCCCGGCATTCGCCGGGATGACAAGACGCGTTCGCCGGGATGACGCAATACACAATCCGTGGAGTTCCCACGTCCAGGATCGTCGACAACGACTCCTCACACCGCGGCTGGACCGCCGCAGACCGACTCCAAACCGCGCACGTACGCCGTGGTGCGGGCGAAGTGGATGTCGTGTGAACTGCGGACGCAGATCGTCCGGTTGTCCCGCAGCAGGCTCTCGACACGACCCAGGTCCTCGTCGCTCAGGGCGGCGAGGAGGATGCCCTCGCGGTTGTAGCGCGTCGTCGCCTTCAGGAAGACGGTTGGGCAGTCGATCGCCGACAGCGTCGCGGCCTGGTCGAAGCCGGCGAACCAGCTGTTGTCGGCGAAGGCGGTGGTGAACCGGAGGTCGTAGGGGTTGCTCATCGACCCCCAGATCCGGTTGATCGACACCGACACCCAGCGCACGATGGGCAGGCCTCCGGGGTCGGCCCGGCGTTGCCGGACCACGCTGCGGACGAGCCACGGCCACACCGGCCCGAACAGCCGCCTCCAGTAGCTGTGCCGCATGTACCAGCACACCCAGTCGCGCTCGGCGTCCTGAGCCAGGAAGGACGCCACCGTGGCGTAGGCGTCGATGGCGACGTAGGTGCGTTCGACCCGGTCGGGTTCGGTGGCGAAGAACGGCGGGTCCTCGAAGAGCACCGCCCGGACCCGGTCGGGATGGCCGGCGGCGAGGCGGGCGGCGATCAGCCCTCCCGATGAGTGCCCGGCGACCACGACGGGGGCGTCGAACACCGCGTCGATGAGGCGGGCGAGGTCGTCGGCGATCCGATCGCAGGTGTAGTCGTCGCTGTTCCAGGTGCTGCGACCGTGCCCGTGGACGTCGACGGCGACCACGTGGAACCGGTCGGTCAGGTGGGGAATCGCCTTGGCGTAGTCCTGCCACACGCTGCCCTGCCCGGGAACGAGCAGCAGCGGGACGCCGCCCTTCGGGCCCTCGGCGATGTTCAGCCAGGTACTCTCGCGGACCTCGATCCGCCGCTCCCGGAAGCCCAGGGACTCCACCCGGCGGACGTGCTTGCCGAAGTAGTCCTGGGTGGTGACGTAGGCGATGAGCGCACGGATTCCGAAGGTCACGACGAGTCCGGCCGCGGCGAGGCCCACGTTGAGCAGCACCACCGTCCACACGCTAGGCATCCTCGGCTCGATCGGGCCTGTGCCCGAGCGCCTGGTCCATGACGTCGGCGTAGGCGGCCGGGTCGACCAGGGCAATGCCGCGTGCGCGGTCCGCCATCAGCAACAGCGAGTCGCCCGGCGCAAGGCCGAACAGTTCACGGACCTCCTTGGGGATCACGATCTGGGACTTCGGGCCGAGCCGGACCATGCTGATCCAGCGATCCTCGGGCCGCGGTGGAGACGACATGCCCCCAGCGTAGCACTAGTAAGAAAAGTGTTACGCGCGGCGATTCACCGGGAATGTACGCCCAGCCGCCACAACCCCCTCGACCCTCGCCGCGGGCAGGTCTGCGCGGATAGACCGGGCGCCACGTGACGCGCTAATAATGAGAATCGTCCTCTATAGTCGTCGCATCCGACGGGAGAGGACGACAGCGCATGAGCGACCCCTATGCGGCCACGGCCGGCTTCTACGACCTGGTCAACGCCCCGTGGAGGGACGCTCAACTCGCCGCGTTGGAGCGGTGGCGTCCGCTGTTGAGAACGGACGCCGGGCCGGTCCTGGACGTCGGTGCCGGCAGCGGCCTGAACCTCGCGTGGGCCCTCGACCGGTGCCCCGACGCGCGGGTCTTTGCGCTGGAACCCAGCCCCTCGATGCGCTCCCTCGCCCTGGCCCGGATCGCCGCACGTCCGGAGTGGTTCGGCCGGGTCACCCTGCGGCCGGAGGACTTCTTCTCGGCGACACTTCCCGGACGCCTCGGCGGGGCGATCCTGTTGGGTGTGCTCGGCCACTTCGATCCGGGCGAGCGGGCGGCCGTCCTCGCCGAACTGGCCGATCGCCTGCCGGAAGGGGCCGCGGCGCTGATCGACCTGCAGGCACCCGAGCGGCCGACGTCCATCCCGGCCGCGATCACCGACGTCGCCACGATCGGCGGCGTCGGCTACCGGCTGATCGCCGAGGCCGAACCGGCCGGCGACGACCGGATGCGCTGGCGGATGACCTATCTGAGCCTCGAGGGCGAACGGGTACTCACCCAGGAGACCACTGAACACGTCTACCACCATCCCGACCCCGGCACCGTCCGGGCCGAGGCCGGGATCGTCGGCCTGCGGGCCGAGCGGTTGGACGACACCACGTACTGGTTGCTCATCCGGGCCTGACCGCATCCGGCAACCGGTGCTCACCAGCCCGGATAGGGCAGTTGCTCCGGCCTCGTGCCGGGCTCGACCCGCACCGGGAAAGCGGCCGGCTCGAGCCGGAGACAACGGGGCACCAACACCCGGGCGGCGTGCCAGCCGCCGCGCCGCAGCGGCGGTGGGGTGAGCGTCACGCTATGGATCGGGACGCCGCGGCGCACCAGCTCGGCGACGCCCGGCCAGGACGGTGGCTCCGCCCGTTCCGGATCGCCCAGCCGGACGCGGAGCCGCCGCAGCAGGCGCGGGTCGAGCCCGACCTGCAGGTGGGCCATCGCGTCGGTGAGCGCGGGTCGTGCCGGGATCGCGGTCCCGGACGGCCTGGCCGGCGCGTGATCGAGGTAGTCGCGCTTGGAACGATGTGCCAGCAGGCCCGGCGCCTCGCCGGCGCCGAGCGCACCCGCGTGCCGGATCAGGCCGTGCGGGTCCAACAGATCGCGGGCCGACGCCAGTTGCATCAGGGCGTCGGCGGCCGCCTTCATCGCCGCCTCCGATGCGTCGCCGGCGGCGTGCCCGAGTGCGGTGATCGTGTGCTCCCGATCGCACACGACGGCCAGCACCACCGGCATGTCGAAGCGCGAGGGCAGCAGCCGGAGGTCGAGGTCGAGCGTGGCGTCGCGCCAGAACTCCCGCAGCCGGGCCGGCACCTCCAACACCGGCGGCGGTGGGGCGTCGGCGTCGCGCCACCAGCGGGCCACCGCGTCCTGGCTGAGGACGTGCCGCAGGCCCGCCTCGATCGCGGCGGTGGCGGTCCTGGCCGCAGCCACCCCGGCGAGGTTGTGGTAGCCGAGCACCGGCTGATCGTGCAGTGCCGGCGGGTCGGCGTAGGTGTGGGTGAAGGCCACCGGCGCCCAGACCGGCTCGGCGTGGCCCATGCACCGAGCCGGCACCCACCATTGGTGCCGGTCGCCACGGATCGGGGTCAGCGGCGAGTCGGGGTGGTCACCGAGTGCCGGGTCGGCGACCGCCAGGAGCCCGGGATCCAGGAAACGGACGCCTGCGGCGCGCAGTTCGTCGGGGCTTCCCCGGCGGACGGTCGTCGCGTAGCACCACGGTCCGGCCAGGTGAGCCACGGCCGAGGCCACCGCATGCTCCCGCACCTCCTCCTCCGGGCAGTCCGGCGCGGCCAGGGTGGCCGCCGGCGCCAGCCGGTCGGCCTGCCATCCGGGCCGGCTCAGCTCGGTCCGCGGCAGGGTCGCGTGCAGGTGCCGGAAGACGCTGGGAAACCCCGGTTCACCAGGGCGGACGCTGATCCGCCGGCAGACGCCGGTGATCGGGTCGAGGTCCGGCCAGGGCACCAGCCGATGCCGGGTCACCTCGCCCGTCCGGTTGCCCAGCAGCCATCCTTCGTCCAGGTCAGCGAGCGCGGCGGCCATCTGGTCGATCCTCGGATCCGCCACCCTGGGCAGGCCGATCCGCAGCGACGGGGACGACCACGCCCGCGCGACCCCTTTATCCGGAGCGCCGGTCCGCAGCACCGCGATCGCCGCCTCCACGTCGTCGCCGCGGGCGCCGTACCAGGCGCCGCCGGACCACCAGATCGCCGCACCGGTGCGACGCCGCGGTTGCCCGGGAAGCAGGATCTCCAGCCACGGCCGCGGCTCCGCCGGAATCGGTGCCCAGTCGACCGGGTCGTCGACGACGCCGGCGAGCGCCCCGCGCAGCGCCGCCCGCGCCTTCGGCGAGGACAGCCGCTCGGCCGGCAGGTCGATGGCGAACTGGGCGTCGTCGGTGGTCGCCAACAGTCCCCCGTCAGCCGCGGCGGCGAGGTGGAGATGGGTCATGCGTGCGGCAGTGGGAAGTAGTTGAGGTCGGCCTCCGGCAGCGGCGTGGAACGCCAACCCAGCTCGACGGCGAGTTCCTGCACCCGGCCCAGGCCCAGGAACGGGAAGGCGGCCGGGGCGTTGCCGACGGTGCCGGGGACGATCACCCGCACCACCCGCAGCCCGGTGCTGGCCACGTCGGGCGAGGTGATGTCGACGACGATCACCTCCAGCCCGAGCGCCTCGACCCGCTGCCGGTAGGCGTCCACGGTGCGCTCGCCGACGGTCGGAACCTCGGCCGGCTCACGGGTCTGCGGGCGTTCGACCAGGTGCCGCACCCGTTCGGCGGCCCGCGGGTCGAGGTAGACCTGCTGCTGCACCATCAGGTCGTCGCAGTCGTGCATGTCGGCGCGGAAGTCGTCCAGGTAGCGGCGGTCGGCCCGCCACGGCTTGAA
>JAGPGQ010000038.1:0-4170 GCA_018055925.1 Micropruina sp.
TCGATCAGTTGCTCAACGGTCTGTCCCTCGGCGCGCTGTATGCGCTGATCGCGGTCGGGTACACCGTGGTCTACGGCATCATCCAACTCATCAACTTCGCCCACGGCGAGATCTTCATGATCGGCGCGTTCGGCGCGCTCGGCACGTGGACCGTGCTCGGCTGGTCGGGCGCCGACGAACTCGCCTGGTGGAACCTCCCGCTGATGCTGATCGGCGGCATGGTGGTGGCGGTACTGACCGCCGTCCTGATGGAGCGGTTCGCCTATCGTCCGTTGCGCAACGCGCCGAGGTTGGCGCCCCTGATCACCGCGATCGGCATCTCGATCTTCCTGCAGGAGCTCGTCCGGCTGTTCTTCGGCGAGATCCCCGGCTTCCCGGACGCCAAGGCGGCGATCCCGTTCCCGCAGCTGGAGTTCTTCACCGGTGATCCGGTGAACATCGGCGGGCTGGGAGTGCACCGCGGCACCCTGTTCGTGATGATCGCCCTGCTGGTCTGCTGGTCGTTCCTGTGGTGGTTCGTCAACCGGACCGCCACCGGCCGCGCCATGCAGGCCGTCTCGCAGGATCCGGACACCTCCCGGCTGATGGGCATCGACGTCGACCGGATCATCGTGGTGGCCTTCGCCATCGGCGCCATGCTGGCCGCCGTGGCGGGAGTCGCCAGCGGCATCCGCTACGGCAACATCGACTTCAAGATGGGCTTCCTGGCCGGCCTGAAGGCGTTCACCGCGGCCGTGCTGGGCGGCATCGGCAACATCAACGGCGCCGTGGTGGGCGGACTCACCCTCGGTGTGGTGGAGGCGATGGCGTCCTCGCTCATCCAGGGCCAGTTCGGTGGACCCGCGTGGAAGGACGTCTGGGCGTTCGTCCTGCTGATCCTGATCCTGGTGTTCCGGCCCCAGGGCATCCTCGGCGCGAAGGTGGTGGACCGGGCATGAGAATCCCGACGATCTTCACTCCCGAGCTGCAACGCCGGTTCCACGGCCCCGGACGGGCGCTCGCCCTGGCCGGCGGCCTGCTGTTCGCCGCCTCGGCCTACCTCCCGTGGGCCTACAACGGCGCCGCCCTGGACAACATGTCGTACCTCGGCGGCCCGTCCACGCTGCAGTTCCTCGGGCTGCTGCTGGGCGTGATCCTGGCCGTCTGCGCCGGCATGGGCTGGATCGAACCGTGGGCGCAGGGCCGGGTTCCGGCCGCCGTCCTCACCGTGAGCAAGCGGATCGGCTGGACGCGCGGCGCCAAGGCGGCCGGCATCGGGCTGCTCGCCTACATCGTCGTGATCCTGCTGGCCATCGTCGCCGAACTGGGCGGCCTGGTCACCGTCGAGTACGGCGGCTGGGTCGCGCTGGTCGCGGCGCTGGCCGGCTTCGTCGGCAGCCGGCTGCTGACCGCCGGCCGCCAGCCCAGCCTGGAGCGCGTCCGCAGCGCCGCCTGGGTCGACATCGTGGCGATCGCCCTGCTGCTCGGTAGCACCCTGCTGCTGGCCGCCTTCGCGCTCAACCAGGACGACGGCGGCTCGTTCGTCGCGATCCTCACCCACGTCGGCGCCCTCACGGCGGTCATCCTGCGCAGCGGCCTCGGGGCCTGGCTGTCGGCGGCCGGGCAGCGGCACCGCAATGTGCTGGTGTTCTCGGCGTTCGCGGCCGCGTTCCTGTTCCCGTTCACCCAGAACGGCTCGGACGCCAACATGTCGATCGCCACCCAGGTGCTGATCTTCGCCGCCACCGCGGTCGGGTTGAACATCGTGGTCGGCCTGGCCGGCCTGCTCGACCTCGGCTACATCGCCTTCCTGGGGGCGGGCGCGTTCACCGCCGCCACGCTGAGCATGTCGGCGTTCGCCACCATCGACTGGAAGCCGCCGTTCATCGTGGTCATGCTGATCGCCGGCGTGGTGTCGGCGCTGCTCGGCCTGGTCATCGGCTCGCCCACGCTGCGGGTCTCCGGCGACTACCTGGCGATCGTGACGCTCGCGTTCGGCGAGATCTTCCGGATCACGATGAACAACCTGGACGGCCGGGACGGCCCCGACCTGGTGCACGGCTCGTCCGGCATCCCGGCGATCCCGAACCTGAACTTCTTCGGCTTCGACTTCGGTGCGGTGCACACGGTGCTGGGCATTCCGCTGGGCCGGTTCTCGAACTACTTCTTCCTGATGCTGCTGATCATGGCGTTCATCGTGCTGGTCTTCACCCGGCTCAACCACTCCCGGATCGGGCGCGGCTGGGTCGCGATCCGCGAGGACGAGAAGGCGGCCGAGGCGATGGGCGTGAACGTCTTCGGGCTGAAGCTGCTGGCCTTCGCCGGCGGCGCCTTCCTGGCCGGGTTCGCCGGTGCGGTGAAGGCGCACGTGGACGTCTCGGTGGTGCCCGACCAGTACATCTTCCTCGAGTCGGCGTTCCTGCTGGCCGCGGTCGTCCTGGGCGGCATGGGCACCGTGCTCGGCGTGCTGCTGGGGGCGACCCTGCTGAAGCTGGTGCCCGAGAAGCTGCGGTTCGTCAACGAGTACCGGATGCTGCTGTTCGGCCTGCTGATGGTGATCATGATGCGGGTCCGGCCCGAGGGCATGATCCCCAACCAGCGGCGGGTGCTGGAGTTCCACTCCGACGACGAGGACCTGGTTGACGAGATCGAAGAGGACCTGCCCTACGAGTTCGCGGAGGAGAGTCGATGAGCGACCCCGGCACGCTGGTCACCGACGGCGCCACACCGGGCCACCAGGTCGGCAAGCAGGTGATCCTGGAGGCCCGGAACGTCACCATGCGGTTCGGGGGCCTGGTCGCGGTCGACAGCGTCGACTTCACCGTCCATTCGGGTGAGATCGTCGGCCTGATCGGCCCCAACGGCGCCGGCAAGACCACCTTCTTCAATTGCCTCACCGGCATGTACAAGCCCACCTCGGGCGAGGTCCGGTTCGCCGACCAGGTGCTGCCGCCCAAGCCCCGCAAGGTGGTGCTGGCCGGCATGGCCCGGACGTTCCAGAACATCCGGCTGTTCCCCAACATGACCGCGCTGGAGAACGTCATGGTGGGCCGCTACTGCCGCACGTCGTCCCTGGCGCTCACCTCGATCCTGCGCGGGCCCAAGTTCCGCCGCGAGGAGGCCGAGACCCGGGAGCGGGCGATCGAGCTGCTCGCCTACGTCGGGATGAAGGGCCAGGGCGGTCACCTGGCGCGCAACCTGCCCTACGGCGACCAGCGCCGGCTCGAGATCGCCCGGGCGCTGGCCACGGATCCGAAGCTGCTGCTGCTCGACGAGCCGACGGCCGGGATGAACCCGCAGGAGACCCGGCAGGCCGAGGAGCTGATCTTCAAGATCCGCGACTCCGGGCTGGCGATCGTGGTGATCGAGCACGACATGCGGTTCATCTTCAACCTGTGCGACCGGGTGCAGTGCCTGGTGCGGGGCAAGACGCTGGTCGAGGGGACGGCGAACGAGGTGCAGTCCGATCCGCGGGTGATCGAGGCCTACATCGGATCGCCGGAGCAGGATGCGGAGGCGGATAATGCTTGAGGTCAAGGACCTGGTGGTCGCCTACGGCAAGGTGCGGGCGGTCAAGGGGATCAGCTTCAGCGTCGAGCAGGGGCAGGTGGTGTCGCTGCTGGGCACCAACGGCGCCGGCAAGACCACCACGCTGCGCACCATCTCGGGCCTGCTGCGCGCCGAATCCGGCGAGATCTGGTTCGAGGGGGAACGGATCGACAGGACCCCCGCCCACCTGGTGGTGACGAAGGGCCTGGCGCATTCCCCGGAGGGCCGCCGGATCTTCCCGCGGCTGACGGTCGAGGACAACCTGCTGCTGGGCGCCTTCGCGCGCTCCGACACCGACGGCATCGCCAAGGACCTGGACCGGGTGTACGACCTGTTCGAGATCCTGCGCGAGCGGCGCACCCAGCCGGCCGGCACCTTCTCCGGCGGCGAGCAGCAGATGCTCGCGATCGGCCGGGCGATGATGAGCCGACCCCGGCTGCTGATGCTGGACGAGCCGTCCATGGGCCTGTCGCCGCTGATGATGCAGCGGATCATGTCGACCATCCGGGAGCTGCAGGCCGAGGGCGTGACGATCCTGCTGGTCGAGCAGAACGCCGCCGCGGCCCTGAAGCTCTCCGACCGAGCGTACGTCCTCGAGGTCGGCCAGATCACCCTGGACGGCACCGGCGAGCAACTGCTCGG
>JAGPGQ010000038.1:4270-20267 GCA_018055925.1 Micropruina sp.
GGGGACGGTTCCTATTCCCGTTCAGGGGACGGTTCCTATTCCCGTTCAGGCGAGGGTGTGGCCACCGTTGACGGTGATCCGCTGACCGGTGACGAAGCCGGCGGCGTCCGAGGCCAGGAAGCCGACCAGGGCGGCGATGTCGTCGGGGGTACCCATCCGGCCGATCGGGACCTCCGCGCGGTAGCCGGACGTGTCCGCGCCCTCGTGACGCTCGACCGGGATCCAGCCGGGGGCGACCAGGTTGACCGTGATCCCGTCCGGGCCGAGCTCGCGGGCCCAGATCTTCACCAGGACGGCCTCGGCGGCCTTCGCCGAGGCGTAGGCCGACCAGCCCGGCTTGGCCCGGTCCACGACGTCCGAGCCGATCAGGATCACCCGGCCGAAGCCGTGCTCCCTCATCCCGGGCAGGACGGCCTGCGCCAGCAGGGTCGGGCTCTTGACGAAGAACTCCAGTTGGTCGAGATAGTCTCGCCAGGTCACCTCGGGCAGTGCGATCACCGGTTGCGGCCCGGTCGCGTTCGCCACCACCGCCAGCACCGGGCCCAGGTCGGCACCCACCCGGGCCACCAGGTCGGCGACCTCGGCCTCATCTGTGACGTCGGCCGGGTAGCAGTCGGCGGACCCGCCCGCGCGCCGGATCTCGTCCACCACCCGCTGCGCCTGCTCGGCCTGGGAGCGGTAGTTGACCGCGACCGTCCAGCCGTCGGCGGCCAGCCGGTGAGCGATCACCGCACCCAGCCCGCGAGAGGCCCCGGTGACCAGGGCGACACGATCCGACGACACAGGTGGCACGCTACCCGGTGCGCATTGGCGGCCGGCCGCGTCCGCCCGGAACAATGGACGTCATGGTGCAGTGGAACTGGCCGGAGACACCGGTGGCGATCGTGGTCACGCTCGTCATGGCGGTCGTGGCCCGGTGGTTGCTGGTGCGGGCGATCCGGCGTGGGTCGTCCATCGCGGTCGAGCGGGCCAAGCAGCGCCGCTCCCAGCAGGGCGACCGGGACGCGGCGACCTTCGCGGCCCGGCACGCGGCCCGGGCGGCCACCATGGGTTCGCTGTTGCGCAGCGTGACGAACATCGTGATCACGGTGCTGGCGGTGCTGACCACCCTGGCGATCCTGGGCATTCCGTTGACCCCGCTGCTGGCCTCGGCCGGGGTCGGCGGCGTGGCGCTCGGCATCGGCGCGCAGAGCCTGGTGCGGGACTACCTGTCGGGCATCTTCATGATCGTCGAGGACCAGTACGGCGTGGGCGACCTGGTCGACCTCGGCGAGGCGATCGGCACGGTCGAGGACGTCGGCCTGCGGGTCACCCGGCTGCGGGACAGCACCGGCCAGGTCTGGTACATCCGCAACGGCGAGATCGCCCGGGTGGGCAACCAGACCCAGGGTTGGTCGACCGCCACCGTGGACGTCCCGGTCGACCCGGCCGAGGATCCGGCGACCGTGATCGACCTGCTCAAGGGGGTCGCCCAGATGGTGCACGACGAACCCCGCTGGTCGAAGGTGCTGCTGGAGGTGCCGCGGGTGGTGGGCGTCCAATCGGTCGAGGCCGGACGGATGACCATCCGGATCGTCGCCAAGACCCAGACCGACACCCAGTCCGGCGTGCAGCGGGCCTTGTTGGACGCCGCCCTGCAGGCGTTCAAGCGGTCCGGCGTGCGGGGTCCGAAGGTGCTGCCGGCACCGCCCACACTCTGAGGCTGAAGCTCATTCCGGCGCCGGCTCAGTCTCGCGGCAGCCCGTCGGTGGCCCGCCGGGTCCGAGTGGCGCCCACGCTGGCGGCGACCACGCAGGCCATCGCCAGGCACTCGATCGGGCTCAGTCCCTCGCCCAGCACGAGCAGCGCGAACAGGCCGGCCGCGGCCGGTTCGAGACTCATCAGGATGCCGAACAGTCCCGGGGGCATCCGCCGCAACGCCACCATCTCGAGCCCGTACGGGATCACCGACGACATCAGGCCGACCGCCAGCGCGACGGCCAGCACGTGCGGGTTCACCACCGGTGCACCCAGCAGCAGCGCGGGCGGCGCCAGCAGGACGGCCCCCACCAGGCTGGCGACGGTCACCCCGGTGACGCCTTCGAAACGTTCCCCGGTGGGCCCGGCGAGCAGGATGTAACCCGCCCACAGGGCTCCGGCGAACAGGGCCAGGCCGAGCCCGATCCAGTCGGGTTCGATCGGCTGGAAGCCGAGCAGGGCGACGCCGAGAGCGGCCAGTCCCACCCAGATCAGGTCGCGGGCACGCCGCGATCCGGCCACCGCGACCGCCAGCGGGCCCAGGAATTCGACGGTCACCGCGACCCCGATCGGGATCCGGGCGAAGCTCTCGTAGATCGCCCAGTTCATCCCAGCCAGGGACAGTCCGTAGCCGATCACGATCAGCCAGTCGCGCCGGCTCCGTCCGCGCAGCCGGGGCCGGGCGAAGGTCAGGAAGATCAGGCTGGCGAAGCACAGCCGCAGCCACGCCGTGGCCGTCGGGGTCGTCGTGCTGAACAGGTCCTTGGCGAACGCGGCACCCAGTTGCACCGAGGCGATCGCGAACAGCACCAGCCACACGGGGTCGATCCGGGCCAGAGCGTTGCGCACCCACGGACTATCGCACACCCCGCCGGGCAGCCGAAGCGGGCGTCTTCACCGCGTCCCGACAGGGGCCATGGATCGGTTTACCGGCACGATGAACCGTGGAGTCCTACCGTCCTTAAACGATTTAGGCTACGGTGTCGCCCATGACGGCGGCATTGGCGATCGATCTGGGCGGAACGAAGGTCGAAGCGGCGCTCATCGGTGCCGACGGCGGCATCGTCGAGGGCACCCGGGGACGGGCCGCGATGGGCGAGACCGGCGCCTCCAGCCCGGACGCCGCGGCCGCCAGCATCGCCTCCGCACTGCAGCCCGCACTGAACTCCGCGCACTGGGCGGACGTCACGGCCGCCGGCATCGGATCGGCCGGGCCGCTGAACCTGCCGCTCGGAGCGATCTCGCCGATCAACCTGGTGGCGCTCCGCGATTTCCCCATCGTGGACGTCGTCCGCGAGGCGACCGGGCTCACCGACGTCCGGCTGCGCCTGGACGGCACCTGCATCGCCCTGGCCGAGCTGTGGCGAGGAGCGGCCCAGGGCGTCCGCAACGCCATGGTCTTCGTGGTCTCCACCGGCGTGGGCGGCGGCATCATCTCGGACGGCCGGCTGATCGCCGGGGCCACCGGGAACGCAGGACACCTCGGCCAGGTCATCGTCGACCGGGTCGAGGGCTCAGCAGCGGCGGCGACGGTCGAGGAGCTGTCGTCGGGTCCGCACACCGTGGCCTGGGCCCAGTCGCAGGGTTGGACGGGCACGGACGGTGAGCAGCTGGCGGCCGCCTACGCCGCCGGCGATCCGATCGCGGCCGCTGCGGTGGTGCGTTCGGCAACCGCCGTCGGCACCGGCGTGGTGAACGCCGCGACGCTGCTCGATCTGGAGCTGGCCGTGGTCGGCGGTGGATTCTCCCTGGTCGCCGACGACTACGTGGAGCACATCCGCGCCGCGGTCGACGCCCGGGCGGTCAACGCGTTCGCCCGGGCCGTCCGGGTCGAGCGGGCGGCGCTGGCGGGGGACGCGCCGCTGATCGGCGCGGCAGCGCTGGTGCACCGCTCCGATCTGCTCGCGTAGCGGTCGTTCTGCTCTGTCAGAGTTCGAAGAGCTCCAACTGACGCAGTCGCAGCGGCGTGTGTGCTCGGACCCGCCAGTAGCGGGCGGTCATCGGTTCGGTGAGCTGGAACGGGGTGGTCCGGTTCGCCGGGAGTGGCTCGCGATGGGTGGTCGCCGCCTTCTGCCAGGTGGCACCGTCGTTGCTGTGTTCGACGACCGCCGACCCCAGGTCCGCCGCGTCCAGCACGGTCAGGGTGAGGTCGGTCACGCGTCGGGGGGTGCCGAAGTCCTGGCCGACCCAATGCCCGGCCGCCAGTGTGCAGGCGCCGCCCGGGTCGGCACCGTCGTCGAAGGCGACCTGGGCGTCCACTCCGGAGCTCGCCATCGCGGTCTCCGGACGGCACAGGTCCGGACGCCAGGCCGGGAGTTCCGCGTCCGGCGCCGCCCACAGGGGTGCGTCGACCGGTGGATCCCCGACCAGTTCGACCACGAGTTCCCCGGGTCCGGCGAGTTCGGACGGGGTGAGCACCGGACGCGGCAACGCCCGGCCGTTCCAGGACGCGGCCGCCAGGTACCGCGCTTCCGGCGACTCCCGCTGCACCCGCACCCGGAGCATCCCGAGGTCGCGGTGCAGCGTGACCTCGTCGACCAGCGGCGTCCCGATCACCAGTTCGCCCGAACCCGGGTCGAGCGGGTACAGCCCGAGCAGGGCCCACAGCCACCAGCCGCTCATCTCGCCGTTGTCCTCGTCGCCGGGGAAGCCCTGGCCGATGTGGCCGCCGGTGAACAGCCGCCCGGCCAGGTCGCGCGCCAGCGGTGCCGCCCGCCACGGCTGGTCGGTGTGCAGGTACATGAACGGCAGATGGTGCGCCGGCTGGTTCGACAGCGCGCACATGCCCGAGCGCACCGCCCGGGCCTCCACCTGTTCGTGGACCACCGTGCCCGGGTGGTAGGGCGCGGCGATGGTCTCGGGTTCGGCGAACAGTCGGTCGAGATGCTTCCGCAGTGCCCTGGGGCCGCCGTGAAGCACCGCCAGCCCGGCGCCGTCGTGCACCGCCGAGGCCGACATGCCCCAGGCATTCGTCTCCACGAAGTCACCACCCCAGACCGCGGGGTCGAAGTCCTCGGCGAAGGCGCCGGAGCGGTCCCGGCCCCGGAAGAAGCCGGTCCCGGCGTCGAACAGCTGCCGGTAGCCGAGCGAGCGGTTGGCGAAGTAGCGGGCGTGCGCCCGATACCGCGCCGACTCGGACGCCGTCGCCGTCGGTTCGTGGGCCAGCAGGTCGGCGAACCGGCCGAGCGCCGCATCGCTGATCGCCGCCTCGATCGTCCAGGAGAGGCCGGCCTGGATCTCCCGCGGCACGTACCCGGTGAACCGCGAGGTCACCGTCCCGGCCCGTCCGGTGCGTGGATCGAGGCTCGGCTCGCAGGCGTTGCGCCAGCCGGACTCGTAGGCCAGTGCGCGGTCGAAGCCCGGGACGCCGAGGGCGGCGGCCTGGGCGTAGACCTGATCGCTGGAGGTGCCGACCATGCAGTCGATGTAGCCGGGACCGCTCCAGCGCGCCGTCCAGCCACCGCGACGGACCTGCTCCAGCTGCCCGTCCAGCAGTTCACCGGCGGCGTCGGCGTCCAGCAGCGCGAGCAGCGGCCAGACCGTCCGGTAGCTGTCCCAGTAGCCGTTGTTCACCATCAAGCGACCGGCCGCGACCGGAGCATCCGTGATCTCGTCGCCGTGCGACCCGGCCGGCGCGAACACGTCGGCGAACCGCCACTCGGGGGCCTCGACGGTCCCGGTGTTCTCGGACGCGGCGTTCGGGTACAGCCGCAGTCGGTACAGCGCGTGCGCGAGCTTCGCCCGCAGTTCGCGGTGCGCCGGCACATACCGCTCGTCGGTGGGTGGGGGTACCTCGATCGCGCCGCACACGACGTCCCAGCGCTCCCGGCTCGTCGTCGTCAGTTCGTCGAAGCCGGACGCCCAAGGCGCCTCCAGCGCCAGCGTCCGCCGGGCCTGCTCCACCGACAGGAAGGACGTCGCCATGCGCAGTTCCAGCTCGCCGGTGGCCAGCAGCCGGGCACCGAGGCCGCCCGCACCCTTCCCGAGCACGAACGCCACCGGCCCGGAGGTCTCGCCGTACACGTACATCCGGGGAGCATTCCCCCAGGTCACGTCCGCCCGTTCGGCGACCCAGCCGCTGAACGCGACCCCGAGGCCCGGACGCAGGCCCAGCCCGAGCGATCCGTGACCGTCCGGCTGGTCGAGAATCAGGCCCACGCCGGCGACACCGCCGATTCGCAGCGCCACCGTCGAGCGGGTGGTGGTGGCCTCGATATCGACCTCGTCCGCCAGGGAGGCCGCGTAGCGGTGCGGGCCGGCCACCTCGCTGCCGGGCACGATGAGCCCGCCCCCCGCGGGCTCCGCACTCAGCACGGGCACGAACTGCAGCACCCCGTGGTCGCCGATCCACGGACTCGGCTGGTGCGAGGTCTGCAACGCCGCCAGGCGCCGTCCGCCCGGCTCGTCGTGCACTCCCCAGCGGTACGGCCAGCGCGTGTCGTTCGCGTCTGTGGCCGGGGTGAGCAGGACGAAGCCGTGCGGGTCCGCGACCGCCGGAATCGTGTTGCCCCGCGAGAAGCTGCTGCCGGCGTGCGTGCCGCGCCGGGTGTCGACCCACTCCGCCGGCGAGGCCGGCGCGCGTCCGTCCGGCTCCCGCAGCAGGACCTCGACGTAACCGCGGACGATGTCGCCCGCACCGCGGTCCGCGGCGAACGAGTCGTCGCCCAGCACCAGGTCGATCGAACGGATCCGGCGTCCCGCCCAGGGTGCGAGCGAGACGCTGTCGGCGTTCCACTGCTGGGGCATGCTCCACCGGGCCCCGTACTGGTCCCCGGGTGTGACCGGGAAGCCGTAGCGGTCGATGGCCGGGCCACGGCCGGGGACGCCGTCCGACAGCCGGCTGCCGTCGTCGAACACCACGTCCGGGCAGACCGCCAGGGACGCCCACGGCGGCCGCAACGCCGGCTCGTCATCGGCGTAGAACGCCCAGTGCAGTTCGGTGTGCGGCGTCACCAGGAAGGTCTCGCCGGGCCCGACCCGCGGGGCGGAGCACGGCTCGACCAACCCGACGCGCTGGACGCCGTCCGGGGGGCGATAGGCGAAGGAGAACACCTCGCCCCCGAGCACTCCTGCTCGGGGGCGAGACGACGGTGGATCCAGCGGGCCCGGTTCGGGCGCGATGGTTGCTCTCATCGGACGATGATCACCCCTTGACCGCACCCTCCTCGACACCGGCGAAGAAGTGCTTCTGCATCACCGAGAACAGGATCACGATCGGGATGAGCGCGACCATCGTGCCGGCCGCGACCAACCGCGGATCGGCGAAGTTGCCGTTGAGGAACGCCATGCCGACCGTCAGGGTGTACTTGGCCGGGTCGGTCAACACGATCAGCGGCCAGAGGAAGTCGTCCCAGGCGCCGATGAACGAGAAGATCGCGACCACGCTGACCATGCCCTTGATGTTCGGCCAGACCATGTGCCGGATCCGCTGCCACGTGGTGGCCCCGTCGATGGTGGCCGCGGCCAGCATGTCCCGGGGAATCGCCCGGCAGGCGGTGGCGATCAGCATCACGTTCATCGCCCCCACCGCGCCCGGCAGGAAGACGCCCCACAGGGAGTCGGCCAGGCCGAACGCCTTGATGGTCAGGAACTGGCTGGTGATCGTGACCTCACCGGGCAGCAGCATGGTCGACAGCAGGATGGCCCACACGATCTTCTTGCCCCGGAACTCCATGCAGCCCAGCGCGTAGCCGCCGAAGGTGGCGAACGCCGCGTTGGTGATCACGGTGCCGGTCGCCACCAGCAGCGAGTGCCACGCGTACAGGTAGATCGGAATGAAGTCCTGCACCCGAACGTAGTTCTGGAAGGTCGGGTCGGCCGGGATCAGGCTGGGCGGGAAGTTGTAGATGTCGTCCAGCGGGCCCTTGAACGAGGTGGCCAGCTGGAAGATCAGCGGGCCGACGACGATCACGGTCATGAGCGCCAACAGCACGTAACGGAAGATCAGGCCACCCAGGGTGGGCTTGAGGAAGTCGCTGGAGCCCTTGCGGCGGTAGGCCGGCTCCTTGTACTTCTTCGGCTTGGTCAGCCGCCTCGCGACCTCGGCCGTCTGCGGCGCCTGCTCTTCGAGAGTCGAGCTCATCTCACGCCTTCCCTTGATTCTCGCGGTTCATCCAGGCGATCGCCAGCAGCGGCAACGCCGTGATCAGGAACAGCACGACGCTCAGCGCCGAGGCGTAGCCCACGTTGCCGGTGAGCCCCGAGCCGACCGTCTTGATCAGCATCACGATCGACATCGACTGCCCACCCGGGCCGCCGGTGCCGTTGGAGAGCACCTGCAGCTCGGTGAAGATGCGCAGCGCGGAGACCGCCACCAGCGCCATGATCAGCACCATCGCGCCCCGGACCGCCGGAATGGTCACGGTCAGGAAGCGCTGGAAGGTGCCGGCCCCGTCCAGTGCCGCCGCCTCGTGCAACTCCTTGTTGGAGTTACCGAGGGCGGCGAGGTAGACCACCATGTAGTAGCCGAGACCTTTCCAGACCGTCAGCAGAATGGCGGTGAACAGCAGCCACCAGCGGTCGACCAGGAACGGAATCGGGTTGTCGACCATTCCCATGGCCTCCAGCGCCCCGTTGATCAGGCCCTTGGTGTCGAACAGCCAGGTCCAGATGAGCGCCACCACGACCACCGACGCGATCACCGGGAAGTAGAAGGTGGTGCGGAAGAAGGTGATCCAGGGGATCGTCTTCTCCACCAGCATCGCAAGCAGCAGCGGCAGGATGGTCAGCAGCGGAATGCAGACGACCATGTAGATCAGGCTCGTCGTCAGCGCGTAACCGAACTGCTCATCGGAGCTGATTCGAGCGTAGTTGTCCAGCCCCACATACTGTCCCGCCTGTAGCGGGCGTGCATTGGTGAAGCTCAGCACCACGGTATTGACGAACGGCCAGATGCCGAACACCAGCACCCAGATCACCGCTGGGGCGACCAGCACCCACGGCGTGAACCACTTGTGTGCCTTCATGCCTCCTCCTTCTTCCCGGGATCGCTAGACGTCCGCGGTCAGCTGATCTTGTTCTGGTTGGCGTAGTTGACGATCTTGTCGAGCGCCTCCTGCGAACTGAGCTCTCCCTTGAGGGCGAGAGCGAGCTGCTGATCCATGTAGGTCTTCATGGCACCGGTCCACTGCACGGGGGTGAGCACCCGCGCGGTCTTCATGGACTCCACGACGATCCCGATGGCCTTGAGCTGCAACTCGTCGTCGACCCCCGCGGTCAGCGCAGCGGTATCGGCGCTGCCCTCGACGGTGCCCGGCATGTAGCCCACCGCGATCTTGCAGAATGCGACCTGGTTGGCCGTGTTGGTCAGGTACTTCGCGAACGCCAACGCGGCGTCCTTGTTGGTCGAGTTGGCCGCTACCGAGACACCCTGGACGAACAGCGGCGCGTCACCGATGCGGGGCGTGGCGACTACCCCCTTGTGGATCGTCGGCGAGTTCTTCTTGAGGTCGGTGGCGAAGGTCGACGTGGCCGTGGTGTACGCGACCTTGCCGGCCTTGAAGTTGTCGGCGTTGCCGCCGAAGTCGCCGGTCAGCGCCTCGGGGGCACCCCGCCGGCCTTGTAGGCATCGCGGAACTGATCGACGATCGCCGCCGCCTGCGGGGTGTTGAACACCCAGTCGCCGGCGTCGTTCATCACCTGGACGCCGCTGGACGAGAACAGGTCGACCGTCGGCATCGACGACAGCACCGGCAGCTTGCCCTTCGACGCCGTACCGACCGTCTTGGCCAGCTCGATCAGCTGTTCGTTGGTGGTCGGCAGCTTGTCGGTGTCGACGTCGTACTTCTTCAGTTCGGTGCCGTTCCACCAGCTCAGGTCGGTGCCCAGGTACCACGGAACTCCGAACGTGCCGGTGACGCCGGGGTAGGAGTAGGCCTCCCAGGCACCCGGGACGTAGGTCGCGGCCAGCGACGGGTCGGCGGCGGCGACATCCAGCAGCACACCGGCCTTGGCCAGCGGGAACGCGATGTCGGGCGGCAGGTTGATCACGTCGGGCAGAGTGTTGGAGTTGGCCTGGCTGAGCACCTTCTCCTGGTAGCCGTCGCCGGGCTGGTCGAGCCACTCGACCTTGACGCCGGTCTCCTTCTCGAAGTCGGCGAAGAGCTTCTCGAAGTACGGGCTGAAATTCTCGTTCTTCAGCGACCAGCTCTGGAACTTCACGGTTCCGGAGAGCGCTCCACCGCTGGGCTGCGTCGATGCAGCCGGGGCGGCGCCGCCGCCCGTACATGCGGTCAGGGCGAGCGCGGCCGATGCCACTACGGTGACGAGTCCGACGGAGCGTCTCATCATGCCTCCTCAGATCTTGTGCAGGCCGCCCAAGCGACGGCGCATGGTGGCGTGGAAGTTACTGCATCGATTGAGTGAAGGCAAGAGAGGGACCACTGATCGAGCCCGGTTCGCTCGACTTCCGGACGGAATTCAGGGTGCCGGCGGTGCGGTCGACTCCCGGGGGACCACGCTGGCCACGACCGCGGGTTCGGCGGCCTGTTCCCGGGCGAGCAGCCGGAGCATGCCGGACGCCGCCTGCCGGCCCAGGGCGGCGGCGTCCCGGTTGAGCGCGGTCAGGGTCGGATGCAGCACCTGGCAGGTGGCGGAATCCTCCCAGGACAGCACCGAAACGTCGGCGGGCACGGCGAGACCCATTTCGGCGAGTGTCGCCATTCCGGCGATTGCCATCACCTCGCTGTCGAAGATGAGCGCGGTGGGACGCTTGGGTGACGACATGAGCTTGCGGGTCGCCTCCTTCGCCTGCTGCGGCACGAAATCCCCGGTCAGGGTGATGCCCCAGATTCCGGCCGCGAGCGCGTAATCGGTGAAGGCGTCGATCCGCCGGCGGATATGCGCGAAACTCTGGTCGCCGGTCACGTAGCCGATCCGCTGGTGACCCAGGGTGATCAGGTGATCGAACACGGCACGCATGAACTGGCCGTCGTCGGTGCGGACGCTGACCACCGAGGCGGCATCGACGTCGCCGCCGATGATCACCGCGGGCTGCCCGAGGTGAAGCAGCGCAGCCACGCGCGGGTCGTCCAGGCGCGGGTCGAGGACCAGGATGCCGTCCACCCGGCCGTCCGCGATCCACTCCGCGTGGATCGCGGTCTCGGAGGCGAGGTCGGTGGCCATCTGCAGCTGCAGCGAGTAGCCGCGCTGGCTGAGCACGGACTGGACGCCCACCAGGAACTTGGTGAAGAACACCTCCTCGCCGACCACCTCCTCGGGCCTGGTGAGCACCAGCCCGATGGAATGCGGACTCTTGCCGCGCAGTGTCTTGGCCGCGTGATTGGGTCGCCAATGAAGTTCGTCGGCGATCTTCAGAATGCGTTCCCGGGTGATATCGGAGACTCCGGGTTTTCCATTGATGGCCAGGGAGACCGCGCCGCTGGTGACGCCGGCCCGGCGGGCGATGTCCGATATGGTGACCCGCCCGGAACGCGGAACCCCGGCTTGTTTGGCTGCCATCGCTCCGCCTCCTGGTGCTGCTGCTATCGGGCCCAACCCTAACGCAGCGCCCCCGCGCGCCGCCCGCTCGGGTTGCGCTGCGCGGACGGGCCCCGCCGGGGCCTCGGGAGCCCGCTCGCGGACCCGCTCCGGGCGCGGTTGCGCGGGCCCGTGCGGCACCGCCCGAAACGCGTGCCCGGCGGGGGCTCGAGGGCGGCCCGGGCAGCGCGGCGAGCGTTCCCGGAACAGGCCGTTGACAGGCGAAGCTCAATCGGTAAAGTTACGCCGATGACGGACCCAGCTGGTGGCCATTCGGTCAGGTTCGGGGTGAATTACACCCCTCGTGTCGGCTGGTTCCACCACTGGCTGGACTTCTGCGCCGACGACGTGGCGCGCGACCTCGACACCATCGCCGAGCTCGGGGTCGACCACGTCCGGATCTTCCCGCTGTGGCCGGTGCTGCAGCCCAATCGGACCCTGATCCGGCCCCGCGGGCTGGCCGATGTGGAGCGGGTCCTCAAGCTCGCCGCCGACCGCGGCCTGGACGTCTGCGTCGACGGGCTGCAGGGCCACCTGTCGAGCTTCGACTTCGTGCCGGCCTGGCTGACCACCTGGCACCGGCGCGGGTTCTTCACCGACCCCGAGGTGATCGCCTCGACCGCCGCCTACCTGACCGCGCTGGCCCGGGCCTGCGCGGGTCACCCGAACCTGCTGGGGCTGACCGTCGGCAACGAGGTCAACCAGTTCACCGGGACGGTGCACCCCGAGCCCTACCCGGCGACCGAACGGGACGTCGCGGCCTGGCTGGACGCGATGATCGGGGCGCTCCGGGCCGGCGCCCCCGCCGCGCCCGCGCTGCACTCCTGCTACGACGCGACCTGGTACGACGACACCCAGCCGTTCACCCCCGTCCAGGCGGCGACCCTGGGCGACATGACGGTGGTGCACTCCTGGGTGTTCAACGGAACCGCCCAGCTCTACGGCCCGGACGCCTTCGAGACCCACGCCCACGCCCGCTACCTGACCGAGGTGGCCCGCGCGTTCCAGACCGACCCCGGCCGGCCGGTCTGGGTGCAGGAGGTGGGCGCACCGCGTAACGTGCTGCCGGAGCCCTTCGTGGCACCCTTCATCGAGGCCACCGTCGCGCACCTCACCGACACACCGGACCTCTACGGGATCACGTGGTGGTGCTCGCACGATGTCAGCCGGTCGCTCGCCGACTTCCCCGAGCTCGAATACGACCTCGGGTTGATCGACGAACGCGGCCGGATCAAGAAGGAGGGCCTGGTGCTGGCCGAGGCGATGACCCAGTTGCGCGCGCGCCGGCGCGCCGGTGCCGCGGCGGCCGAGCGGCCGAGCCTGCTGCTCGATCCGACGGCGGTGGCGCGGCGCGACCTGGCCCCCGGGGGGGCGTTCTGGGAGCGCTACATGAGCGTGGCCCGCGAGGGCGGTCATCCGCGGGTGACGCTCGCCGCCACCGTGGAGGCCTGATGCACAACAACCAGGATCTGACGCTGGCCCGGGTGCTCCGCGTTCTCGAGGAGCGGTTGCGTCCGGCGATCCATTCCCGGCCGCATCCGTTGACGCTGGCGGCGCACCGGGTGGGTGGGGAGCCGATCGCCGTCGCGGACGCCCTGGCGGCCGACTATGCGCCGGCCCGCGCCGGTGACGCGTGGGGACGGGCCTGGGACACCACCTGGTTCCGGGTGACCGGCGAGGTGCCCGCCGACTTCGCCGGCCGGCGGGTCGAGGTGTTGCTCGATCTCGGCTTCGACGTCAACATGACCGGCTTCCAGGCCGAAGGCCTGGTCTACCGCGCGGACGGCAGCCCGGTGCGTTCGCTGCACCCGCGGGCGCAGTGGATCCCGGTGTCCGCCGACGCGGTCGCCGGCGGTCCGATCGAGTTCTACGTCGAGGCGGCGTCCAACCCGGTGCTGCTCGACTACCTGCCGTTCCAGCCCACCGAGAAGGGCGAGTGGGATACCGCCGGTGAGGAGTTGCTGTACCGGGTGCGGCGCGCCGACGTGGCGGTCTTCGAGTCGGAGGTGTTCGAGCTCGTCCACGACGTCGAGGTGCTGCTGCAACTGGCCCAGCAGTTGGACGCCACGTCCGCCCGCCGGGCGAAGATCCTATTCGCCCTCGACCGGGCCCTGGACGCCGTCGACCTGCAGGACGTGGCCGGCACGGCCGCCGTGGGCCGCGCGCAGCTGACCGAGGTGCTGGCCAGCCCGGCAGCCCCGTCCGCGCACCGGATCACGGCCGTCGGTCATGCGCACATCGACTCGGCCTGGCTGTGGCCGCTGCGCGAAACCGTGCGGAAGGTGGCCCGCACCGCCAGTTCGATGGTGACGCTGCTGGAGGAGCACGACGATTTCGTCTACGCGATGTCGAGTGCCCAGCAGTACGCCTGGCTGAAGCAGCATCGGCCCGAGGTGTACGCGCGGGTCAAGCGGGCGGTCGAGCAGGGACGGTTCGTGCCGGTCGGCGGCATGTGGGTCGAGGCGGACGCGGTGCTGCCCGGGGGCGAGGCGCTGATCCGGCAGTTCCTGTACGGCCAGCGGTTCTTCCGCGACGAGTTCGGCATCGAGTGCCGCGGCGCCTGGCTGCCGGACAGCTTCGGCTATTCGGGCGCGCTGCCGCAGCTGCTGGTCGGCGCCGGTTTCGAGTGGTTCCTGACCCAGAAGATCTCCTGGAACGAGCGCAACGCCTTCCCGCACAGCTCGTTCGAGTGGGAGGGCATCGACGGCTCCCGGATCTTCACCCACTTCCCGTCGATGGACACCTACAACGCCCAGCTGTCGGGTGCCGAGGTGGCGCACGCGGACCGCAATTTCAAGGAGAAGTCGGTCGGGTCGTCGTCGCTGGCGCCGACCGGCTGGGGCGACGGCGGCGGCGGGACCACCCGCGAGATGATCGCGCGGGCTCGCCGGCTGGCCGACCTGGAGGGCAGCGCCCGGGTGACCTGGGAGCATCCGGACGTCTTCTTCGCCCGCGCCAGGGCCGAGCTGCCCGAGCCGGCGGTCTGGCGCGGCGAGCTCTACCTGGAGCGGCACCGCGCCACGTACACCACCCAGCACGCGATGAAGCAGGGCAACCGGCGCAGCGAGCAGCTGCTGTTCGAGGCCGAGTTGTGGGCGAGCGTGGCGGCGGTGCGGACGGGGCGTCCGTACCCGTACGAGGTGCTCGACCGCGCCTGGCACGAGGTGCTGTTGCTGCAGTTCCACGACATCCTGCCCGGCACGTCGATCGCCTGGGTGCACCGCGAGGCGGCGGTGCGCTACGCCCTGGTGGCGCACTCCCTCGAGGAGGTGATCGCCGACTCGCTGGCCGCCCTGGGCGTCACCCTGACCGAGCCCGCCGAAGCCGGCGACGCCGGCCGCGGTGGCCTCGATCGCCGGGAACTGCTGGTCAACGCCGCCCCGGTGGCGCAGAACGGAGTCGGCGCGGGTGCGATCGGGGTGGCCGCCACCGGTTCGGCCACGGCAGCGACCGTCGCCGGCGGCCGCTTCGTCCTGGCCGGGGATGCCCTCCGGGTCGAACTGGACGCCACCGGCCATGTGGTCAGCGCGGTCGACCTGGCCTCGGGACGGGAGGCGATCCCGGCCGGCGAACGCGGCAACCTGTTGCAGCTGCACCAGGACTTCCCGAACGTGTGGGACGCCTGGGACGTGGACAACAGCTACCGGACGATGCGGCGCGACCTGGAGGCCGCCGACGAGGTGCGGCTGGACGGCGACGCGGTCGTGGTGCGCCGGTCGTTCGGGGCGTCGTCCATCGAGCAGCGGCTGTCGCTGTCGCCGGACGGCCGCGCGCTGGTGATCGACAACACCGTGGACTGGCAGGAGACCGAGAAGTTCCTCAAGCTCGCCTTCCCGGTCGACGTGTTCACCGACGCCGCGGTGGCCGAAACCCAGTTCGGCTACCACGCGCGTGCCACGCACGACAACACGAGCTGGGAGAACGCCCGGTTCGAGACCCACGCCCAGCGCTGGTTCCTGGTGCAGGAGCCGGGCTTCGGGGTGGCGTTCGCCAACGACTCCAGCTACGGCTTCGACGTGGTCCGGTCGCGTCGTGGTGGCGCGGTGGTCTCCGACGTCCGGTTCTCGATGCTGCGGGCGCCGCGCTTCCCCGACCCGCGCACCGATCTGGGGGTGCAGCGGATGCGGTTCGCGCTCGCGTTCGGCGCCGACCCGGCCCGGGCCACCGAGCTGGGCTGGGCGATCAACGTGCCGGCCCGGCCGGCGCACGGCCGGGAGCTGGGCCCGCTGGTGTCGTCCGGCGATCCCCGGGTGCTGGTCAGTGCGGTCAAGCTGGCCGACGACCGCTCGGGCGACCTGATCGTCCGGCTCTACGAGTCGACCGGCGGGCGGGCGTCCACCGAGGTGGTGGTCGATCTCGACGCGGCGTCGGTGCGTGCGGCCGATCTGCTGGAGCGGCCCGGCGAACCGGTCGCCCATTCGGTGACCGGGGACGGACGCGCCTCGGTCGAGCTGGCCTTCCGGCCCTTCCAGGTGCGGACCCTGCGGATCACCCCCGCCTGAGCCCAAGGGCTTGCCCTGTCCCGTCCGCGGGACGATCCTTGGTTTCATCGTGGTGCCGCATCACCGGGAGAAGGACTCATGGACCGTCCGGATTTCGCCGTCGTCCGGCGGATCATTCCGCCCGGTTGGGCCCTGATCTGGTCCGGTGTGCAGTCCGGGTTGACCGCGCTGGCCGGTGGACGGCGCCGCTTCCCCGGGCAGACCGTCCTCGCCTGCGGACTGGGAGCGGGCTCGCTGGCGCTCGGCATCGTGGCCCTTCGCCGGTTCGACCGGGCGGGCAC
>JAGPGQ010000233.1 GCA_018055925.1 Micropruina sp.
GACGGTGTCCGGGTTACGGGGTCAACCGCAGGTTATCAGGCGGGTGGTCAACATGGGGTTTCCTCTCGGTTGGGTTGGGTTGTTGCGGGAGGTCAGGAGGTCAACAGGCGGAGCAGGGGCGGGGTGACGAGCAGGGCGATGAAGACGACGCCGAGCAAGCTGCCGGGCACCACCATCCGTTCGGACAACTCGTTCGCCTTGCCCTGGGCGTTGGTGAGCAGGGCGGTGCGCAGCGCCGTGGAGCGAGCCCTGAGGGTGGCGTACACCTGGGCGCCCTCCTCCCCGGACAGGCGCATGATGTCGGCCAGGTCGGCCAGTTCTGGGACGCCGACCTCGTCAGCCAGCGTGGTGAGCGCGTCCCAGGGTGCTTGGCCGGACCAGCGGGATCGGGCGAGTTCTTCGCCGACGCGGTGGAAGACCCAGCTGTGGCCGATGCCGGCGGCCGCTTCCATCGCCTGCCTCGGCCCCGAGCCGGAGTTGCGTTCGAGGGCGACCAGGTCGACGTACGCGCCCAGCGCGCGGTGGAACTCCAGCCGGCCCCGTTTGGCGTCGTCACGGACGTTCAGGTTCGGTAGGAACCACAACGCCCCAGCCAAGGCGAGGCTCGCGGCCACGGGCACGACCACCGGTACCTGGAAGCCGAATAGTCCCACCACCAACACCAGCACGCTGGGGAACACCAAGCCGAGCAGCGCGAAGGTGATCTTCTCACCGTAGTAGCGCGGCAGGCTGATGCGCAGCAGCGCTAGTTCCCGGTTGGGCACCCTGCCCCACACACCGCCCGGCAGGTTCCGCATCGCCCAGAGGCCGACACGCTCCTTTCCGCCGGTGACCGGCACGTCAACGGCGCCGCGCCGGCGGCGTCCGTAGGTGGGCGACAGCCGCTCGACGACGTCGCCCAGGTCCGGCGCAGCGGGCACGAGCCGCCACACCGCGAGTACCAGCCCGAGGGTGATCAGTGCGCCGGAGGCAAGGGCGAGCTGGGCGCCAGTCATGACGCCCTCCCCGCACGGTCCGCCACCAGTTCGACTTCAGCGGCGAAGCCTTGGCTTTCGCCGAGGAACCGCGGGAGGGGCTCACCCACCGACATCCGCCGTAGCCAGACCAATGTGCCGGCGTACGCGCCCAGCAACACCGCCAGCAGGGCTTGGCCCAGCGGGGTGCCATAGGGGGCCATGAACTGGCCGTTGAAGGCGAGGAACCCGAGCACACCCAACGTGATCAAGGTGACGTTGCGGGCGGTGGCGCGGGGCTTGGCCCGTTCAGCTTCGACCTTGCGGCGGGCGGTGACGTCGTCGGCCACCGACTCGGCCAACCCCTGCAGCACGCTGGCCAGGCCGGCGCCGCGTCGCCGGGCACCCAGGATCAGGTAGGCGGCCACCAGGTCCCCGGTCGCGTCGTCCAGCTCGTCAGCGAACTTCAGCAGGGCGTCCTCGGTCGACCAGCGGGCACGCAGCCGGGCTACCAGCCTGGACACCTCCGGCTTGATCGCTTCGGGGGTGGAGCGCAGGGTGGCGACCAGTGCCTGCTCCAACCCGACCCCGACGGTGAGGACGCCGGCGAGGTTCCTCGTCCACTCCGCCATCGCCTCGAGGCGTTCGATCTGGGCCGTCTCAGCCGGGGACCGCAACAGGCTGGGCAGACCGACCACGGCCAGCGGGATCGCCACCACCGCGACCAGCCAGCCCGACAGCACCGCGACCAACGCGCCGGCGCCGAAGCCGACCAGCGCCAACACGCGGGTGCGGGTCGGGATCTTCCGGACGCGCCGCCGCAGGGCAGCGGTTCGGCGCGGGTTGGTGGGCGGGGCCACCGGGCGGGGGCGGAGTGACGCGATGACACCCAGGACGCCAGCGGTCACCAAGGCGCCGGAGAGCGCAGCGAGGAGGGCGGTCATGCGATCACACCGCTCGAGCGTGCCTCGGTGAGGAAGCCAGCCAGGTCGAACCCGTGACGCTCCAGCCGCCGCAACTCGTCCGGGAGCGTGTGCGCGACCGCGACCCGGCCCTCATGGGCGTCGAACACCGTGGTGGTGGCGTAGCCGAGGTCCTTCTCGCCGGGGCTGATGGCGACGATCTCGGACACCCACCGGTGGCGCCGTTCGGTGCCGTCCGGCAACTCCTCGACCTCCATGTCCAGCTGCACGATCAGGTTGATGGTTTCGGCGAGCTTGCGGGTGGCCAGCTCGTGGGTGACCTGCGGCCCAAACTCCATCGCGCAGGTGACGAGCTTTCGCATTGCACCGCGCGCGTTCACGCTGTGGGTCGTCGAGATCGACCCCGACCCGGACTCCATCGCCTTGACCATCAGCCAGGCCTCCGGGCCACGGACCTCCCCCACGATCGTGCGCCCCGCCGTAAACCGAAACGAGTCGTGCAGGGCCTCATTCAGCGTGAACTCCCCCGACTGTCGACCGTCCGGGCCGCGTTCCCCCGAGCCGGGCCGCGACTGCCACGCGTACACGATCTTGTGCCGGTCCGGCATCTCGTGCAGACCCAGCTCGAACTCCGACTCCAGCGTGGCGATCGACTCCTTGGGGTCGAATGCGCCACACAAGGCGCGGGCCATCGTCGTCTTCCCGAACCCCTGCGCCCCCGCCACCACGACCGACAACCTGGCCCGGACCGCTGCGGTCAGGAACGACGCGGCCAACGGCGACAATGCCTGACGATCAACCAGGTCCTGCAGGCTGACCTCGGTGAGCCGGTGCCGGCGGATCAACACGAGCGGCCGTGGGCTCACCCAGGCGGTGGCCGCCAGCCTCGACCCGTCATCCAGCTGGAGGTGCAGTTTTGGCTGGGCCTCGCTGAAGGGGCGAGCCGAAATTTCCGACCGGGACGCCAGGAAGGTCAGGAAGTCCGTCAACTCCTGGTCCGAGTCAGCGACCGGCGGTCCCGGGACCCGGCTGCCGTCGGCCAGGTCAAGCCACACCCCGTCGAACCCGACGATGGAGATGTTCTCGATCCTGTCATCCTCGATCAAGGGCTGCAGGCGACCCATGCGGAACAAGGCGTTGAAGATCGCCTGCGCCAACTCGTCCTGCTGGACAGGCGTCCACGATGGCCGGCCGGCGGTCACGGCGTCCGCTGCCGCAGCCTCCAGCAGCTCCACGATGATCGAGCGGCCCAAAGCCTCCTGAGCGGCCTTGTCCAGGTGCAGCCGATCGCCGCCGAGCTGCTTGGTCAACAACTCCGAGGCCTGTGACCGGAACGCGGCCACCAACTCCCAATCCACCTCAGATCCCGTGGCGCGGCGCGGGGTGGGCGTGCCCGAAGGCTCGCCGGCGGGCACGGCATGCAGCCCGGAAGCCGATCGCGGCCGAGCCGGCCGCCCCACGTGCTCCTCACCGGCGTCAGCGCGCCGGGCGCGGGACGCGAACAACGGCAACGACCGCGGGTCGGGTCGCCTCTCGTCAAGGGGCAGCGTCATCGGGAACCTCCCAAAGTCTGCGGAACAGAACGGGCCAACCACGCCAGCGGGGACACCGGACGACCCACTCCTGCTGAGGCGTGGACGCGGATCGCCTCTCCCAAGGCCGACAACCCCGAGCGCAATGGAGCGCGCCTGGAGAAGGAGCCGCGGGCCCTGGACAAGACCGCGGCCGAGCGGCGGTCCCACGGCAGGGTGCCCACCAAGGGCAGACCCAGCGCGTCGGACACCTCGCGGGCCGAGTACGGGTGGCCCTCACCAATCACCACCACGCCCACGCGGGTGGCGGTGGCCTCGGTCTGGTCGCGGAGGGTCTCGGCCCACGACGTGGCCGCGATCACCGCGGGCAAGGTGCTGCGCGTCAACAGCAACGTCAGGTCCGCGCCGTACAACAGTGGGGCCGGAGAGCCGACCAAGCCGAGGCGGCCCGCATCGACCAACACGTCCTGTCCGGTTGCCTCCAGATCCCGTAACGCATCCAACAGCACCGGCCACAAGGTGGTCATGCTGCCTGCCTGGGCGTGGGAGCGGCTGCCGGGCAGCAGCCGAGCCTGCGAGCCAGGCAGATCGAGGAGCTGGTGCGGCAGCTCGGCGGCAACCAGGTCCTCACGTTGGGCCATCGCCAATTCGATCAGGCCGCCGTCGTGGGCGACCTGGCCTTGGAAGTAGCCGGCCAAGATCCCCGACCCGCCCGTCGGGTCGGCCTCCACCAGCACCACCGGACGCGGCCAGCACAGCGCGAGGCCCACGGTCGTGGTCGACACCCCCGGGGAGCCGGAGCCTGCCGTCAACGCGATGATCGCCATGGCCGACTCACCGCTCCCTGGAATCAAGCACCAGAGCCACCTTGCCGGTGGCCGCCCGCGCCGCCAGATCCGCCGCGGCCTCCGCAGGGACCACCACATCGACGATCGTCTGGTCGCCCGTCTCCGAAGGATGCACGCCCACCACGGTCGCCGAGACTGTCACCGGTGCATCGGCGACCTCACCCTGGGCGCCAGGGGTCTGCACGACGCGCACCGCGTCGCCCGGCGCGATTGGCTCAGCTGGCAACATGCCCGGCGCAAGGCCGACGCCCACCACCGAGGTTCCTCGTGCCGGCAGCACCGAGGTGGCGAAGTCGCTGGGGGTGAGCAGGCCGCCGGGTGCGAGGTCGAGCGCGGCTCGTTGGCCGGCGACGGCGTCCGCTTGGGTGGCTGCCACTGTCTGGACTGCCGGGTCAAGGCTGACCCGCACCGTCATCAGGTCGTCGCGGTCGATCACCTCACCGCGATGTACCAGCGTGCGAACCGCGAGGACTTCGGTGGTGTGGCCGGCGGCGGTCCACAACCACAATCCGCCCAGCGAGCCGAGGACGATGGTGGCGACCGACACCAGCAGGGCGACGGGTCGTCGGCGCAACTTCGGTGGCGTGGCCAGCGCCGGCGGTTCCTGAGCCGGCGCGGCGGCCGGCTTGGTGGTGGACGGGCGGGTGGTCACTGACATGGGGTGGCTCGCTCTCGTGGGGGGTGCGTGCACGGAAGGGGGGAGGGCTCGGTCAGCCCGTCGTGAGGACCTGCAATTCTCCGACCGTGATCGTGGTCGCTTGGTTCAAGGTGACGGGGATCGTCCCGGATTGGCCCATGCCCGACCATGCCACCGACCACTGCGTCTCGGCCTGGACGGTGTAGGTGCCCGGCTTGCTGTACGTGTAGCCGCAGGTGGGTGAGTCGGTCTTGCCGAACCGGTCTTCATAGGCAGTGCCCGGCCCGGCGCAGACCACCACGGCGCCGTCGCCCATCTGCCAGCGGACCCGCTGGACCTTGGCCGTTGCGGTCACGGTCACTCCGGACGCCGACGCGCTGCGGGTGATCGGGCCCCACGACTGCGCGTCCGGGCTGGATGCCCACAACCAGACCGGCATCCCGACCAGACCCACCGAGCCCGGTCGGTCCTCCGGCACGATCCCGATCGAGATCGGCCTCAAGTTCATGCTCGCGATCGCCTGTTGCGCCAACACGACGGGATCAGGACCCGCGGGGGCGGTGGCGGACCAGAACCTGTACTGAAGCCCGCCAAAACCCCCTGAACGTGGGAGCGAGCAGTCGTAAACGGCGCCGTCGGTGTGGCCTTCCCAGGCAGGCGCGGTGGCCGGTGGCTGGGGGTTGGTGAGCTGGACGTAGCAGCTCTTGGAATCCGACCACCAGCCGAATTCGGCATCTTGGCAAGGCATGGGGATCGAACCGTAGGCGCAGGTTCGGGGTGCCGACTCCCCGCTTCCGCCACCGCCGCTGAGCGGTGTCTTGCCAGACCGACCGGGGTTGGTGGCGGTGATCTTGCACTGGCGGCCGTCCCACTGAGCGTCGGAGCCGCAGTCCACCGGCGGGCCGGCAGCAATCGCCGGGACTCCGCCCAGAAGCAACGACCCGACGGTCAGCCCAACCGCCGCGAGCGTGCGAGTCAGCATGTGCCCAGCACCTCGTCTTGATCGACGTGCACTGCACCTGACCGTTCCACCACGACCGAGCGGTGCTGGAACCGGTACGGGGGCGCGGTCACGTTCTTGCCGGTGGTGTCCAGCAGCCTCGTGTTGCTCGTGTCGACGC
>JAGPGQ010000234.1 GCA_018055925.1 Micropruina sp.
CGACGTGTCCTTCACCGTGCCCGCCGGCGCTCTGGTCGCCCTGGTCGGCTCCTCGGGCGCCGGCAAGTACAACACCGCCCAGCTGGTGTCCCGGCTATACGACGTCGACAGCGGCACGGTGCGGCTGGCCGGCGAGGACGTCCGTGACCTGACCGCCCGTTCGATCCAGCAGACCGTGGGCATGGTCACCCAGGACGGCCACCTCTTCCACGACACGCTGGCCGCCAACCTGCGGCTGGCCAGGCCCGACGCCACCGACGACGAACTCTGGGAGGCGCTGCGCCAGGCCCGGCTCGACGCTCTGGTGGCCGAGATGCCGGACGGTCTGGAGACCGTGGTCGGCGAGCGCGGCTACCGGCTCTCCGGCGGGGAGCGGCAACGGCTGACCATCGCCCGGCTGCTACTCGGACGTCCCCGGGTGGTGATCCTCGACGAGGCGACCGCGCATCTGGATTCGCGCTCCGAGGCCGACGTGCAGGCGGCACTGACCGTGGCGCTCGAGGGACGCACGGCGATCGTGATCGCGCACCGGCTCTCCACCATCCAGGCGGCCGACGAGATCCTGGTGATGGAGCACGGCCGCATCGTCGAACGCGGCCGGCACGACGGGCTGCTGGCGGCCGGCGGACGCTATGCCGAGCTGTACCACACCCAGTTCGGCCGGCCGGTCCCGGTCGACGGCCGACCCGGGCTGCCATGATGGCGTCCATGGCCACCTGGATCGGCGGGACGGCGGATCGTCCGGCGCTCTTCTTCTCCGGCCCGGCGGCCTTCGACGCCTGGCTCGCCGACCATCACGACCGCGAGACCGAACTGTGGATGGGCCTGTTCAAGAAGCACGCCGCGCACCAGGGGCTGACCTGGCCCGACGCGGTCCCGGTGGCGCTGTGCTGGGGCTGGATCGACTCGATCATGCACCGGATCGACGACGACACCGTCCGGCAACGGTGGACGCCGCGCAAGCCCGGCAGCAACTGGAGCCAGGTCAACATCGCCCTGGTGGAGCAGCTGACGGCCGAGGGCCGGATGCGCCCGCCCGGGCTGGCCGCGTTCGAGCGCCGGCGGCGCGACCAGGCTCCCTACAGCTATGAGCGGGACGGCGAACTCGCCCTTCCCGATGCCTACGAGGCGTTGCTGCGGGCAGATGAGGCCGCCGTGGCCTTCTTCTACGGACGCGCGACGGCGTCCTATCGGAGGGTCTGCATCGGCTGGGTGATGCAGGCGAAGACCGAGGCCACCCGCGCCAAACGGTTGGCCGACCTGATCGCCGATTCGGCCGCGGGCAGGCTGATCAAGCCGCAGCGCTACGGCGAGCCGCCCAAGTGGGCGCAGTAGAACCCGGGGCCGGGCAGGACCAAAGCTGGCCCGGCAGAACCACAGTGGGCCCCGCAGAACCGGTGCCGCCGCGGATCCGCGAGTGCAAGCATGCGCACAAATACCCGTATCCCGCTCGCCCGGCGCTGATTAGGGTGACCGTGCACACCCCCGAAGGAGCACGTCATGTACGGATTCCTGCCTCGCCTCGCGGTCCCGGTTCCGTCGCCGGACGTCCTCGCGCCGACCGAGTTGCGGGCGCGCCGCTTGCTCGCGCCACCCACCGCCGAGGCGCCGCCGGCGTCCGAACTGGGGCTCTCCCACCCCCGGCTGGACTCGGCAGAACTCTTCGAGGCCATCTCGCAGCCGGCGGCCGACCTGATCGCGAACGGCCGGCTGACCAAGGTGTTCGTCGATCAACGTGACCCGGCGGCGCCGCGGGTGGCCTTCGTGAACAGCAACCTGATCCGCAATGGGCAGACTCCGGACGCGGCGAAGTACCACTACTTCTTCGGCCGGGAGGTCTTCGGGATTCCCGAGGACCTCGACGAGTTCAACCGGCTCACCTACTTCACGCCAGGCCCCAAGCGCTACGTCGCCGGCGTCGTGCACAGCTACACGCTGTCGGGCCGGCCGCCGGTGCTCGGCATCCAGTTCTATCCGCAGGACGTGGTGGCCGAGGAGGTGCTGGCCGACGCCGTCCTGGCGATCGTCGGCCAGATCGACGTGCCCGGGATGGACATCGCCTTCGTCGCCACCGGCACCCAGCAGACCACGGTCCGGGTGGCGTCCGACCTGGCCGCGGCGGGCATCGGCGTGCTCACCCTGGACGACATCCTCGGCTCGGTCAGCTACATCCCGCTCAATCGGGGCGAGGCCTGGGGATGGCTGCGGATCTTCCCGGCCGACCCGGACGAGCTCCGACCGACCGACGTCGTCGTCCTCGACCAGTTGCCGCTCGACCTGTCCGTGGTGGCCGGGGTGCTGACCCGCGCCGTCCAGGACACCAACTCGCACGTGAACCTGAAGTCCAAGGAGCGCAACACCCCCAACGCGGTGCTCCGGGACGCCGGCCCGGATCATCCGCGGCTGGCGCCGTTCGCCGACACCCCGGTGCATTACGTGGTAGGCGGGGAGGACTTCCTGATCGAACCGACCACGGCGGAGGTGGTGGCGGCCAAGCTGGCCGAGCGCCTCGATCGCCCGGTGGTGCCGCTGGGCTGGGAGCCGGAGAGCGCCGTCCGCGACTACGACGAACTGGCTCAGGGCAGCCCGGCCGACACCCTGGCGCTGGCAAGGCGCTATGGCGCCAAGGCCGCCAATCTCGGCTTCCTCGGACATCGCGCCGTGCTGGGCCGCGCCGGCCAGCCCGGCACCCCGAGCGCGCTGCTCGGTTATGACCTCACGCCCGAGGGGTTCGGCGTGCCGTTCCAGTTCTACGCCGACTTCGTGGCCCATCCGGCGAATGCCGCCGTCCGCCGCGCCATCGACACGCTGATCTCCCGCGAGCGGGACGGCGACCTCGCGCCCCGCGAGCTGCGCGACCTGGTGGCCGCGGTGCAGTCGGCGTTCCTCGACGCCGAATTCCCGCGCGGGCAACTGGACGCGCTCCGCGTCCGGGTCGACGCCCTCGGCGTCAAGAAGCTCAAGGTGCGCTCGTCGGCCAACGCCGAGGACATTCCGAACTTCGACGGCGCCGGCCTGCACGACAGCTTCTCGGTCAAGACCAAGGTGGCGGACGTCCGCTGTCAGGCCTGCGTCGTGGTCGACGAGATCGAGGACGGCGGAGAGACCAAGCGCAAGGTCGACCCCCGCTCGCTCGGCTGTGCCGTCAAGGGCGTTTATGCGAGCCTGTGGAACAAGCGCGCCGTCGAGGAGCGCTCGTTCGCCCGGATCGATCAGGCGACGGTGGCGATGGGGCTGGCCGTGGTGCCGGCCTACGACAGCGAATCGGACGTGGCCGCCAACGCGGTGGTGGTCACCCGGGTGCTCAACACCGACGCCGTCTACGGCTACTCGCTGTCGATCCAGCAGGGCAACAACCTGGTCACCAACCCCGACCCGGGTACCCACAGCGAGTTCACCATCGCGGCCTTCCTCGGCGACGAGGAGCCGAGCCTCACCGTCACCCGCTTCGCCAAGCCGAGAGCCGACGCGCCGGCACTCACCGAGCCGGTGCTTTCCCGCGAGCAGGCGATCGCCCTGGTCGACATCGTCCGCACCGTCGAGCGGGCCTACTGCCGGGCCAAGCCCGAGTACTACCCGGGGCCGTGTGCGCTCGTCACCTCCGACAACACCAAGCCGCGCTCCCTGGACCTGGAGGTCAAGCTGCTGGAGGACGGACGCTTCGTGGTGAAGCAGGTCCGCGAGTTCGGCGGCCGCTGACCCGTCCACGATCGCCCGTTTCACGATCGCCCGCCCATGAGAGGGCTCTCACCCGGTGTTCACGCGCTCCCCACGCCGTCCTGTTCCACTGGGGCCAGCCACGGAGCCGTTCTGTGGATCAGGTGAGAGGAAGAGTCTCATGAAGCTTCAGCACAAGCTGGGTGCCGGCACGGTCGCCGGTCTCGTTCTCTTCGGCGTGCCGTCCATGGCGTTCGCCGACGACCTCTCCCGGAAGGGGAGCTACACCGTTCCGGCGGGACACACCATCGATGGCAATCTGAAGGTATCGGGCGGCACGGTCACGATTCACGGCACCGTCAAGGGCAACGTCCGCCAGGTCGGGGCGGGGGCCGTCGTGATCGGCGCGCGCGGCCTGGTCGAGGGCAACGTCGACGAGTACGACGCCGGCGACGTGACCGTCAACGGCGAGGTGAAGGGCAACGTGACCGAACGCGCCGCCGGCCACGTCCGCGTGAACGCCGGCGGGCACGTGGACGGCAATCTCACCGAGACGGGCGCCGGCAACGCAGAGGTGCGCGGCACGGTCGACGGCAACGTGATCGAGAAGGGACGCGGCAACGCGGCGATCCACGGCACGGTCGACGGCAATGTGATCGAGTACGGCGCCGGCAACGCCGCGCTGCGCGGCCGCGTGAACGGCAACGTCACCGAGAAGGGCGCCGGTCATCTGTATCTCTACGCCACGACGAGCATCGACGGCAACGCCTACGAGAAGGACTCCGGCAACCTGTACCGCTATCGGGGCGCACGCGTCGAGGGCGACATCTCGGAGGGCGGCGCGGGTTCGCTCGTTCGCCGCTGAGGCGGTCGCAGGTGTGGCTTGTCGGGACCAAACGGTAACCCCCGGTCGTCCGGGCTAGAGTCCCAGCACTTCGATCGTGGCCATCGCGGCGTTGTGGCCGCCGACGCCGCTGACGCCGCCGCCGCGGCGGGCGCCGGCGCCGGCGAGCAGAATTCGGTCGTGTCCGGAGTCGACGCCCCAGCGGCGCGCCGGGGTGTCCAGCGGGTCGTCGGCGTCCGCCCAGGGCCAGGACAGCGGGCCGTGGAAGATGTTGCCGCCCGGCATCGCCAGCGCCTGTTCGATGTCGCGGGTGGTCTTCACCTCCAGGCACGGCTCGCCGTTGCCGTCGACGGCCAGCAGCGGCTCGATCGGCTCGGCCAGCACCGACTCGAGCGTGCTCAGGACGGCGGCGCGGAGCAGCGTCCGCAGCTCGTCGTTGCCGTACCGATCGACCAGCCGATCGGGCAGGTGCAGGCCGAACAGGGTCAGCGTCTGCCAGCCCTTGGTCCGCAGTTCGGGGCCGAGGATGCTCGGATCGGCCAGCGAATGGCAGTAGATCTCGGCCGGCAGCGGATCGGGAATCCGGCCCGCGCCGGCGGCCGCGAACGCCGCGTCCAGTTGGGTCAGCGACTCGTTGATGTGGAAGGTGCCGCCGAAGGCCGCCTCGGGGGCGATGTCCTGGCGCAGCCGGGGTAGCCGGGTGAGCAGCATGTTCACCTTCACCTGGGCTCCCTCGACCCGTTCCGAGGTCTCGCCGAGCAGCCGGGAGAGCACGGACGGGGCGGCGGCGCAGAGCACCAGATCGGCCGCCAGCCGGTGTTCCTCGTCGCCCTGGCGCCAGGTGACCTCGCCGTCCGGGGTCAACCCGGTCACTTCGGCGCTGGTGATGATCCGGGCGCCGGCCGCCCGTGCGGTGCCCTCCAGGCTGGTGCTGACCACACCCATGCCGCCGATCGGGACGTCCCAGTCGCCGGTGCCGCCCCCGATCACGTGGTACAGGAAGCAGCGGTTCTGTTCCAGCGAGGCGTCGTCGGTCGACGCATAGGTGCCGATCAGGCCGTCGGTGGCGATCACCCCCCGGACCAGGTCGTCGGCCACCGATTCCTCGATCAGCTCACCGATCGGACGCTCGATCAACGCCGCCCAATCGGCCCCGACCAGTTCCTTCGCCCGGGCCTGGGTGGGCAGCGGATCGGTCAGGGTCGGGAACAGCGCTCGGGCGACGCCTCCCGTCCGCTCGTAGACGGACGCGAAGCCCGCGACGTCCGCGGCGGCACCGATCGAGGCGAACGACGCCCGGGTGGCCGCCGGGTCGGCATTGTCGACGAGCAGCCCGCGATCGGTGCCCGGAACCGGGGTGTAGGAGGAGTAGCGCCGGCGGGCCAGCCGCAGCGGGATGCTGAGGTCGTCGATCACCTGCTTGGGCATCAGGCTGACCAGGTAGGCGTAGCGGGACAGT
>JAGPGQ010000235.1 GCA_018055925.1 Micropruina sp.
TCTGGTGGGCGCTGGTCAGCAAACGTGCCGGGCAGGCCCTGGACGCCCTGGCGCTGGAGGGGTCGCGGCTCGGCTCGTCCCGGCTGGACGATCAGGCCGATCAGCTGCTGTCCACCGTTTCGGTGCCCATGGTGGCCGCCATCATCGGCGTAGTGGTGCTGATCGGCGTGCTGCGTGGACGCTGGGTGGCCGCGCTGGCCGCCGCCATCGCGGTCGGCGGCGCCAACGTCACCACCCAGGTGCTCAAGCACCGGCTGTTCGAACGCGACGACTTGCTCGGGCTGGGCGCCTGGAACGCGACCAACACGCTGCCGTCCGGGCACACCACCGTCGCCGCCGCGGCCCTGACCGGGCTGCTGCTGGTGGTGCCGCCGGCCCTGCGCTCCCTGACCGCGGCCATCGGCGTGCTGACGGTCACCGCCTACGGGTTCGCCACCCTGGTGAACCACTGGCACCGGCCCTCGGACGTGGCGGCCGCCGTCCTGGTCGCCTGCGGCTGGGGTGGCCTGGGGGTGGCCGTCATCCGGCTGGCCGAGCACCTGGGTCCCCGCCGGGACGTCGCCCACCGACCCGGGGCGATGTCGGTGATCCTGGTCACCCTGTCCATCTGCTCGCTGGCGCTGTGCGTCGCCGCCGGGTTCCTGGCCTGGGGCACCGAACCGCAGGAGGCCAGCAGCACCATCGCGTTGATCGCCTACATCGGCGGGATCGCGGCCCTGGTCGGGGTCACCTTCGGCGGCTTCGGCGCCCTGCTGCGATTGCTGGACGCCACCCGTCCGATGACGCGCGAACAGGTCCGGGACGTCACCGCCGCCGGGCAACCGGGTTGACTCCTACCGCGTTGGCAGATTATGCCAACGCGGCTAGGATCGGTTCGACACGAATGGAGGGCCCATGCCAACACGGAACGTGGTGCTGACGGCACACCAGTCGGACTTGGTCGAGGAACTTGTGCGCACGGGTCGCTACCAGAACGCCAGCGAGGTGCTGCGAGAGGGCCTGCGCCTGGTCGAGCAGCGGGAACAGCGCGACGCGGCGAAGCTCGCCGCTCTGCGTGCCGTCGTCAGCGAAGGCCAGGCCGACCTCGCCGCCGGCCGATACGTCGAAATCGATGATGACGGGCTCGACGCCTACCTCGCCGAGCTTGGCGAGCGTGCGGCGTCGCGTCGGCGCATGAGCACTCAGATCGCGGTTCGGCTGCCGGACGACATGGTGGCGTTCCTGGATCAGGCGGTGGCACAAGGGAAAGCGCCCAGCCGTGCCGCACTGGTCACCTCCGCACTGGAACGCGAGATGCGTCGACAGGTCGCCGAGCAGGACGCCGCCATCCTGCGTGAACATGGCGCCGCCGACGATCTGGACGCTCTCGTCGACTGGACGATGCATCACATCGACATCGCCGACGAGCGTGCGTGAGATCTGCCTGGCACGGCTGGACAAGACCCGCCCGGTCGTCGTGCTCACCCGCGAGGCGGCTCGGGCGGCCATGACGAAGGTGACCGTCGCACCCATCACGTCCACCATCAAAGGACTCAGCAGCGAAGTCTCCGTCGGCCCTGAGAACGGCCTCCACCAGGCAAGCGTGATCTCGGTCGACAACGTCGTCACGATCCCCGTCGCCGCGCTCGGACGAACCGTCGGCTACCTCAGTTCGGAACAAGACTCGCTCCTCGCCCGAGCCATCGTCCTCGCCTACGACCTGGACATCGCACTCATGGACAGCTGAGTTTGTTTAGTTCATTTGGCCACCCGGACGGGTGAACAAAGTCGGGAAGCACGAGAAGACCCTCGGCGCCGAACACCCCGACACCCTCACCATGTAGTGGGTGGTGACGAACAGCGTCACCCCTCGTCCGGCCAGGTCGTAGAGCAGGTCCCAGAACTGCCGGCGAGCGACCGGGTCGACGCCACCGGTCGGCTCGTCCAGGAACAACAACTCGGGGTCGTGAATCGTCGCGGTGCCCAGTGTCAGCCGCTGCCGCCAGCCGACGGACAGGTTCGCGGTCAAGTCGTGCCCGCGTCCGCGCAGGTCAGCCATGTCGAGCATGTACGCGCGTTGATACAACGCCGGCCCCGGCAGCGGCAGGGGGCAAAAAGGAACCCCGACCGCCACGCCTAGGGCGCGCTGCGTCGGGGGCTACCACTCTAGGATAAGCCAGGAGTCCGGCCGGAGCAACGCGAGTAGGGTGCGGCTCACCCCTGGGAGGTGTTCATGGATCGTCTACGCCGTGTAATACCAGCACCGCGGATGAGACCCTACGTCGATGCCTGCGCCGGCACCCCCACCGACCCAGTCACGCTCTACCGCTGGAACGCCCAGCTGTCACTCGCACTCTTCGACGACCTCGGCACCGTGGAAGTCGCAATGCGCTCAGCCATGGCCGATTCCCTCTCCCACAAGTACGGCCTGCACTGGTACCGGAACACAGCGCTACTCGACGACGAATCCCTCAACCTGGTCCAGAAGGCTTGGAGCCAGGGGCGCCTCGGCTCGCTCTCCGTCGGCCCAGACGTGATCCACGGCAAGCTCGTCGCGACACTGATGTTCGGGTTCTGGGTGAAGATCCTCGGACGCGGCGGGTACCAAGGCACCGGCAACGCCCGCCAGCGGCGGATCTACGACACTCTGCTCTGGAAGCCAGCGCTCCACAACGCCTTCCCTCAGGTCCACGTCACCGAACGGGCACGCGTCGAACGAGCCGCCCGCAACGTCCAAGTCATCCGAAACCGCATCGCCCATCACGAGCACATCATCTGGGGTGTCCCGCTGCCAGGCCAGCTAACCGCCCAGGGAACACCCTCGCGCATACCCGTCCGGGACGCCCACGCTACGGTGCTAGAACTGGCCGGGTACCTCGACAGCGACCTTCGCGACTGGCTGAACGAAACAAGCCAAGTCCCACCAGTTCTCGCCGCCTGCCCCCTGCCACAGGGAAACCCCCTGAACATCTGATCTCCTGATCGCCCCGAGTGCGATGAGAACGGCGGTCAGGGCCGTGTCACCCTTCCTGGGCTCGGGCGACGAGGTTGACGAAGACGTCCTCCAGGGTGGGTTCGACCAGGCGGACGGTGGCGTCGGGGAAGCCCTCGCTCAGGCGACGGGTGACGACCTCGACGGCGTCGGGGACGACCACGGCGTGCAGGGACGCGCCTGAAAGGTACGCCTCGTCCACGCCGTCCGCGCGTTCCAACCAGGCCAGGGCGCCGTCCACATCGGCCACGGCGATCTCGAGCACCTGTTCGCTGAGCAGTCCGTGCCTGATGTCGACCGGGGCACCCTCGGCGATCAGGCGTCCGCGGTAGATGAACGCCAGCTGATTGCAGTGGCTGGCCTCGTCCATGTAGTGGGTGGTGACGAACAGGGTGACGCCGCGTCCGGCGAGGTCGTAGAGCAGATCCCAGAACTGCCGGCGAGCGACCGGGTCGACGCCACCGGTCGGCTCGTCCAGGAACAACAGCTCGGGGTCGTGAATCGTCGCGGTGCCCAGCGCCAGCCGCTGTCGCCAGCCCACGGACAGGTTCGCGGTCAGCTCGTGCTCGCGTCCGCGGAGGTCGGCCATGTCGAGCACGTAGGCGCGTTGTTCGGCGAACCGCTCGGGCGACAGGTCGTAGACGCCGGCGTAGAACCGCAGGTTCTCCTCGACCGTCATGTCCTCGAACAGGGCGAACTTCTGCGACATGTAGCCGATCCGCTGCTTGATCCGGTTGGGGTGCGCGAGGACGTCCTCGCCGAGCACCATCGCCTGGCCGCCGTCCGCGGCGCTGGTGCCGGTGAGCATCCGGATCGTGGTGGTCTTGCCCGATCCGTTGGGGCCGAGGAAGCCGAAGATCGTGCCCCGCGGCACGTCGAAGTCGATGCCGGCGACCGCGGTGAAGTCGCCGAAGCGCTTGGTCAGGCCGCGCACCGAGATAGCGGGCTCGGGGCTGGGTGCGGTACTCATTCGGTCAGCCTCCTGCGGGTCGCGGCGATGGCGGCGCCGAAGATCACCACTGCGAACGCCGCCAGCACCCAGAACTGCATGGCCAGCGCCTCGAAGCCGCTGCCCTTGATGAACGCGCCGCGGAGGATCTCGATCGCCCAGGTGAGCGGCACGAACCAGGTCAACGGCACGATCGGGGCCGGCATCGAGTCGATCGGGAAGATGAAGCCCGACAGCACGAAACTGGGCAGCAGGAACAGCATCATCAGCTGCTGCGCCTGCTGCCGGGTGTGCGAGACCAGCGAGATCAGCAGCCCCAGCCCGATCGAGGTGAGCATGAACAGCGCCAGCCCGGCCGCCACCACCGAGATCTGCCCGGCGAACGGGACGCCGAACCAGAACACACCGACCACCGCCACCAGGCACAGCTGCACGACGGCCACCAGCGCGTACGGCGTGACCTTGCCGATCAGGTATTCGGTCGGCCGGATCGGCGTCACGAACATCTGCTCGAGGGTGCCCCGTTCGCGTTCCTTGACCACCGCCTGGCCCATCACCGCCATGATCGACAGCATCACGATCGCCGCCACCAGCCCGGGGATCATGGTGTTCACCGCGGCCAGCGTCGGGTTGAACATCACCCGGACCCGGGCGTCGATGCCGGGCGCGCCCAGGTCGACCCCCTGCGCGCGGAGCCGTTCGGCGTTGTAGCGGGCGATGATCTGGGACGCGTACCCGCTGCCGACGGACGCCACCTGGCTGTCCGAGCCGTCCACCACGATGCCGATCGGGGCGGTCTCCCCGCGATCGAGCGCCGCCTGGGTGCCCTCGGGAATCACCACCGCGATGGCGATCGTGCCGGTGTCCATCAACCGCTGCAGCTCGGTCTCGGCGGGGTGGGCGACCACGGAGAAGTAGTCGGACGACGCGAAGTGCGCCTCCAGTGCGCGCGAGGTGGACGTCCGGTCGAGGTCGACGATCGCGGTGGCCAGGTTCCGCACGTCGGCGGCGACCACGTAGCCGAACAGGATCAGCTGCAGGATCGGCATCAGGAACAGCAGCCGCAGCAGCAGCGGGTCGCGACGCAGCTGCAGGAACTCCTTCCACATCAGCAGCCGGATCCGCTTGCGGCTCCGGGCGCGCGTGCTCGCACTCATCGCCGCCTCCCCGCCGACAACACCACGGCGATCAGCACCACGACCACGCCGTAGACCGCCAGGGCCGCCAGTTCCGGCCACAGCTCCTCGAAGCCGGCGCCCTTGAGGAACACGCCACGCGAGATCGTCACCATGAACCGGGCCGGGAACAGGCAACTCACCACCTGCAGCCAGTCCGGGATCGACGCCAGCGGGAACGCGAACCCGGAGAGGATGAACGCGGGCAGGATCGACAACAACAGGCCCAGCATGTTCGCGCTCTCCAGGCTGGGCGCGACCGCCGAGATCACCAGTCCCAGTCCGAGCGAGCAGAACACGAACAGCGCCGCCCCCACCGCCAGGACGCCGAGGCTGCCCCGTAGCGGCAGGTCGTAGAACAGCATCCCGACGGCGACGACCGCGGCGAGTTCGCCGAACGCCAGCAGCGTCCAGGGTGCGACCTTGCCGATCATCATCTCCCAGCCGGCCAGCGGGCTGATCGCCAGCTGCTCGTCGGTGCCCTGTTCGCGCTCGCGAACCAGGCTGACCGCGGTCTGCTGCACCGCGACCACCATGATGATCACCACCATCAGGCCGGGGATGAGGAAGTCCGAACTGCGTTTCTCCGGGTTGTACCAGGTGCGCACCCGTGGTTCGAGTTGGCCGGCGGCGGTGACGTCGAGTCCCTGCGCGTCGGCCCAGGCGATGGTCACCCGCTGGCCGTAGACCTGGTTGAGCGCGGTCGCGAACGCCTCCCCGACGCGGGCGGCGGTCGGTTCGGAGCCGTCCAGGTAGACGGCGACGCTGGCCTGTTCGCCGGCGGCCAGGCTGCGCCCGAAACCGGGCGGCACGACCACCGCGATCCGGGCCTGGTTG
>JAGPGQ010000238.1 GCA_018055925.1 Micropruina sp.
CAGCAGCACCGCGCGTGCGTCCGCGAACTCCGCCGGCAGATCGAAGCGCCGCCGGTGATCGCCGGTCGGGTTGTCGTCCGGGACGAACGGCGGCTCGATCGGGAACGGGTAGGGGACGTTGGTGTAGATCGGACGCCCGTACCGTCCGTCGCCGTGCAACACCCAATGCGACGGGACGGGCAGTTCGTCCCAGTCCGCATCGTCGAAGTCGACGGCGGCCACATCGTCGGGCCGCTCACCGGGCGGGAGCACGGCCCGCGCGCCGCCGGGCGCACCGCGCAGCAACCGGAACCTCCACAACCCGTTCAGCGACAGCTCCGGCGCATCGCTGCGCAGCCGGGCACGCGCCGGCGTCCGGGCGCCGGCCCCGGGACCACGATCGGTCAGGTAGTGCGGATCGACGACGCCGCTCCTTCCGTCGGCCCCGCCGCGAACCGTCGGCGGGCCTGCCACTATTCCAGACCCGCAAGACGCGAAGCCTTCCGGCACCCCGGAGGACCGCGCCCACCGGAAAGCCCTGCCTAACTATCTCTGCCCTCCCGTCGACGGCAGGGCAGAGATAGTTAGGCAGGGCTTTGGGGCGGGCGGACGACCGTCACCGGACGGGTGGACCGTGAACGGGGAGGGACGCGACGCCCGGTGCCGCACCCCGGTCGGTCACCTCCGGCGACGGTCCGGAGCGTTAGGGTCGAAGGGTGAGTCGATACCCGCGCGACGTGTTGGCGCCCGGCTGGCGGCAGGCCGGCAAACCCACCACCACCGAGGTCCCCGCGCAGCTGGGCATGGTCCTGGAGGATCCCGCCACGGGTTTCGTGGGCGCCCTCGTCCGACTCGAGAACGGGTTGCTGGTGCTCGAGGACCGGCGCGGCAAGCGGCGCAGCTTCCCGCTCGGCCCCGGGTTCTGGCTGGACGGCAAACCGGTCGCGGTCACGGCGCCCAAGCGGCAGCCGAACGGACGCCCCACGCACACCGCGTCCGGCTCCCGGGCGGGTTCGTCCAGCACGCCGGCGAAGGTGGCGCTGCCCAGCCGGATCTACGTCGAGGGCCGGCACGACGCCGAACTGGTCGAGAAGGTATGGGGTGACGACCTGCGACATGTCGGCGTCGTCGTCGAATACCTCGGCGGCATCGACGACCTGCCGGCGATCGTGGCCGAGTTCGCCCCGCAGCGGGGGCGACGGCTGGGCGTCCTGGTCGACCACCTGGTGCCGGGCTCGAAGGAGTCCCGGATCGTCGAGCAGGTGAGCAACCCGTGGGTGTTCGTCACCGGCCATCGGTTCGTCGACATCTGGACGGCGGTGAAGCCGTCCGTGCTCGGCCTGAAGGCGTGGCCCGAGGTGCCGCGCGGCCAGGACTACAAGCAGGGACTGTGCCGGGCGCTCGGCTGGCCGGCCCGCACCCAGACAGACACCGCCAACGCCTGGCGGCACATCCGCTCCAAGGTCACCTCGTGGCGCGACCTCGACCCCGCCCTGCTCACCGAGGTCGAGAAGCTGATCGACTTCGTCACCGCCGACCACGCCGACACCCTGGAGCCGTGATGCAGACCGATGATGTGACCGCCGCGATCCGCCAGGTCGCCGAGATCGAGATCGTGCCCCGGTTCCGTGCCCTCGCCGACGACGAGATCATCGAGAAGCGGCCGGGTGACGTGGTCACGGTCGCCGACCGGTTGGCCGAACGTGCCCTGAGCGCGATCTTCCGGGCCGCCGACCCGGGCTGCCTGGTGGTCGGCGAAGAGGGGGTGTACGCCGACGCCGCCCCGCTGAAGGCACTGCCGCAGGCGGAGCTGGCGTGGGTGATCGACCCGATCGACGGCACCCGCAACTTCGCCGAGGGCGCGCCCGACTTCGCCGTCATGGTGGCCGAGGTGCGCCGTGGCGTGACCACCCGCAGCTGGATCTGGCAGCCGATGAACGACCGCATGTACGTAGCCGAACGGGGTGCGGGCGTGTACCTCAACGACACCCGGGTGCCGGTGACTCCGGTGACGAAACCCCTGGTGGGAGCGCTGCACCGGCGGGGCCGCCGGATCCGGGACGAGCTGCCCGCCGACGTGAAGCTGGTGCGCCAGGCCGGTTGCGCCGGGGTCGACTACCCGGCCGTGGCCGAGGGCCGGCGGGCCTTCATCGGGTACCGCTCGCTGCACCCCTGGGACCATCTGCCCGGCGGCCTGATGGTCACCGAGAACGGCGGGGTGATCGCCACCCTGGACGGACGCGACTACGTCGCCGGAGTGACCGGCAGCTACCTGCTCGCCGGCGCCGACCCGTCCAGCTGGGAGGTCGGACGCACCGTCGTCCGGGAGAACTTCGGCTGCTGAGCCCGTCCGGCCTCTGGGCCGGGGTGCCGGTCCGTGCGGTCATCGCGTCAGCCGTCGTCGCCGGGGAACCGTCCCCCTTGAACGGGATAGGGGACGGTTCCTTGAACGGGAATGGGAACCGTCCCCTGAACGGGAATAGGAACCGTCCCCTGAACGGGATGCCTGGGGCGGGACGGTCTATCATGACGGCACGGGAGTGTCGTGAGGAGTGGCCATGTCGTTGTTCGATCAGCAACCGATGGGTCCCATTCCTGCGCGCCGGCCGATCCTGATTCCCGACGATCCCGAGGTGCAGGCCGCCGGCATCGACCGGAGCCTCGTGGAGGTGACCGTCATGTCGCCGACGCCCAGGGAACTGCGGGGGGTACGTGGCGCCACCTCGCCGCAGCCATCGGCTGCGCATCGCCGTCTGCGTGCTGCTGTTGCTGCCGTATCTTCCCTCGGTGTACGAGGTGCTCCGCCGTTTCGTCGTTCCGGAGGCGTCGGACCCCGAGATGTACCCCGCCACGATCCTGGCCGTGTCCCTGGTCCTCGGCGTCGTTCTCTCCGCGCACCTGATCGTCCGATCCAGGGGCCGCGGCCTGCGATAGGACCAGCGGGGCACGAGACCCGCTGCCGGACGCCTGGTTGCCGGTCGGACGGGATCCCGGCTTCCGCCGGGATGACGTAGAGCCGGGATGGGGATGCGTGGCCGGGAGGACGGGATCTGCTCGCCGGTCAGCCGTCCAGCCGGTGCAGGGCGGACGTGGCCAGCACCAGCTCGCCGGCCTCGTCGGAGGCGTCGCAGTCGACCACGGCGTCCAGCACCCAGTCCCGGTTGTCGTCCGGATCCCTGACGATCTGCCGGACCCGCCGGATCCGGGCCGTCGTGCCTTCCGGCGCACCCACCGGCTCGCCGCGGCGTTCCTCGCCGATCGCCACATACGACGGTCCGCGGGCGTCCCCGTCGAGCAGGATCTCGTCGTGTTCGGCGTAATAGTCCTCGAGTGCGGCGTCCCAGCGAGATCGCGTCACCACCACATCGCGGGCGGGCTCCGTCCGTTCGGACGCCTCCCGCTCCAGCCGGACGAGCGCGGCCAGGTCGTCGCGGGCGCAGGCCGCGAGCCTGGCCCAGAGCGCGTTGCGGATCAGCACCTCGAAGCTGCGGCCCTGCTTCGACAGCGGACGCGGCGGTGCCGGCGCGGTGTGGTCGATCACGTCGCGCGGGGCGTGATCGGGGTCCATCAGCGCGGCCCACTCGTCCAGCAGCGAGGAGTCGGTCTGCCGGATCGTCTCGCCGAGCCAGTCGACGATGTCCCCCAGCTCCGGACTGCGATGGGTCTCCGGGACGGTGTGCTGCAGGGTGCGGTAGGCGTCGGTCAGGTAGCGCAGCACCACGCCCTCGCTGCGGGCCACCTGGTAGCGGCCGACCAGGTCGGTGAAGCTCATCGCCTGCTCCCACATCTCGCGGACCACCGACTTCGGCTCGAGGGCGTCCGCTCGAAGCCAGGGGTGGGTCTGCCGGTAGGTCTCGTAGGCCGCCTCGAGCAGCTCGGCGAGCGGTCGGGGCCAGGTGATCGACTCGACGATCGTCATCCGTTCGTCGTAGTCGACGCCGTCGGCCTTGAGGCGTCCGATCTCCTCGCCCCGGGCGGCGTGCTGCTGCGCGAACAGCAGGGTCATCGGCGCCTCCAGCACCGCCTCGATCACCGAGAGCACGTCGAGCGGGTAGCTCTCGGCCTCGGGGTCGAGCAGGTCGAGCGCGGCGAGCGCGAAGTGGGCGAGCGGCTGGTTGAGCGCGAAGTCCGGCGGCAGGTCCACCGTGAGCACGTAGCGGCGGCCGTGGGCGTCCGGTTCGTCCAGCCGGGTGACCACGCCGGAATGCACCAGCGAGCGGACCAGCCGGAGTGCCCGGCGGACCAGCCGCAGCTGGGCGCGGCGGTTCTCGTGGTTGTCGGTGAGCAGCCGGCGCAGCACGGCGAAGGCGTCCTGGTCGCGGCTGAGCACGTTGATCAGCATCGCGTTGTCGACCTTCATCCGGCTGGCCAGGCGTTCCGGCTGGCCGGCGACCAGCCGGTCGAAGGTCTGCTCGCTCCACACCACCGCGCCGTCCGGCGCCTTCCTGAGCTGCGCCTTGGACTTCCGCTTGGAGAGCTTGGCTTCGCTCATCCCGGCGTTCTTGGCGGCCGCCTTCGCCTTGGCGCGCTCGTTGGCGATCACGTGTTCGGGCGCCTGGACGACCACGTAGCCGGTGGTGTCGAAGCCGGCCCGGCCGGCCCGTCCGGCGATCTGCTGGAACTCGCGGGTGTGCAGCACCCGCTGCCGGGAGCCGTCGAACTTGGCCAGGCCGGTGAACAGGACGGTGCGGATCGGCACATTGATGCCGACGCCGAGGGTGTCGGTGCCGCAGATGATGCTGAGCCGGCCCTGCTGGGCGAGCTGTTCGACCAGCCGCCGGTATTTGGGCAGCATGCCCGCGTGGTGGACGCCGATGCCGGCCTTCAGCAGCTTGTTCAGCGTCTTGCCGAAGCCGGCCGCGAACCGGAAGCCGTGCAGCAGGTCGGGCCCGGGGCCGGCGTCCTGGCCCCGCCTGAGGGAGCGTCTGGCGAACCCCTTGGTGAGCAGCGAGGTGGCGTGCTCGACGGCCGCCGCCTGGGTGAAGTGGACGACGTACACCGGCGCCTGGTGGGTCTCGACCAGTTCCTCCAGGGTCTCCTCGAGCGGCGTCATGGCGTAGCTGAAGGTCAGCGGCACCGGACGCTCGGCCTCGGCGACGATCGCCACCTCGGCCCCGGTGCGCCGGGCGAGGTCGTCCGCGATGCCGGACATGTCGCCCAGGGTCGCCGACATCAGCAGGAACTGGACGCCGGTGAGCTCGATCAGCGGCACCTGCCAGGCCCAGCCGCGGTCGCGTTCGCCGTAGTAGTGGAACTCGTCCATCACGACCAGGCCGACGTCGGCGTCCGCACCCTCGCGGAGCGCGATGTTGGCCAGCACCTCGGCGGTGCAGGCGATGATCGGTGCGCCGGCGTTGACCGCCGCGTCCCCGGTCAGCATGCCGACGTTGTCGGCGCCGAAGGTCGCGACCAGGTCGAAGAACTTCTCGCTGACCAGGGCCTTCACCGGTGCGGTGTAGAACGACACCCGGTCGGTGGACAGCGCCGCATGGATCGCCGCCGTCGCCACCAGCGACTTGCCCGAGCCGGTCGGGGTGGTCAGCACCACGTGTGAACCGGCGAGCAGTTCGATGATCGCCTCGTCCTGGTGCGGGTAGAGGGTGAGCCCGAGACGCTCGGCGTAGGCGGTGAACGAGGCGTACAGCCGGTCGGCAGTGGCGTCGTCCGCCGGATCGACCCGGAGCGGACGGAGCAGTCGGGTCGTATCCATATCCGTACGAGTATCCCACCTGGACCGTTTCCGAGATCCCGGCGTTCGCCGGGATGACGTGGTGGGGATTTGGAGCGTTCGGTGGTCGGTTTCGTCATCCCGGACTCGCTCCGGGATCTCCGCGTTCGCCGGATGACCGGGATCGGATAAGAACCCGGCCGGGGTTCCGGTGTCGAGGAGCCGTCCGCTCAGAGCAGCCCGGTCTCCCGGGCCACGG
>JAGPGQ010000237.1 GCA_018055925.1 Micropruina sp.
CATGTGGGCAGTCTAGGGAGGCAGATGTTTCTCCGTGGGCCGGGGGTCGGGAGCCCGACGGTTGGGGCCAGGCCTGTCGCGGTGCCGAGACCGGGGGCCGGTGCCGATGCCGAGACGGGGCCGAGGTCACCCTCGCCGCCACGCCAGCACGCGGGGTGGCCGGGCCGGGTCGAGACCCGCCGCGGTCGACGAGATCGACGCAGGCCCTCCGGTTGAACATCGGGTGACACAACGACACGGGGGCGTGGCGCGTCGCCGGATCGCCGATCGGCAGGCTTACAGTTCTGACACGGTCACCCACGTGGCCGCCCAGGAGGAACGATGCGTCGTTTGACTGTCACAGGTCGAACCCGCGGGCCAGCACCGGGCCCAACACTTCCCGGCTGACACAACCATGTGAGGCCGGCGGGGTGCGACGTCGGCCTCAGGACAGGACCGCTCGTGCCCCGAACAGCAAGCAGTTCCCGCAGGGTCTCGACCACCTCGGCCGCCACGGCGACCCGGAGTTATGTGATCGACACCTCCGTCCTGCTCAGCGACCCGCACGCCCTGCGCAACTTCCACGAGCACGAGGTGATCGTGCCGATCGTGGTGGTCACCGAGCTGGAGGCGAAGCGGCATCATCCCGAGCTCGGCTACTTCGCTCGCACCGCCCTGCGCTATCTGGACGAGCTGCGACTGGCCAACGGGCGGCTCGACCTGCCGCTGCGGATCAACGACGACGGCGGCACGCTGCACGTCGAGCTCAACCACTCCGACCAGACGGTGCTGCCGCACGGCTTCCGCCTGGGCGACAACGACTCCCGGATCCTCGCCGTCGCGCTGAACTACTCCGCCGAGGGCCGCGACGTCGTCCTGGTCAGCAAGGACGTCCCGCTGCGGGTGAAGGCCTCCGCGGTCGGGCTGAAGGCCGAGGAATATCTGCACGAGCTACCCGTCGACGCGAGCTGGACGGGAATGGCCGAGGTCGAGGTCGAGCGGGCCAGCATCGACGCGCTCTACGCGGCCGGCACCGCGCTCGTCCCCGAGGCGGTCGACCTGCCCTGCCACAGCGGCGTCGTACTGCACGCCTCGACCTCCACCGCGCTGGGCCGGATGCTGCCCGACGGCACGGTCAGGCTGGTCCGCGGCGAGCGGGACTGCTTCGGCATCCACGGCCGCTCCGCCGAACAGCGGGTCGCCCTCGACCTGCTGCTCGACCCGAGCGTCGGCATCGTCTCGCTGGGCGGCAAGGCCGGCACAGGAAAGTCCGCCCTGGCGCTGTGCGCCGGGCTGGAAGCGGTGCTGGAACGACAGCTGCACTCGAAGGTGATCGTCTTCCGCCCGCTGTACGCGGTCGGCGGCCAGGAGCTCGGCTACCTGCCGGGCAACGAGGGGGAGAAGATGTCGCCCTGGGCCCAGGCCGTCTTCGACACCCTCGGCTCGGTGACCAACCGGCACGTGATCGACGAAGTGCTGGCCCGCGACATGCTCGAGGTGCTGCCGCTCACCCACATCCGCGGACGCTCGCTGCATGACGCCTTCGTGATCGTCGACGAGGCACAGTCGCTGGAGCGCAACGTGCTGCTCACCGTGCTTTCGCGGATCGGCCAGAACTCGCGGGTGGTGCTCACCCACGACGTGGCGCAGCGGGACAACCTGCGGGTCGGACGCCACGACGGAGTCGTCGCCGTGGTGGAGAAGCTCAAGGGTCATCCGCTGTTCGCCCACGTCACACTGACCCGCTCGGAACGCTCGCCGATCGCGGCGCTGGTCACCGACCTGCTGGAGGACGTCGGGATCTGAGCGGACATGCCGGCGTCCGCCGGATGACGAGGCGCGCCGGGATGACCTGGACGTGGCACCGGGTCCGACGCCGTCACAGCACACCGGTCACCCGTCACAGCACACCGGTCACACCGTCATCCCGGGCTTGACCCGGGATCTCCAGTACCCGGAAGCGCTGATCGTGTGTCGAGACCTGTGACGGGCCTATGGCAAGGGGTTTCGACGAGCTCGACCAGCGTTGGCCGCCTGGGTGGGTGTCCAGGGTCAGTGTGGCTCGGCGTCCGGTCTGCCGTCCACGTGCAGTCGCGGTTCGTCCTGCGGCCCGGCGTCCGGTTCGGCGACGGGCGCCAGTCGGGCCAGGCACAACTCTGGCTCGACCCAGGGGCGGAGTTCGGCAACCGTCTCGTCGGCTCCGGTGGCGGCGAGGTAGCCGCGCATCATGCCGAGGTGGATCCGGCACACGGTGGTGTCACCGCCCAGGGTGAGTTCGCGGAAGGGGCAGCGGACGATCTCCAGGCTCCGGACGCCGTCGGTCTCGGCCACCCGTGAACTCAGGCCGAGCCCGTTCACGACCGCCACCAGGCCCTGGACACCGGCCTCCGGATCGCCGGCGGACGCGGCCAGCGAGCGTCCCCACGCCTCGCCGAGCCGCTCGGCCACGGGGTTGCCGGGGGGCTCGTCGCCGCGCAGGTAGCCGAGCATCGCCTGCACCAGGGCGCGGTAGGGAGCGTCGGTGACCGGTGGCGCGGTGGGGGCGGCGCTGAACAGCACCCGTGGCCGGCCCTGGACGCCGCGGCGCTCGACGAGCCGGCGCGCCAGCCCGGCGCTGAGCAGGGCGTCCAGGTGGAAGCGCACGGTATTGGGATGGAGATCGAGGACTTCGGCCATGGTCTCGGTCGACTCCGGGTCGGCCACTTCCTGGAGATGGGCCAGCACCCGGCGGCGGCTCGGGCCCAGTCGCTCCGGGCCTTCGGTGGGCACGGTGGACGATGTCATCACCCCCATCATGACACCGGCACCGGTGCCCTGCATCCGGCTTTGGTCACGCGTGATGCCTCTCGCGTACCCTGAGGGACATGACGACCGGGGTGCGCGTGCCGCTGACGCTGGCCGACGCGCACGGCCGGGTCGCCACCGACCTGCGGGTCTCGCTGACCGACCGCTGCAACCTGCGCTGCACCTACTGCATGCCCGCCGAGGGCCTGCAGTGGTTCCCCACCGACGAGGTGCTCACCGACGCCGAACTGGCCCGGGTGCTGCGGATCGCCGTCGAACTCCTCGGCATCACCAAGCTCCGGTTCACCGGCGGCGAACCGTTGCTGCGCCGCTCGCTGGAGCAGATCGTGGCCTCGGCCAAGGAGTTGCGGACCCGCGCCGGGAAGCCGCCCGAGTTGTCGCTCACCACCAATGGAATCGGCCTCGACAAGCGGGTTTCCGCGCTCGCCGCGGCCGGGCTCGACCGGGTGAACGTCTCGCTGGACTCGCTCGACCGCGCGCGCTACGCCGCGCTGGCCCGCCGCGACCGGCTGGACGCCGTGCTCGCCGGCCTCGCCGCCGCCGAGGCCGCCGGACTGCTGCCGGTCAAGGTGAACAGCGTCGTGATGCGCGACGTGAACGAGGTGGACGTGGTGCCGCTGGCCCAGTTCTGCCTGGAACGCGGCTACCAGCTGCGGTTCATCGAGCAGATGCCGCTCGGACCCCAGCACGAGTGGGACCGCTCGCAGATGGTCACCCAGGCCGAGATCCTGGCCCGGCTGCGCGAACGGTTCACGCTCGAGCCGGCCGCCGAGCCGCGCGGCGCCGCCCCGGCCGAGCTCTGGCAGGTGCTGCCGGACGCCGATCAGCCGGGCGGCCGGATCGGCGTCATCCCGTCGGTGACAGCGCCGTTCTGTGCCGCCTGTGACCGGACCCGGATCACCGCCGACGGCCAGATGCGGACCTGCCTGTTCTCCCGCACCGAGACCGATCTGCGGACACCGCTGCGCGACGGCGCCTCGGACGCCGAGATCGCCGAGCTGTGGGCGGGCGCCCAGGGCCTCAAGGCCCGGGCCCACGGCATCGGCGAGGCGGGCTTCGTGCAACCGTCCCGCACCATGAGCGCAATCGGAGGATGACGATGAGGATCCGCTACTTCGCCGGCGCGGCCGAGGCCGCCGGGGTCGACGAGGAGACGCTGGACGCCGACTTCGAGGTGACCGTCGCCGAGCTCATCGAGCAGCTGAGCGCCGACCGGGAGCGCCTGGCCAAGGTGTTTGCCGTCTCCAGCGTGCTGGTGGACGGCCGGGCCGCCCGTTCGCGCACCGAGTACGTCCCGCCGAACGCCCAGGTGGACGTGCTGCCGCCCTTCGCCGGCGGCTAGAGGACACACCGACCATCCCTGGTCGAGTTCTCGTTGATCGAGCTTGTCGAGACCCTGAAGAACCGCGCTGACAGGGGGTTTCGACAGGCTCAACACCTGGACGGTGGCCGCCACCCACACCGACGGGGTGTTTCGCAGCGAGCTCTTCGACCGGCGACAGCGGACGCCGAGACCGCTGATCGCCCACTACCTGGGCGACCTCGGATCGGCCCGGAGCGAGGGGTGCGTGAAGAGCTCTGAGCCTGGTGGATTCAGGCGTGGAGATCCCGGCGTTCGCCGGGATGACGAAAGCGCGCGATAGCACTGCGTGCCGGGATGCGACCAACCGCGTCGTCCGGGCGGCTGCGTGGGGGTCTGGTTCGCCCGGGCCGACCACGTCATCCCGGCGGATGCCGGGATCTCGCCCGGGCTGGACCCGATCGGATAGACTGGAAGGTCCCCCAGGCGGTGGGGTGCCAGGTTCGGCGCTGGACATACCGGAGCGGACGGCCGCTCGTCCGGTTCGACTGTCTCGGCGGAGCGCGAAGCCCCACCGCCGATCAATGTTCGCGCCGATCGGCAGCTTGCCGCCGCGCGTCACGACGACGCATGCCAGTTCACGGTTCGGGGCCTTGCGCGCGCGGCTCGGCCACCGTCTGGCGGGTCGTCTTCCTGCTGCTCACCCCGATGTCACAGTCCAGGGCCCTGTGCGCGCAGCTTGTCCACCTGTTCCATCGCGGTTCGCAGTTCCGCCAGCCAGCTCTCGGTGTGGCGTCCGACCAGCTTGACCGCCCAGGCCAGGGCGTCCGAGCGGGACCGGGCCACGCCGGCGTCCACCAGGGTGTCGAGAACCCGCCGTTCGGGCTGCTTCAGCCGGGTCATCACGGGCACCGACAGGTGGGTGAAGAGCGCGGTCGCCTCGCCCAGCCGGACGCCCCACGACACCTTGCGGCCGTAGCGTGCCTGCGCTTCGAGCGCGATACCGATCCGGCGCTCCCGGGTCTCCTCGCGGAACCGCGCGATGCGGCCCTCGGCGGCCGCCGGCTGGACGCCCTCGTCGGGCAGTGTGCCGATCACGGTGATCTCCTCGCGGTCGACGATCACCTCGACGCCCAGGAACCAGGCGTCGGGCAGGCGTCCCTCGAACCAGGCCTGGGCATCGTCGGCCGCCGGTAGATCGGCGCTCTGCCACCCGCCGGGACGTCCGAATCCTCGCATGTTCATGACTACCTCCTTGCAGCAATTACAAGATTACGTGCATGCGCAAGACCCATGGCGCGCCTCCGGGCACACGTTGATCAGAGCACGATGTCGAGATCGCCGCTCCCGGCAGACGTGAGGATCCGGCCGCTAGACCAGCGGCCAGGGCCACGCGCGTCCGGTGGTGTCGATCGGCAGAATGCCGGCGTCCAGCAGCCGTTGGGCGCGCCGGCGCAGGGCGCGCACCTCGCGTTCATCGAGCAGTTCGGCGATTTCGTCGGGGACGGCGTCGGCCAGCGGCGCGATGTCGGCCAGCACCTCCGGGTCGACGGCGTCGCCGGCGAAGTCCCAGATCACCGTGCGGAGCTTGAATCCCGCCGCGAAGCACAGGCCGTGGTCGATCGCCCAGATGTCGCCCGCCTCGTCGCGCAGCACGTGACCGCCCTTGCGGTCGGTGTTGTTGCTGACGACATCAAAGGCGGCCAGCCGGCGCAGCCGGTCGTGGGTCTCGGGTGCCTGGCGGAGCAGGGTGAAGTAGTGCACCGCCGGATCGCACTCGATGAACCACTGCAGCGAGCCGATGCCGAGGGGGGCGTCGGCG
>JAGPGQ010000236.1 GCA_018055925.1 Micropruina sp.
AAGCTGATCAAGCCGGGCACGAACGTCGGCATGAGCGGCTTCACCGGGGCCGGCTACCCCAAAGAGGTGCCGGGCGCGTTGGCCTCCGAGATCAAGGCGGCCCACGACCGGGGCGAGGAGTTCCAGCTCGGGCTGTTCACCGGCGCGTCCACCGCCCCCGAACTGGACGGCGTGCTGGCCGAGGTGGACGGGGTCGGATTCCGGACGCCGTACCAGTCCGACCCGATCATGCGCCGCAAGATCAATGAGGGCATCTCCGAGTACGCCGACATCCACCTCTCCCATCTGGCGCCGATGATCTGGGCCGGCAGCATGGGCAAGCTGCACACCGCCGTGGTCGAGGTGACCGCGATCAGGGAGGACGGCCTGCTGGTCCCCTCGTCGTCGGTGGGCAACAACAAGACCTTCCTCGAACGGGCCGACCAGATCATCCTCGAGGTGAACTCGTGGCAGTCGTCCGAGCTCGAGGGCATGCACGACATCTACTACGGCGCCCGGCTGCCACCCGAGCGACAGCCGGTGATGCTCACCCACACCGGTGACCGGATCGGGCAGCGCAACTACCGCGTCGACCTCGACAAGGTGGTCGCCGTCATCGAGACGGACTCCGCCGACCGGAACACCCCGTTCAAGCCGGCCGACGAGGACTCCAAGAAGATGGCCGGCTTCTACCTGGAGTTCCTCACCCACGAGGTGAAGCGGGGACGGCTGCCGAAGGACCTGCTGCCGCTGCAGTCGGGCGTCGGCAACGTCGCCAACGCCGTGCTCGTCGGGCTGCTCGAGGGGCCCTTCGACTACCTCACCTCGTACACCGAGGTGATCCAGGACGGCATGGTCGACCTGATCGACTCGGGCAAGATGACGGTCGCCTCGGCCACCGCGTTCTCGCTGTCGCCGGAGTACGCCGATCGGATGAATGCCGAAGCCAGGCGGTATCGGGACAAGATCGTGCTGCGTCCGCAGGAGATCTCGAACCATCCGGAGATGATCCGGCGGCTCGGCATCATCGCCTGCAACGGGATGATCGAGGCCGACATCTACGGCAACGTGAACTCGACCCACATCATGGGTTCGCGGATGCAGAACGGCATCGGCGGCTCGGCGGACTTCACCCGCAACGCCTTTATCTCCGCCTTCGTCACTCCGTCGATCGCCAAGGGCGGCGCGATCTCGTGCATCGTGCCGATGGTCAGCCACCACGACCACACCGAGCACGACGTCCAGGTGCTGATCACCGAGCAGGGGTTGGCCGACCTGCGCGGCAAGTCGCCCAAGCAGCGGGCCAGGCTGATCATCGAGAAGTGTGCGCACCCGATGTACCGGCCGATGCTGAGCGAGTACTTCGAGCACGCGCAGAAGGTCTGCAACGGCCTGCACACGCCGCACGATCTGCGGCTGTCGCTGAGCTGGCACCAGCGGTTCCTGGAGACCGGCACGATGCAGCCGGCGTGAACCTCGGGCCCTCCGGGTCGGCCGGCCAACGACGTCCGGACGCCGTAGGGCCCTGCCCAATCAGTTATGCCCTCCCGTCGACGGGAGGGCAGAACTGATTAGGCAGGGCTTTGGGTGGCACGGCGTCCGGGGACGGGTCACGTGGGACGGCGTCCGGGGTGTCGGCTTGCGACCGCCGGTCAGCCCTCGGGAGCGGTGCGACTCTCCGAACCGGCGGCGGCGCCGACCGCGGAGTGCTCGGCCGGCACGATGATGCCGTTCAGGAAGTCACCCAGGCAGCCGACCACGTCGACGGTGTCGCGATCGAGCAGCCACTGCGCCTGGATGCCGTCCCAGAGGGCGACCAGGGACGCCGCCGCACGGTCCACGTCGACACCGGGTCGGAGCCGTCCCCGGGCCTCCAACTCACGCAACCGCCGGGCATAGGACGCGCGCAACCTGGAGAACCGGTCGACGAAATAGTCGCGGGCCGGGTACCCCTCGGTGACCGCCTCGCCGCACAGCACGGTGTAGAGCTCGATCAGCCCGGGAATGGTCTCGTTGTGCATCGCCTGTGCAAGCACCACCTCGACCAGTCCCTGCGGGGCCTCGCTGGGCTGCGGCTTGGCGACCGCGTCCCGCTGCTCGAGGACCGCGATCAGCAGGGCCCGTTTGCTCGGGAAGTAATGCAGGATGCTGGTCTGACTCAGGCCCACCCGGTCGGCCACCTCCTGCAACGACCCACCCTGGTAGCCGCGGGCGGCGAACACATCGAACGCGGCCTCGATGATCTGCCGCCTCCGTTGGGCCGACTTCGCATAAGGCCCCCGCTTGCGGTCTTGTGTCTTCATCGAGCGAAACAGTACCGGCCGCGTCCACTCCTCGGTTGAATTTCGAGCAATTACTCGATTTTTGTGCTACCGTCCAGCCCAGCCTGGGCAGCAGCCTCGGCTACCCCCTCACAACGATGTGGAGGCACATGCGAACCCTCACGCGACGCCGAGTCCTGGGCCTCGGCCTGGGTGCCGTGGCCGCGGGCATGGTGGGCGGGTGCTCGACACCGGGCACCACCTCGGTGAACAGCCTGCCGGTCATTCCGCCCAAGGCCCCGGGTGAGAAGATCACCCTCACCTACTGGGCCTGGTTGAAAGACCTGCAGAAGGTCGCCGACATCTGGAACCGCCAGCATCCCGACGTCCAGGTGAACGCCGTCTGGATTCCGGGTGGGAACTCGGGTGGCTACCAGAAGATGTACTCCGCGCTGGCCGCCGGCGGCGGGCCCGACATGGCCCAGATCGAGATGCGATCGATCCCCGAGTTCATCCTCGTCAACGGCCTGGTCGACCTGGCCCGCTACGGCGCCAACGATCACGCCGGGCAGTTCGACCCGACGCTGTGGAGCCAGGTGAGTTTCACCGGAGGCGTCTACGGGGTCCCGCAGGACTCCGGCCCGATGGGCTTCTACTACCAGACCGAACTGCTGGACGAGGTGGGCGCCAAGCCGCCGACCAACTGGGACGACTGGCGCGCGGTCGCGACCGAACTGCGCAAGGTGGACAGCTACCTGGAGTGCTTCTCGCTCTCGGACGCCAGCTTCTTCTGCTCGCTGGCCACCCAGGCCGGCGCCGAGTGGCTGACGCCGACCCCGGAGGGCTGGCTGATCAACATGACCGACGACGCCACCATGAAGGTCGCCCGGTTCTTCGACAAGGCGATCGATGACGGTCTGGTCACCACCCAGATCTCACCCTTCTCGCCGGCCTGGTTCGCCGCCTGCTCCCGGGGCGGAATAGCCGCCCTCACCGGCGCCAGCTGGGCCGACGCCCTGATCGAGGGGGTGGCCGGCGGCAAGGGACGCTGGCGCGTGGCGCCGATGCCCCGCTGGGACACCGGCTTCGGCTCCAGCTACTGGGGCGGCTCCACGACCGCGGTCCTCTCCAGCAGCCGCCACCCGAAGGAGGCGCTGGAGTTCGCCGTCTGGCTGAACAGCTCGCCGGAGGGCGTCAACGGCCTGATCGAGAACAGCGGCATCGGCTGGTCGGCCAACCCCGCTCACATCGGCACCCCGCGGCAGCAGCCGTCCGAGTTCTTCAGCGGGCAGGACTACAACCAGGAGATCTTCGTCCCTGCCGCCAAACAGCAGAACGCCGATTGGAGCTGGTGGCCGATCACCCAGCAGTCGTTCAACATCCTGGCCGACGGTTTCCGCCGCAAGGCCACCGGCGGGACCCTGGTGGACGCCGTCGCCGACGCCGAGAAGAAGATCCTGACCGCCTTCACCAACAAAGGCCTGAGCATCCGAAAGGTGTCGGCATGAGCACCACCCAGCCGCACGCCCGCAAACTGAACGCGGCCACCAGGCGGGCCCCCTGGATCCTGCTGGCACCGTTCCTGGTGCTGTTCGCCCTCACCTTCGTGCTGCCGATCCTGACCGCGGTCGGCTCCAGCTTCACCCGGGTGACCCGGGCCGGGCTCTTCGGCGAGGAGGGCGTGACCAGCGGTTTCGCCGGCTTCGCCAACTACGCCCAGGCCCTCGGCGACGGCAACTTCATCGCCTCGATCGGACGCATGCTGCTGTTCGGCGTCGTCCAGGTACCGGTGATGATCGTGCTGGCCACGATCCTTGCCCTGCTGCTCGAATCCGCCTCGGCGAAGTGGCCCGGCCTGTTCCGCGCCGCCTACTTCATGCCCTACGGCGTCCCCGGCGTGATCGCCACCATCTTGTGGTCGTTCCTCTACGTGCCGGGGCTCAGCCCGATCGTCGACGTCGCCGGCTGGATGGGTCTCGAGGTGGACTTCCTCGGCGCCGACACCGTGCTGTGGTCGATCGCCAACATCGTCACCTGGAGCTACGCGGGCTACAACATGCTGATCATCGTCGCGCAGCTGAAGGCGATCCCGAACGAGCTCTACGAGGCTGCCCGGGTCGATGGCGCGACGCCGTTCCAGATCGCCTGGCGCATCCAGATTCCGCTGATCACCCCGGCCCTGGTGCTGACCACCGTGTTCTCGATCATCGGCACCCTGCAGCTCTTCGCCGAACCGCAGGTGCTGAGCAAGGTCGCGCCGGCGATCGACAGCCAGTTCACCCCCAACCTCTCCGCCTTCACCACGGCCTTCGCCTACAACGACTACAACGTCGCCGCGGCCCAGGCGGTGCTCATCGCGGTGGTCGCGTTCGTGCTCTCGTTCGTCTTCCTCCGCCTCACCAACCGGGAGGACTCGTGACCACCACCACCGCCTCGAAACCGGCGACCCGCGCGGCCCGCGCCGCCGGCACTGCCGATCACGCCAACCGCTCGGCCGGACGCTCGGCGGCCATGACCATCGTCGTCACCGGCCTGCTGGTGATCGTCGCGCTGTACTTCATCGTCCCGGTCTACTGGGTGTTCGTGGCCGCGTCGAAGACGACCGAGGACCTGTTCTCGTCGTTCGGGTTCTGGTTCGCCCCGAACTTCGCGCTGTGGGAGAACCTGAGCCAGGTCGTCACCTACGACAACGGCATCTTCGTGCGCTGGTTCCTCAACTCGGTGCTGTACGCGGGGGTGGGCGCGCTGCTCGCCACCTACCTGGCGGCCGCGGGCGGATATGCCCTGGCCAAGTACAAGTTCAAGGGCAGCAACGTGATCTTCGGCATCATTCTCGGCGGGGTGCTGGTTCCCGGCACGGCCACCGCACTGCCGCTGTTCCTGTTGTTCAGCCAGCTGGGTCTGGCCAACACCTACTGGAGCGTGCTGATCCCGTCGCTGGTCTCGCCGTTCGGGCTGTTCCTGTGCCGGATCTACGCCGACGCCACCGTGGACGACGCCCTGCTCGAGGCCGCTCGGCTGGACGGCGCCAGCGAACTGCGGATCTTCCACACGGTCGGCCTGAACATCCTCACCCCGGCCCTGGTGACGGTGTTCCTGTTCCAGCTCATCGGCATCTGGAACAACTACTTCCTGCCGCTGGTCATGCTGGCAGACTCGCAGCTGTACCCGATCACGCTCGGCCTGAACAACTGGCTGGGCCAGGTCGATCGGTTGCCCGAGTTCTACGAACTGACCACCGGCGGCGTCCTGCTGTCGGTGATCCCGCTGGTCATCGCGATGATCGTCCTGCAGCGCTTCTGGCGCGGTGGGCTCACGGAAGGAGCGGTCAAGTAGCCCCGCACTATCTGCTCGATCGGGGGCCTGGGTCCGGTACCCGGGCCCCCGCCCGTTCCCGGCTGGACAGCGACGCGCCGGAACTGTCGTTGAACGGCGACTGGCGGTTCCGGCTGCTGCCCGGCGCCCCCGGTGGCGCCGTCGCGGTGCTGCCGGACGGCGAAGCACCCGACGCGATCGCCGAGGACGGCTTCGACGACTCCGGCTGGGACGAGCTCCCCGTCCCGTCCCATTGGGTGCTGCACGGTGGCGGACGCTACGGGCGTCCGATCTACACCAATGTGCAGTTCCCGTTCCCGATCGAACCCCCGTTCGTGCCGGACGACAACC